>JALOCC010000083.1 GCA_023227945.1 Candidatus Omnitrophota bacterium
TGATTAAAGGAATAAAAAGCGTCCACAACTATATAGATAGCGGTTCTAGCATTATCGTTGGTTCCATTCAAACACTTGTGAATCGTTTAGATTTTATAGATAACGTAATGACTCGCTCTAAAAAGTTGTTGGTTATTGTCGATGAGTGCCACCACATGGTGAGAGATACCCAGTGGGGGAAGGTGCTTGATTACTGCATAAATAACTACAAGGCATTTGGTCTTGGAGTGACAGCAACCCCAGCAAGGCTTGATGGAAAAGGCCTTGGCAAGTGTTGCGGTAATTTTGCAGACAAATTAATTTTAGCCCCACCAATGCAGTGGCTTATCGATCATAATTATTTATCTCCATACAAAATATTTTCGGCAGCAAACGCTATAGATATGTCTGGTGCTCACCACAGCATGGGCGACTTTGCAACTTCCGAAATTGAGGAACGCGCAAACAAACCCACGATTACCGGGGATGCAATCGCAGAATGGAAAAAACACGCGTTTGGACTCAAAACAATTATTTTTTGTGCTTCGATAAAACATTCTCAAGAAGTTGCCGCTCAGTTTACAATGGCTGGAATTCCTACAACCCATATAGATGGAAACACAGAAAGCGATGAGCGCACAAATGCAATTCTAGATTTTGCAACAAACAAATTGCAGTGCCTTTCTCAAGTAAATCTTTTTTCTGAGGGATTTGATTTGTCGATGGCAGCACAAATGGATGTTACCATTGATTGCGTTATTGACCTCTCTCCAACTGAATCGCTGGTAATGGCTATGCAGCGTTGGGGGCGCGCACTCAGGCCCGGACAAGATAAAATAGCTATACTACTCGATCTCGCGGGAAACGTTATGCGTCATGGTCTTCCGGCGATGTCACGAGAATGGAGTCTTGACGGAATAAAAAAATCAAAAAAAAATATCGAAACTGATATAACTAAGTTCCCCGTGCGCACCTGCCCCGAATGCTTTTGCGTTCACGGCACCACTCCGATTTGCCCAGAGTGCGGCTATACATACAAAGTAAAGCCACGAAAACTAATAGAGCAAGAAGGGGTACTTCAAGAGATCACCGAAGCCGACTATCAAAAATTACAAAAGAAAAAAGAGCAGGGTATGGCTAAAACTTATGAAGATTTATTGGCTCTGGAAAAGCTGCGAGGCTATAAGCCAGGCTGGGCTAGGCACATTTTTATGTCTAGAAACAACAAACCCCGCTAACGAGGATGAAAGCGAGGTGTGTTGTTTCTCAAGGAGAACCCGTAACGAATAAATTAGAAAATAATTTTAGATAAGTTACAATGTAAGTAAAAAATAATTTTAGCAAACAAAGTAATAAAATCAATCTCATTATTTTTTGACTACATTATAGAGGCCCGTAATTTTCAAGGAGTTTCTTTCGATGTTTTATGATGCAAAACAAATTAACCAGATGGCAAATGGCCTCTGGAATCAACTGATCCCAGCACTCACGGGGTGCGACGTTGCGCAGCTTGCAAAAAGACACGGTCCTTGTCCCGCGTGTGGTGGTGACGATCGCTTCCGATTCGACGACTTAGAGGGTCGTGGCACCTGGTACTGCAACCAGTGTGGCGGAAAGGATCACCGGGGAGGCGCAGGGGACGCAATTGACCTTATCATGCGTATCAATTGTTGGGATTTCAAAACGGCTCTCAACGCTACTGCCGCATGGCTTAACGCGCCTGGGGAAACATCCCCCGAGATTCCACGCTGGAAGAGCGTACAAATTAACGTACCCGAGAAGCCACCAGAAGAATGGGTGCCCCTTGAAATTCAGCCAGAAGATATGGTCCCCGCCCTCATGGGTCCCAAGATTTCGATTTATAACATTGACAAAAAACGTCATTCTAAAATTGCGCCACAGCACGTAGCTATTTTGCGCAGGCCTGACGGAACTCTTTTTGGGGCTATCGTCCGTTTCGTAATTAATAAAAAGAAATTACCGCTTCCAGCGATGGTTTGTGCAAACAAAGTAACTGGAGAAATAGCTTGGTGCTTTCATGCGCTACCAGACAACCGCCCTCTATATGGCTGTGAGGACTTCCTCCCAGAAAATACAGTGTTACTCGTTCAAGGAGAACGCAAATGCGACCTGGCCCGTGGAGGCATCGACGGTTACGATGTATGCTCTATTGTCGGTGGAGATGGGGCTATATGTCACATGGATTTTTCATCTCTTGCAGCAAGCCGTGTTTTAATCTGGCCGGATAATGACCTATCCGGTAAGCGCTGCGCCGAAAGACTGAAGGAAATGATTACCCCTATCGCAGCTTCGGTCGAAATACTTTCTATCCCCAGCGGGAAGCCAGACAAATGGGATGTAGGCGACGCGATTGAAACAGATAAATGGGATGCTGAAAAACTTACAAATTACTTACAACATAATGAAGATTACGCACAAACTAATATACCGCCTGTTATTTCTGTTGACGCGTGTGATGAGCCGGGACCTATACAGAATGCGGGTTCTACAGATTCTAATTATGTCGATTTTACGAGAAATAAGAGAGGAAAAATATTAGCGACGATTGAAAATTTTCATCTTATGTGTGTTCATTACGGGGTCAAATTAGGTATTGACCTAATAAAAGACGATCAAATTGTAAGTATTCCAGGGAAAACAGAAGAATATAATAAAGCAAATACCGATTTAGCACAAATGATTAGTTTTGCTGAAGAAATTGGATTTACTAGCTCGTTAGTCCGTGGATATATGGCTCTCGAAGCATCTAAAAATGTGATTAATCCAATTGCTGATTGGATACAAAGTAACGCCTGGGATGGAATTGATAGGCTACAAAATTTTTATGATACTATTTCTGTACGAGATGATTTTAGTAATACACAAAAAGAGCTTTATATTCGTAGATGGATGTGTTCAGCGGTTTCTTTAATGTTTGATAAAAATAATCCTGAAACACACGGAATCCTTGTTTTACAAGGCGCAGAGGGCGAAGGTAAAACTTCATGGGTCGGTAGTTTATTACCAAAAAATATGAAGGATTATTTTAAGGGTGGTCGAAATGTAGATGTGGGAAATAAAGATTCATTATTAGGATGCCTAAATAAATGGATTGTTGAGCTCGGAGAATTAGGCTCAACACTAAAAAAAGATTTAGACTCGCTCAAAAGTTTTATTACCGACTCTACAGACGAAATAAGAAAGCCATACGCTCCTATGGCACAAAGGAATAAACGTCATACTATTTTTGCGGCCACCGTAAATAAAGAAAATTTTCTTAAGGACGATGAAAAAAATAGGCGCTTTTGGGTTATTCCAGTGAAAACAATTAATGCGATGCATGGGATTGACCAGCAGCAACTTTGGGCGCAAATAAAAGTTTTGTGGGAGTCTGGAGAAAAGACTTTCTTGACGATGGAAGAACAGGCCGAACTTGCAAAATCAAACGACAACTTCAGAGAAGCTGATCCAATTGCCGAATTGCTTGAAACCGAATTGGATTGGGACCGTGATCACGACGACTGGAAAAAAATAACTGCAACAACGCTCGCGATGAAGCTAATGCCAAAAAATACGCCTAATCGAAATCAGATAAGAACGATTCATTTGCAGCTCTCCAGGCGTGGAATAGAGAAAAAAGTGCTGCACGGGGCCACGATGTTTCTACTGCCCCCACTCAAATCAGAGCGATTTTTGTAATTTCTTTCAACTAAATTACATACAAATTAAATTCCGTTTTATTGGCAAATGGAGTTAAGCCCTTATTCTATATGATTCAAATTGGGTATAGTAACTTTTAGCCTACTTCTTTTTAGACTATCAGCCCCAAAAAATGGTATCGTATTGGGAGCACCTTTACTTCTTTTCCCCTTTTTAATTAAATACAAAGAAATATCCCTATAATTAAGAAACACGCACAAAGCCTTATTCTATATAGGTTTTAGTAAAATATTGTAAGTAAAATATAAGTGTTTTAATTCCTTTATTTCTTTAGGTTGCTCCTGAAAAAGAAAATTTCCATAAGAAACGTTACTTTTTTTAATTGACAATGAGTTAAAGAAAATTTAACGATGCCGTTTTTTACTTAAAAACAACGCCGAAAATCCTTTCAACTATACCTCCATTTACTATACCTTACTTCTATACCCCCTTAAAATCCTATATTCTATATAGCTCTAAAGATACTAGGTATACTAGGTATAGTAAATATTTAATAATTTATAAAAACACATAGAATAAAGGATTATAGAATTTCAATTTTCTTTATTCCTTTATTTTTGTTTTTATATAGTTTTAAAAGTACTTGCACCACCCACACCTATTTCCTTCTAGCCCTTATTCTATATGGGACAAATGGGTATAGTAGGTTACTATACCCAACCCACCTTTCTTTTCTCTTGGCACGTTATTGCTTTATTTAGATAGTTTCTTTCGAACGTACCTAAAAAATAAGTTGCACCACTTCCAGAATTTTTATATCTTCCTACCATCCTCACGCATTGTGGATACGGTGGTGCTCGGTTTATCCGCTGGGCACCACCAACAATGCTGAGTCACAATGCAACTACGAGGTACGATATGGTACAGAAACTCACGGAAGAGCAGCAACGCGGTGCACACAAAATAATACACCTACCCACTATCGTGGGTGCTGGTTACTCCGACTTCTGGCACTTCCAGGGCCGTTATTGCATTGTCAAGGGGTCGCGGGCAAGTAAGAAAAGCCAAACAACAGCTT
>JALOCC010000025.1 GCA_023227945.1 Candidatus Omnitrophota bacterium
TTTTATTCCAAGCGGATGGATGGGTGACTACGGCGATTTAAAATTCAGCGACCAGGATACTGAATCTCCGGCAAGCGGCTCCACAGCAATAAAAATAGACTACAGCGCAAAAAAATCGCAAGGCAACGGTTGGGCAGGCATATATTGGCAATCTTCACAAAATAACTGGGGAACAAAAGATACCGGTGTCGATTTAACCGGTTTTAATAAATTAGTATTTAAAGCAAAAGGTAAAAACGGCGGGGAAGTTATCAATATGGTTAAGATTGGCGGAATCACAAAAACGCCGGCGGGTGAAGCCGTTGCTTTCCCTGATTCAACCAATGTTGAGTATGGGCCAATCAGGTTAACCAAGGATTGGCAGGAATATTCAGTGAATTTAACCGACAAAGACCTTCATTATATAAACGGCGGCTTATGCGTAATTTTCAATGCGGATCAGACAGCTGGCGCAGAGCAGACCGTATACATCGATGATGTTTACTACACATATGACCCGGAGCTTAAAAAAGAAGAAGCGAAAATGAATTTTCCTTTTTACGTTTATGCCGATGCCGGCTCTTTAGACAATCATTTTATCCCAAGTGGCTGGATGCCTGCAACTGCAGCTAAAGATTTAAAGCTTGATACAAACTGGAAGAATTTACCCTTTAGCGGAGATTCTTGTATACGCGTAGAATACAGAAACAACTCAGGGACTCGTTGGGCAGGAATATATTGGCAGCAACCGGCAAACAACTGGGGTTCAATTGCAAACGCAGGATACAACCTTCAAGGCGCAGGCAAGCTTACCTTCTGGGCAAGAGGAGATAAGGGCGGAGAAGTCATTAATGAATTTAAAATCGGCGGTATTTCCAGCGGGGAATACATTGATTCCGACAGCGTAAGCGTAGGGCCAATACAGCTTACAAAAGATTGGAAGCAGTATGAAATTGACTTACGCGGTAAAGACCTTTCCTATATAATAGGAGGTTTTTGCTGGGCAACAAACATTGACGTAAACGAACCCGAAGGCATAGTATTTTACTTAGACGATATCAAATACGAAAAAGAGTAATAAAACGAATACACACGAATTAGAGACGAATTACCACGAATATATTAGTGGTAATTCGTCCTTCTATTCGTGGTCATTCGTGTATAAAACAAAATGAAAAAATCCTTAATTTTAATAATTTGTTTAGGCTTAAATTTATTTATAAGCTTGTCTTTATTTGCAGAGGCATCAAAAGTTGCAATCAAAACTACAGAAGAAGGCGGATATTATCTTACCGTAGACAATAAACCATTCTTAATTAAAGGTATAATTTACAACCCCACGCCTATTTGCAAAGGTTACGATTACGAATTTTTTACTGACACGAATAAGCAATGGTTGATAGACGGAAAACTCATGAAGGATGCCGGTATAAACTGTGTAAGGATTTATTCAACCGGCGAAGACCTTGATAAAGTCAAAGCATTTATAAACGAAATGTACACTAAATTCGGAATTTACACAATCGTAAGTGATTGGTTAGGCCTGTGGTCTTACCCTGGCGTAAATTACGCTGACGCGCAGTTTCAAAAAAACACAAAAGAACGTATATTGAAAATCACTGAGGCCCTGAAGGGTGAAAAAGGGTTGCTTCTTTGGGTTTTAGGTAATGAAAACAGTTATACCTTTTCGGGAAAAATCTGCTTTTGGACGTGCCCGGAAATAGACAAAATAAAAGAGTTGCGAAAACAGATAGAAAAACGGGCACAAATTTACTATACTTTTGTAGATGAGCTAGCTGCTGAAATCAAAAAAATTGACCCAAATCATCCTGTGGCTTTAGGAAATGGCGAAGAAAGCTTTTTAGACATCGCATCGAAGGTATGCGACGATATAGACATTTTGGCCATAATTTCATACAGGGGAAAGAAATTTGGCAATTTATTCAACCACATAAAAAGCTATTTTAACAAACCGATTTTTATCTCAGAATTCGGAGCAGACTCCTATGATGCTTACCTAGAGAAAGAAGCAGAAGATACCCAATCAGAATATATAATTTCTCAATGGAACAACTTATTCGAACATACCGTATTTAGTAAAAATACACAGGGAAATTGCCTGGGCGGCACTCTCTTTGAATGGAGCGATGAGTGGTGGAAACATGATGAAGGATACACTCCCAATTGGTGCATCCATAACACTGAAGCCGGATGGTCTAATGGCTCGTATTATTTTGATATAAAGGCAAAAAATAACGGCCTGAATATGAATGAAGAATGGTTTGGCATAGTCGCACTTTCCGATAAGAAAATAAAGGCAACCGATGTGGATCAAAGGATTCCTAAAAAATCTTATTATGCTCTTAAGGATTTCCTAAACCGCATTTCTAGAGAATCTATAAAAATAAAATAAACCCGCCTTACTGCAGACACCAGTTACCTTTAATTTCCCTCAAAAACGTTTGACAGATAATCAATTATTGTTTAAAATCTAATAAGGCTTTGTTTTCTGGAGCCCCACGGGTACGCCGAAGGCTTCCCGTGGCAGTTACAATACGTCCCGTGGGGCGACGTCCCGCTCCGCCATTCATCCACGGGCGCAGCCTCGCCCACCGGAGGCGGGCAGGGTATTATGGTAAAGGGAATAACTAAACTGGGGCAAGGTTATTAGTTCTAACTAAAAGGGGGGTTGGAAAGGATGAAGAAAGCTTTAGCTGTAGCAGTATTTTTTTTATGTTTCGCAAGTTTGCCGAAAGCTTATGCGCTGGATGGCGTAGAAGTATTTAGCGGGTACCTTGATGGCCATTTGGACGATACAAAAAAAGATTACCAGGCTGTGCCTTTATTGGTCGGCCTTATTTTTGACTTAAAACCCTTGACCAGTAAAATCGGAATAAATCCTAAAGGCCGGGTTGATTTTATACTCGAGCCCTTTATAAATACGGTAACTTCCCCTAATTCCAATGTCGAAGTTGGCTCAAATTTTTTATTTGAATATGTTTTCCCGCTTTCAGAAAAAATTCAACCATATGTTAAGGGTGGCGTTGGCGCATTATACATGAGCCAACACACATTAGAACAATCAACTCAATACAATTTCCTGCCTCAGGGAGGAGGAGGTTTACGTTATTTTATAAAAGATAATATTGCTCTTAACTTTGAATACCGCTACCGGCATCTTTCTAATGCGAGTTTAAAACACCCTAATAGCGGTATAGATGCGAATATGTATCTGGGAGGCATTACAATATTTTTCGATAAAGGAAAAAGCACCGGTGCAAAAGAAGATGACACAAAGAATACGGAAAGCAAAGATAAGTGACGCTAAAGAAATATACTCTCTGATTAATTCCTGGTCTAAGGAAGGAAAAGTCCTAGAAAGGTCTCTTAATTATATTTACGAGAATATAAGGGATTTCTGGGTTTACGAGGCCAGGAATGAAATCATAGGGTCTTGCGCACTTCACGTAGTCGGCTGGCAAGACTTAGGAGAAATAAAATCACTGGTGATTTTAAAAAAATTTCAGGATAAAGGCATAGGAACAAAACTTGTTACACGTTGTGCTACTGAAGCAAAAAGCATAGGCATAAAAAACGTATTCGCGCTAACGTTTGTTCCTCAATTTTTTAAAAAGCTTGGCTTTCGCGAAATAGACAGGAAAAATCTTCCACATAAAATCTGGAGTGATTGTGTCAATTGCATCTATTTTCCAGATTGCCAAGAAAAAGCTGTAATTCTGCATTTAAAATCTTTACACAGATGATCACAGACGGCAGACACAGATGATCGCAGATAAAATCATCTGCGATCATCTGCTTTTAAATCTGTGCCAATCTGTGTTAAAAAAGGAGAGAAAAAATGTTTCTTGTTGATTATCCAATGACCGAAGAGCAAAAAATGCTGAGGGAACTTTGCCGCCAAATTGCAGAAGAAAAAATACGGCCGGTTTCGCGGCAGCTTGATGAAAAAGAAGAATTCCCCTCGGAGGTGATTAAAACTCTGGCACAAGCTGATTTATTCAGATTATGCATACCTGAAACTTACGGAGGCATGGGCTCCGGGCTTTTAAACCTTTGCATAGCTACCGAAGAGATTTCTCGTGTAGACGGCGGTATCGCAACGAGTTATGCCGCATCATTCTTGGGAATGTTTCCAATACTTTTATTCGGAACAGAAGAACAAAAGAAAAAATACCTTCCGGATATAGCCAGCGGAAAACACCTTACAGCGTTTGCTCTCACAGAGCCCGAGGCCGGCTCAGATGCTTCAGCCGTAAAGACTGTTGCAAAGAAAGACGGCGATTACTATATAATCAATGGGACAAAACATTTTATCACAAACGGCGGCGATGCGGATATATACACTGTAATTGCGGTAACCGATAAAGCTAGGGGCGCTAGAGGAGTTTCTGCTTTTATAGTTGAAAAAGGAACCCCGGGTTTTACTTTCGGAAAAAAAGAAGAAAAACTTGGCATACGTGCGTCATCCACAAGAGAACTAGTTTTCACAGATGTAAAAGTACATAAAAATAATTTGCTGGGACAACGCGAAGGCATAGGCTTTATTGCTACCATGAAAACATTCGATAATTCACGGCCGGGTGTAGCAGCGCAGGCTGTTGGTATCGCCCAAGGCGCACTTGAGCTTGCTACAGAATATGCACACAAAAGAATACAATTCGGTAAACCCATAAGCTCATTCCAAGGCATACAATGGATGCTAGCAGATATGGCAACGAAAGTAGAAGCAGCCAGAAGCCTCGTATACGCAACAGCCGGGATGGTTGATAGAGGGCTAAAAGATGTGGGTACCGCCTCAGCTGCTGCCAAGCTTTTTGCCTCAGAAGTTGCAATGCAGGTTTCAACCGATGCCGTTCAGATATTTGGCGGCTACGGCTATATGCGTGATTATCCGGTTGAAAAATTTATGCGCGATGCAAAAATTACGCAAATTTACGAAGGAACAAATCAGATACAAAAAAACATAATCGCCCTAGCGCTTATAAAAAAATACGGCAAATAATCCGGTTATTAAGCATACAATCGCCGTATAGATAAAAAATTGCTATTCTCTTGAAATGATGGGGGGATACTAAGTGAAAAACATTTACCTTGTTGGTTTCATGGGGGTAGGCAAAACTGTTGTAGGCAAAATTATTGCCGACAAGCTTAAATTGAAGTTCATTGAAACGGATGGCACAATCGAAAAAGAAGAAGGCTGTCCCATAACCGAAATTTTTGCAACAAAAGGTGAACAACATTTCAGGCAGCTGGAGAGTAACCTTCTTAAAAAAATATCCAAAGAAACAAATCTTATAGTCAGCTGCGGAGGAGGGCTCGTCTGTAACAAAGAAAATTTACGAATACTAAAAGAAACCGGTACAGTATTTAACCTTACTGCGGAAACTAAAACTATTTACGAAAGAATTAAAAAATACAGCCATCGGCCGCTCCTTAATGTAGAGGACCCTGTGGCGAAGATAGATGAACTTATGCAAAAACGAAGCCCATACTACAAACAGGCGCATCACACAATAGATACGACCAAGATAAGCCCTGATGAAGTTTCCGATAAAATAATCGACATACTGAATGGCTAAAAAAAGCACGATTTTTTTAAATCTTTTAAAATCTCTTAACCCAAAAAAGATTGAATCTATTATAAGCTTCCTTTCTGATACCGAAGACATATTTAACCTCTCACAAAGTGCCATTTCGGAAATACCTTTACTCGAAAAAAAAGATATTGATGCCATTATAAACGAAAGGCGCAGCCGGGCGCTCGATGATGAATTAGAACGTATAGGGAAGGAGAGAATAAACGTTGTCGATGTCTTTGACGAAGATTATCCAAAGCTACTAAAAGAGATAGCGCATCCGCCGCTTGTCCTTTACGTAAAAGGCAACGTAAAGATACTGAATGAATATATCTTTGCCATAGTCGGCAGCCGGATACCCACTGTATACGGCCTTTTAAGTGCAAAAGAATTCGCGGCTAAATTGGCGTCTCTTGGGATAACAATAATCTCCGGGCTCGCCCGGGGGATAGATACAGCAGCACACAAAGGTGCGTTAGAAAGAGGAAAAACAATTGCTGTTTTAGGTAGCGGCCTGATGAATATCTATCCAAAGGAAAACACCGCTCTGGCAGAAACTATTATAAAAAATGGGGCACTTGTTTCCGAATTTCCGCTAGATGAAAGCCCCTATAAGGAAAATTTTCCGCGGCGCAATCGCATAGTGAGCGGACTTTCGCACGGTGTACTCGTAGTTGAGGCGGCAGAGAAAAGCGGAGCGCTTATTACCGCGCATTGTGCTCTGGAACAAAACCGGGAAGTATTTGCTCTGCCTGGCAAAATAGATTCACCCGTAAGCCGCGGCGCGCATGTTCTGATTAAGGAAGGAGCGAAACTTGTGGATTCTATCAGCGATATATTGGAAGAATTGAATATTAAAGTTGAAAACACCGAAACCCGCGAAAATACAATAAAACTTAAAAGTGATGAAACAATTGTTTTTGATATAATCGGTAGCGACGGTGCGCACCTTGAAGAAATAATATTAAAAAGCAAAATGGCGCAATCATCCATTAATAGGATAATATTAGATTTGCAGTTAAACGGTGTAATTTCCGAAATCAAACCATCTTACTTCGCAAGGACAAAACTATGACTAAATACCTGGTAATAGTTGAATCTCCGACCAAAGCTAAAACAATTCATGCTATTTTAGGAGCTGACTATGAAGTTACCTCATCCATGGGCCATGTCGTAGATTTGCCTCCAAAAAGGATTTCCGTAGATATCGAAAATAATTTCCTTCCGCATTATAAAGTCATGCCCGGCAAGGAAAAAATAATAAAACAACTCAAAAAAAGCGCCAAAGGAAAGGAAATAATATACATTGCAACTGACCCTGACAGAGAAGGAGAAGCCATAGGCTGGCACATACAAGAAAAATTAGCAAAAGAAGCTGCTAAATTTTGCAGAATAACATTCCATGAAATTACAAAAGAGGCGCTAAAAGAAGCTTTTGCAAACCCTTCAACTCTTGACCTGAATAAAGTTAATTCTCAAATTGCAAGGCGTGTCTTAGATAGAGTGGTTGGTTACAACCTTTCGCCGCTTTTATGGAAAAAAATAGTAAGGGGATTATCTGCCGGAAGAGTGCAATCTGTTGCTTTGAAATTTATTGTTGACCGGGAAAAAGAGGTAAAAGCCTTCATTCCTAAAACCACCTACTCTGTTTCCGCAACCTTTAAGGTGGGTAATGAAACATTCTCTGCGAAACTTGAAAAATATAAAACCAACAAAGCAATATTCGAAACAAAAGAAGCTGCGCTTAAATGTATAGAAGAAATAAAAAATGAGCACTTTGCGGTAAAAGAAGTAATAAAGAAACAGTCAAAACGCAATCCGCCGTCGCCGTTTACAACTTCCCTGTTGCAGCAGGATGCCTTTAATAAACTGCGCTTTTCTTCGCAGAGAACAATGATTGTTGCGCAAAAATTGTACGAAGGCATTCAGGTAAAAGATGTTATGGTCGGACTTATCACCTATATGCGTACTGATTCGTTTGCGGTAAGCGACCGCGCCAAAGAAGAAGCGAAAGAATTTATAGTAAAAAAATTCGGGCAGGATTATGCAGCAAAGAAGGAATATAAATATAAAACTAAAAAATTAGCCCAGCTGGCACACGAAGCTATAAGGCCAACCAGCATACAGAGGATAACGCGGGATGTTGCACCATACGTTTCTGAAGAAGAGACAAAACTTTACGATTTGATATGGAAAAGGTTTACCGCATCCCGAATGAGTGAAGCAATATCTGAAAGCACAAAAGCAATAATTGCTTCAAACTTCGCTGAATTTATCGCTGAAGGTCGAAAAATAGTTTTTGAAGGATACCTTAAAGTATTTGGGGTAGACGATGAAATTGAATTGCCTCAGTTACATGCCAAACAGAATTTAATATTGGAAAAATGCGAGATTTGCGAGCATACGACAAAACCACCCGCAAGGTTTAATGACGCTTCCTTGGTAAAATTACTGGAAGAAAAAGGAATAGGCAGGCCTTCCACTTATGCACCGATAATTTATACTCTTCTTAAAAGAAATTATATAAAAAGGGAACGAAATGCCCTTCAGCCCACGGACTTAGGCATAAAAGTGAGTGAGATGCTTGGAAAATATTTTTCCGAAATAATAAATGAAGACTTTACCGCACTCATGGAAGAAGAGCTTGATAGAGTTGAAGAAGGAAAAATGGAATGGCAAAGAATATTGAAAGATTTTTACCCTTCCTTCAAAGAAAAAATAGACAAGGCAAGCCGTTTAATTACCAAAGAAGTTGAATTTTCTGAAAAGATTTGTCCGAAGTGCCACAGCCCGCTGGTTATAAAATGGTCAAGGCGCGGAAGATTTTTAAGTTGTTCAAAATTTCCAGAATGTCGTTACGCGGAAAGTATTACCACCGAGATAATATGCCCGCTTTGTAAGGAAGGAAAACTCATCGAACGCAGGAATAAACGCGGACAGAATTTTTATGGCTGCTCGAAATTTCCAAACTGCCGCTATACATCCAGGCAACTACCGCAGGCTGAAAGCCCAAACGTAGGCACAGGACAAAACGAAGACAACAATGAAACTACTAGCCTTTCCGATATAGTTGAATAAATCCCGTTAGAAAGAAACATCTAACGGGATCCACGCAAAATATCAAGGCATTGTTCGTAAGATAGGCAATAATCCTGCGGTAAACCGCAGAACATTTTCTAACGGGATAAAAAACTAGATGGTTCCTTTTTCTTATTATATAGATAAATTCCTGAATTACCTGACAATAGAAAAAAACTATTCCAACCATACCGTTACGAATTATCGCATTGACCTTAAGGAATTCGAACGTTTTCTTATAAACCACGCCCCTAAGGATATAAAAGAAATCGATTATTTTATTTTACGTAAGTTCTTATCGCTGCTTTCCGAAAGAAATCTGAATAAACGTACAGTTTCGCGAAAAATATCCACGTTAAAAAGTTTTTTTAAATTTATGGTCAGGGAAGCAGAAATAAAAAGCAACCCGGCGAATTCGCTTATTTACCCCCGCCTGGATAAAAATCTGCCGGTATTCCTGACGGAGGAGCAGGTTGTAAAAATAATAAACCTGCCAAAGGAAAATTCCATACTTAGTTTACGGGATAAATCAATCCTGGAAGCTCTTTATTCTACCGGCGCAAGAGTCTCTGAATTAGTTAAGCTTAAAATAAACGACGTTGACTTAATAAGCGGGATAATCAAAGTAATGGGCAAAGGCCGGAAAGAAAGGCTTCTTCCGTTAGGGGAACCCGCCCTGTTAAGCATCAAAAATTATCTGGATAAACGTAGCGACAAAAACCCCTCGCTATTTTTGAATAGAAATAACGGCTCATTAACCGACAGAGGAATACGGTTAATCGTAGATAAATATATACGCCAGGCAGCAACGAATTTAAAGGTTTCACCGCATACCTTCCGGCATTCATTCGCAACGCACCTTTTAAGCCGGGGGGCGGATTTACGAAGCGTTCAGGAATTACTGGGGCACTCCAGTATAGCCACCACGCAGATTTATACTCATTTAACTATCGACACCCTAAAAAAGGTTTACGACAAGGCCCACCCAAGAGCATAGAATCATGGAATATTTATTTTTTCTAATTTATGACATAGTGTTTATCTTGGGATTAAGCATTTACCTGCCTTTTTATATCCGAAGGAAAAAAATTAACCTATCCGCCCTTAAGCAAAAAATTGGGCTTATCGAAAAAACCGGGTTAGGGCGGCATAATACCATCTGGATTCATGTTGTAAGCGTTGGCGAATTAAATTTAATAGAAAAATTAACAAGAAGAATACATGAACTTTTCAATTACGAAATAATAATCACAACTACGACTCTTAGCGCTAATTCGCTGGCCAGGAAAAAATACGCCAAACTTGCTAAAATATTTTTCTTTCCTTTCGATATATCTTTTATTATAAACAAAACAATCAAAGCATTCCGGCCTAAAATATTTATCGCAGCAGAGACAGAACTGTGGCCAAACCTTTTTTACCGGCTTAAAAAGAAAAATATTCCTATTGTAATAGTAAATGCAAGGATATCCGATAGGGCATTCAAACGTTATAAAATAATACGGCCGTTTATGCGTAAGGTACTAAAAAAATGCAGCTATATCGGAGTACAAAACGAATCATACAAGAATAGATTTGTCTATCTAGGCGCTAATATAAACACAACACTAATAAGTGGAAATATGAAATTCGAAAGCCTGGATATAAACGAAAATCAGCTGGATTCCTTACGGAAAAAATATCTAAATTTACTAAAGCAGGAAAATTCATGCCTGATTGTAGCCGGCAGCACACACAATCCTGAAGAAGAAAGCTTGCTCGCCGTATACAAGGAAATAAACGCTTTGAGGAAAAACATTTCTTTGCTTATTGCGCCAAGACATCCAGAAAGAATACCGGTAATAGAAAAAATCGTCAAAGCTTACGGTTTTAATCCCGTAAAAATAAGCGACATCGACAGAATAAGCCAGCAAAGCAATAATGTTTTTCTGCTCGATACCATTGGTGAATTGCTGTATTTCTATAGTTTTTCGGATATTTCTTTTGTTGGAGGAAGCCTGTCAAATTATGGCGGACACAATATACTTGAGCCGATATTTTTCCTAAAACCTACAATATTCGGGCCAAACATGGCAAATTTCCAAGACATAAAAGAAATAATACTCAAAAACAAAGCAGGAATACAGATAGAAAATTGCGCCGGGCTGAAAGAAAAACTACTTGAATTGATAGATAACAACTCCCTGCGAAAAGAGCTTTCACTGCATTGCGCCCAGGTTTTTGAAGAAGAACGTAAAAGCTTGGATGAAAATTTAAAAATAATATTACAATGCGTAAACTGAAAGAGTGGTATGTAAATTTTCTCGAAAAAGAAAAGAAAAGCATAATTGAGAAAATCATTAATTTTTTTCTTTTCCTGCTTTCGTTAGTTTATGGTGCTGTTATAGCATGTCGAAACTTTCTTTATAACAAGGGTATATTTCAAACATATAAATGCCCGAAAAAATTGATAAGTATAGGTAATCTTTCCTGGGGCGGAAGCGGCAAAACCACACTTTCATTTTTTCTTTATGAAAAATTTATATCTAATTATAAAGTTGCAGTTTTACGCCGAGGCTATGGCTCTGACGAAGGAAAAATGTTTGAAGAGAAAAATATGCAGGTTTTTTCTTCGCCGAACAGAGTCAAGCTCGCAAAGGGGCTTTCGGATAAATTCGATTTGTTTATCCTGGATGATGGATTCCAGTATCGTAAATTATACCGCGACATAAATATTCTGGTTATGGCGGCACGTGAACTAAAAACGAAAACGCGGCTGTTGCCTTTAGGTTTTTTCAGGGAACCATTCAAAGCCTTGCGGCGTGCCGATATTCTAATAATCAACCATAGAAACGAGCTTAAGCCAATTGATAGACTAATAAATAAACTGCAATCAGATTTTAAGCATTTATCTATATACACAGCAGAATATAAGTTTAAAAGAATTATAGATACAAAAAATAAAGAAATAGATTTAGGGCTCATAAAAGAAAGGAAAGTCGCCGCAGTTACAGGGATAGGTTACCCTCAGGGATTTTTTAATAAACTAGAGCAGATAGGCATTAAAATTGATAAAAAAATAACGTATCCTGACCATTACGATTTAACCATCGATGAGTTTAACTCTTTGCAGGAAAATCTCATTAAGGATGGCATACGAGATGCCCTCATAACTGGAAAGGACAAATACCATCTGCCAAACGTGGATATAAAGATAAATTTTTATATTTTGGAAATAGAAATGGAAATAATCGAAGAACAAAGATTTTTGAATGATTTAAAAAGCCGGCTGCAATAAGATGTATTATTTAGCCAAACTCATACAAAAAACTCTGGAAAAATTGCCATTAGGCGTATGTTTATTATTGGGGCAATTAATAGGTTTTATTTTATCTTTAAACAGGAAAAAGTGGGAAATCTCTTTTAAAAACATAAAATCAATATTTCCGCAGAAATCAAATCGTGAAATTAAAGCTATAATTAGACGCTCCTTCCGTAATTTCGGATTAGGCCTTATCGAAAGCTTAATCGCCGCAAAGCTATACCGCCGTATTGAGCTTCGAGGAAAAGAAAACATAGAGAGCGGCGGTGGGGTTTTAGTTGCAATACATGAAGGCAGCTGGGAACTCTATAATTTCTTTATTGCAAAGCAGTTAAAATACAAGATGTTTGCAAAAGAACAAAAACAAAAAAATTTCGATAAATTCCTAAGCGAATTAAGAAAAAAATATTCACTCGGGGTCTGCTTCACGCTAAAAAAAGCTATTCAGGCTCTTTATGATGGCTTTCTTATCGGCATGGTTATCGATCATGGCGCAGAAGATAATGCTTTGATTGTAGACTTTTTTTCGCACTCTGTGCCAACGCCAAAAGGCGCAGTATATCTCGCCAAAAAGCTTAACAAAAAAATATACCCGTGTTTTGGTTATAGAAAAAAAGGGTTTTCACATGTAATTGAAATAGGAAAACCAATAAATCCGGCTGAATTGGATGAATATGCACTTTTGACTAAACTCAATAAAATATACGAAAACTACCTTAAGGAATATCCGTGGGAATATCTTTGGTTCTATAAAAGATTTAAACGGAAAAAGGATATGGACATATTAATACTTAGCGACGGTAAAGCCGGCCACCTAAAGCAATCCCAGGCATTTTTGTCTGTTTTAAAGGAAGAGCACCTTATGGTAAGGGGCCAGGTTATAGAAATCAAACCAACCGGAGGAGCCGTAAGGTTTATTTCTGAGGTTTGCGCTTTTTTTGCAGGAAAACATTGTCTTGGTTGCGGCAGCTGCCTTAATCGCATGACAGATAAAGAAGCATTTGAAAAAATAAAAAGAACATATGCCGATATTATAGTTTCTACCGGAAGCAGTGTAGCTTACTTAAACCGGATAATTGCATCAACATTAGGAGCAAAGTCAGTCGTAATCTTGCGCCCGAATACCCCCCTTAGGAAATTTGACCTAAGCATAATCCCTTCGCATGACCGCATAAGTGCCAACAATAGCGTTACGATTAAAGGCGCACTTTCTTATCCGGAGGATGTTAACGAGAAAACAGAAAACTGCAAAAAGTTTTTCCATCTAGATTCAAACAAAAAGATTTCGTTTTTTGCCGGGGGATACCTGTCCGACAAAAAGAAATATTTGGAAAATTTACAATTGTTCCTGAAAGAACTAAAGAAATTTTCATCTAAAAATAACTTTAAATTGCTTGCAAGCACATCCCGCAGAACGCAGAAAGAAATAGAAGAATTGATAGAGAAAGAACTTTATGGCTTTAAGAATTGCGAAGCAATCGTAATCCCAAGTAAAGAAAATTACGATTTTGTATTCGAAGGATTTGTAAACCTTTCGGAAATAGTTTTTGTAAGCAGCGAAAGTATTTCCATGATTTCTGAAATATTAGCATTAAAAAAACCGTGTGTCTGCGTACTTCTTGAACAATACGTGGATAAACATAAAGTTTTTCTGCAATCCTTAGAAAAAGATGTATTTTTTTCAGATAATCCATATAATATAGATGGCATTAAGCCAACGACTTCATCTATTTTTGATAACAATAAAGCTGTCATAAAAGAAGCGATTAGAAAGTTATTCTAATCCGGATTCATCTAAAAGGAAAATTATGCGCATAATGCAAATTTTACCACGTATGGAAGTGGGCGGGGTTGAACGCGGAGTTCTAGACTTGGCTATTTATTTCAAAAAAACGCAAGCCGCCAGCGTTGATGCCAGCATAGAAAATATTGTCATAAGCGGCGGCGGAAGGCTGATAAAAGAGCTGGAAAAAGAAGATATTACGCATTATGAACTTCCCGTATATAAAAAATCACTTTTTTCCCTATTTCTCATTCCTAAACTTAAAAAAATAATCGATAAAGAGAAAATAAACATTATTCATGCGCGTTCAAGAGTTCCCGGGTGGCTAAGCTTTTTCGCCTCCCGGGGAAAAAGCGCCTGCTTTGTCACAACAATTCACGGGATTTATAAAAACAAATCATCCAGCGAAGTCATGGGGTGGGGGAAATTCGTAATTTGCCCATCACGAGCTGTTGCGCGGCACATGAAAGAGAAATTCTTTGTACCGGAAGAAAAAATCGTTGTTATCAACCGCTGGGTTAATCTGAATAAATTCAAATTTACCGAGAGCCACAAACGAAAACAAAGCAATACCGTTGTAAGCATAGGACGAATATCGCCTTCCAAAGGTTATGAATATCTGATAGAAGGTTTTAAGAAAGTCATACGCCAAAACCCTTATTTAAAACTTAAAATAGTAGGTTCCCCGGATAAAACAAAAATGGATTACTTCCAGCACTTAAAAACGTTAGTTAATCGTTTTTCCCTAAACCATAACGTGGAATTTTTGGGGTTTAGGCAAGACATCGAAAACGTACTTAGCGAAGCAAAGATAGCAGTGTCGTCATCCGTGATAGATGAAGCTTTTCCAAGGAGCGTGCTGGAAGCTTCAGCCTGCGGCATACCGATAATTGCAACGCAAGTTGGAGGAGTATCCGAAATAATTGAAAACGAAGTAAACGGCATAATGGTTGAACCAAAAAATAGCGAAGCAATAGCCAGAGCCATATTGAAACTAGCGGATGATACAGCTTTAGCCGATATAATTGCTCAAAAAGGCAGGGAAAAAATCGAGAGAATGTATTCAATGGAAAAATCCCTTAAGGAAACAGCTCAAGTTTACAGCCAAGCTTTAAGCCTAAAACGTATTCTAGTAATTAAAACCTCTTCCCTTGGAGATATTATTCTTGCAATACCATCATTTAAAGCTCTTAAAGAAAATTTTCCGGAAGGCAAAATCAGTGTCCTGGTCCTTAAAAAGTATGCTGCTATTCTTTACGGTTGCCCTTATATCGATGAAATAATAACACTGGAAAATGACTATAAACGCCTGAAAAATATTTTAGCCATAACAAAGGAATTACGCAGAAAATCTTTCGACTACATAATAGACCTGCAGAACAACCGTGCATCGCATCTGATTTCTTTTCTAACCTTTCCTCAATATTCTTTCGGCTATTTGCGTAAATGGGGAATATTACTTACAAAGCATATAAGATATGTACGTAATCTCGATCCGCTTTCTTCCCAGGAAAAGATCTTGGAACTTATCGGCGCCCGCATCAAAGAAAAAAAGTTGACCTTTTGGGATATAAAAACCGATATTTCGGAAAAATTTTTGGGAAACGAAGAAAACTTAATAGGAATAAATATATCTGCTTCAAAAAAATGGCTTACCAAAAACTGGCCGGTAAGCCATATAAAATCGCTTATTGAACTCATAAATAAAAATTTACCCTTGTACAAAGTCGTCCTATTGGGCGACCCTGACAGTAAAAGGATTACTACGGAGATAGAGTCAACCGCAGTAAGAGCGCCTGTTAATTTATGCGGCAAAACAAACCTACAGGACTTGCCGTCGGTAATTAAACGGTTAAAAGTTTTTATCACTCCTGATACAGCCACGCTTCATCTCGCGCAGGCCTTAGGCGTACCCACAATTGGCCTTTTTGGCCCGACAGACCCGCTCCGGCATACCGTAAAAAGCAAAAATCTTTATATAATCTGTAAAGAGCTGCTTTGTTCTTTTTGCTATAACCCGAAGTGCAAGCTTGACAAGATAAATTTGTGTATGGAAAAAATATCTGCACAGGAAGTGTTCTCGCAAATCAAAGAAATAACCACATTCGAAAAACCGTAAGCGTAGATAAAAGATGAGGATACTGCTTATCTCAACCCACTTAAATGCCGGTGGTATTTCCCGTTATATACTCACGCTCGCCAAAGGCCTTAAAAAAAACGGGCACGAGGTGTGGGTTTCATGCGCACCACACGGAGAGTGGCTTACGAGGCTAGAGGAAGAAGGCATCTCCTATATAACCATACCGATAAAAACAAAATCTATATTAAGCATAAAGATATTAATTTCCTTTTTCATCCTCGCTAAATTCATAAAAAAAGAAAAAATCGATATCATTCATTCTAACAGCCGGGTTACCCAGTTCTTAGGGTTTCTTTTGTATAAATTCACGCGCGTTCCATATGTAGCCACTTTCCACGGATTTTACCGTAAAAGCCATGCCAGAAAAACATTAAAATTCGAAGGATTACGAACCATTGCAATCAGCCAAAATGTAAAAACGCATTTATCACAGGATTTAAATATCCCGGAAGAAAAAATACGGGTTGTTTATAACGGTGTTTGCCGCGAGGAATTTTCCCTCCGTAAAAAAACAAAAACAGATTACGGGTTCAAAGAAAATGATTTTGTCATCGGCATCCTGGGGCGGTTTTCCGAAGAAAAAGGGCATTTCCTGGCGATTGAAGCATTTAAGCTTCTCTCAGACAAGCATAGCAACGTCTATCTTGCAATATCAGGCAAAGGAAGGCTCAAGGAAGAACTAAAAACGTTCATAAGACTAACCGATATTGAAAATAGAACAAAATTCTTTGACATGGAAGCTAAGGATTTTCTTGATATTCCGGATATATTGATTGTTCCCTCAAGAAGAGAAGGATTCGGCTATGTCATAATAGAAGCATTATTAAAAGAAGTCCCGGTAATTGCCTTTAACGGTGGGGCTATTTCTGAAATAATAAAAAATGAGAAGAACGGTTTACTTTTTAATAAATATGAAGGTTTTTGCTTAAAACAAGCGATAGAACAGCTTATGTCTGATAGGCCGCTGCGGGAAAGAATCGTAAAAAAAGCAAAAGAAGACGCACAGATTTTCTCAATGGAGAATATGGCATTAAACACGGAAAAGGTATACAAAGAAGTCTTATGAAATTTAAGGCGCATGACCAAAAATCAAAAACCGGAAAGAATCAATCAAAAGCATTTTGCGTAAGAATAATTTTTGGCCTAATTTTAGTTATCGCTTTTACATTCTATGCATATATATATATTAATTATAAGACCCCTATACTTATGTATCATTCCTTTGATGATTCCCGGATTAAAGACTTTGCAGCAGTTTCTAATGCAAATTTTTATAAGCAAATGAAGTTTATAAAAGAAAAAGGCTATAAAGTTATATCTTTGAATAATTATTGCCAGTTACTCAAAGATAAAAAGCCTATATCGAAGAATTTGGTTGTATTAACAATTGATGACGGATATAAAGATAATTTAGAAGCTATAGAAATATTGAAAAAATTTGATTTTCCGGCGACCTTATTTATAACCGTTGACCGTATAGGAAAACCGGGATTTCTCTCGGAAAAAGATATACGCTTAATTTTACAGGAAACAAAAATAACCATAGGTTCGCATACGGCAACGCATCCTGACCTCCCTCAAGTTTCAGACGCAGAACTTAAAAACGAAATTTCTAGCCCAAAACATAAGCTTGCGCGGCAATTCACAACCAAAATAGAAACCATAGCTTATCCGGGAGGAGCATACGATGAAAGGGCATTGAAGGAAGTTGAAAGCGCAGGATATCTTTGCGCTTGCACAACAAACAGAGGATTTTCCAAAAAACTTAACAGATTCTCCCTACGCAGGGTAAAAATGACCAATCGCGATACCGAGTTTAGCCTTTGGTCTAAATTGAGCGGTTTTTATAACTTTTTCAAAAAACCTAAGAAACCGTATTAAGATGAAACGAATTCTTGTCGTAAATGTAAACTGGCTTGGCGATGCGATAATGACGACACCCGCCTTTAAGGCAATAAAAGAAAAATTCCCTTCTTCTTTTGTCGCAGTAACGGCGCCTGAAAGAGTAAAAGAGGTATTCAGCGATAATCCCCATATCGATGAAGTAATAATTTTTGATGAAAAGAAAAACCAAAAAGCTTTTTCACAAAAATTACGTTTCATACAACAATTACGAGCAAAAAAGTTTGACACAGCTTTTCTTATACACCGTTCATTTACTCGTGCCCTTATCTGTCTTCTTTCCGGAATAAAGGTAAGAATCGGCTACAGAAGGCTTAAGAATATATTCATAGTAAACAAGATGATTAATCCACCGGCAAAAAATATACATAAACAGGATTATTACCTATATCTATTTGAAAAAGCTGCAATAGCTATTGCCGATAAGTTGCCCAAAGTGTATATTCAACAGCAAATACAGGAAAAATACAAAGCCGACATATCTATCATACGCCAAAAACACACCTATCTTGTAGGCGTGAATCCTTCTGCAAACTGGCTGCTTAAACAATGGCCCCAAGAAAACTTTGCAATACTTTGCGATAAGCTCATAAGAGAATTAAACTGCGGCATTCTTTTTATCGGTGCCAAGATTGATACAGCTATAGTCGACGGAGTTATTAATAAAATGGTAGGGGATGCCTATAATTTCTGCGCAAAAACAAATATAAAAGAACTTGCAGCAATAATAAAAAATGTTGATTTGTTTATATCCAATGACTCTGGCCCGGCACATTTATCTGCCTCGCTTGGAGTTAACACCCTTGTATTATTCGGGCCAACATCGTCCAAGCTTAGTGCGCCACGCGGCAAGGCAGTACAAATCTTAGAGAAATCCATACATTGCGAAATACCGTGCTATAGTACAAGCTGCCAGGACAATCTTTGCATAAAAAATATAACAGTAGAGGACGCCTACATCAAAGCAAAAGAGTTTTTGAAAAATGTTTAAAAACATAATCGTAAACCTGCCAAGCAATATCGGAGATACTATTTTAACGCTTCCAGCTCTCAACCGGCTCCACTTAAACTACCCGCAGGCAAAATTAACTTTAATTTGCTCAAAACAAACACAAGAGTTTCTTTCGCATTACTCTGATGCTAACGAAACGCTTCTCTTCGATAAACGCTGGCCGGCAATGCGAAAATTTAAATTTTCGCTTAGCTTACGCCAAAAATACGACCTTATTGTCGATTTTAAAAATTCACTTTTACCATTATTTACCGGGGCGAAACGAACTCCATTTTTTAGAAAGTTTACGAAAAACTTGCCCGCAAAAGATAGATATCTTTATCTGATAAAAGATATCGCGCCAATTGATGCAAAAAAAACTGCACAATTTTTACTCACGGAAGACGAAGAAAAAAAATGGAAATTGCCGCAAATTGAACAATCCGTATTCGTTGCCTGCGCATCGAATGCGCTTCAAAAACGCTACCCCTATAACCTACTTAAAGAACTTGTAAAAAATCTTGCCAAACGCACGCCGGTTACGATATTGGGGCAGGAAGCAGACAGACAATTCTATAAAGATATTTTAAACATTCCCGGCGTAAATGACCTTGTCGGAAAAACAAAAATCCACGAAGTCTTTTATCTTCTAACGGCATACGCGCGCTTACTTGTATGCGTAGATTCAAGCATAATGCATATCGCAAGCTACCTTGACATACCAATAGTAGCAATGTTTGGGCAAACCAGCGTTCTTAAATACGGCCCTTGGTCAAAAAAATATATTGTAGTGAAAAGAGACGACCTCGATTGTGTGCCTTGCGAAAATCCACATTGCCGGTTTAATCATGAATGCATGGAAATAGACCCAAAGCGCGTGCTTAGCGCGATAGATAAATTAAACCCAAATAATCATGGAACAAATACGTAAAAAAATATTAATAATGCGTACGGATAGATTAGGGGATGTAATTCTCTCTACGCCCGCGATAGCAAACTTACGTAAATTCTATCCCGATAGCTATATTGCCTTTCTCTGCAGGCCATACACAAAAGAAGTTATAGAAGGCAATCCCCATCTAGATGAAATTATTATCTATGACAAAAATAAAGAACATAAAAGCATTTTTGCATCAATAAAATTCTGCCTTGCCTTGCGTAAAAAAAAGTTTGATACTGTTTTTATCTTAAATCCAAATAACCGCTCAAACATAATTGCATTATTTGCTGGTATTCCAGAGCGTATTGGGTTAAACCGGAAAATGGGTAGGCTGTTGACTCATCCTATAGAAGATAAGAAACATGAAGGAAAAAAACACGAGCTGGAATATACTTTGGACATCCTAAAAGAAGCCGGGGTTACAATTACAGAGAAACACACTTATTTTCCGATAAAAAAAGAATCGGAGGAACGGATAGAGGATTTGCTCGTAACGCATGGGATAAAAAATAATTCATTTTTAGTGATTCATCCTTCTGCCTCATGCCCGTCAAAACGCTGGCCGCAGGATTACTTCGTAAAACTGATAAGATTAATAAACGAAAGAACAAACTTAAGAATAGTTTTAATAAGTGCAGAGAATGAAAAGAAATTTGCTGATAGCCTGGTAAAAGAAAAAAATACAATAGACCTAAGAGGGATTTTAAGCATTTCGGATATAGGTGCGCTTCTTAAACGCTCAAAACTATTCATATCAAACGATTCAGGGCCTGTGCATATTGCGGCAAGCTTAAATTGCCCTGTGATTTCTATCTTCGGAAGGAATGACCCAGGCCTTTCACCTGTACGTTGGAGGCCGCTTGGTGAAAAATCATTTTATATCCATAAAGGAAATTCTTGCAAAAATTGCCTAGCTCATAATTGCGTTTTGGGTTTTCTGTGCCTTAAATCCATAACACCGGAAGAAGTATTTGCTTTGGCCTTAAAAATATTAGAATAAAGTTTGGAATCAAAAATCTAATGCGTCATAAAAAAACTGCTATAATATGCTTATAAGATGAAAAAGGTTAAGCGGATTTTAATTATATCTTCCGACAAACACTTAAGCGATATTCTTCATTTCTGTTTCGACGGCTGGGGATACGAAGTTTTTGTACACGAACCGAACATAGACGATATAATTGTAATTAAAAAAATATCACCTGACGCGATAGTAATAGACGTACATTCTGCAACCAAATCGCATCTTGAAATATGCAGGCTCCTTAAAGAAGATTTCATTACCGCTCTTATACCTATAATTGCTTTAATAAATAAAAGGCAGCTTAGAGAACAGCTTCTCACCTTAAAACAAGGAGTCGATGATTACTTGATAAAGCCTCCCGACCCACTGGACTTAAGAACACGCATAGAAATCGCGATAAAACGCTCGCAGTATAGCTTTTATTCAAGCCCTTTAACCGGGCTTCCGGGTGCGCGGCTCATCGAAGATATCGTGAAAGAAAGAATCGAAAAAAATACTCCTTTTTCTTTCGCCCATATAGACATCGATAACTTTAAATCCTTTAATGATGTTTACGGCTACATAAAAGGCGACAAAGCCCTTATGCAAACTGCCTACATACTTTACAGCGTAATCAAGAAAATCGGAAATGCTGATGATTTTATGGGCCATATAGGCGGTGATGATTTTGTTTTTATCACAACTCCCGATAAACATAAGGAAATTTGCCGCTATTTTATTTTTATGTTTGATAACCTTATACCGTACCACTACTCAAAAAAAGATAGGGAACAGAACTTCGTAATTGCACGTAACCGTGCAAAACAGATAAGAAAAATGCCCCTTATGAGTGTAACAATAGCTGTAGTGAATAAAAATAAACCAAATGAATTCAAGAATATAGTAGAAATCAACGAGAGGATAGCAGAGGTAAAAAAATATTTGAAAACTGTTCCGGGCAGCAAGTTTATGGCAGACAGGCGTACTTCTACCAATGACAAAGAAGACCTGCAGGTTTATAAAAAAGAGGACTTCTTTATAAACTCATACAAACCGATAGGCCAAATCCTAATCGAACAACATAAGATAACCGGGGCACAGCTGGAAGAAGCCCTTACGGCAAATTGGAAGAGAGGAATAATACTGGGAGAAATACTTCGAGATTGCGGCTTTGTAACCGAAGAGGACATTGAAAAAGCTTTAAAGATACAAAAAGAAATTCTTGAAAAATCGCGCAGCTGACCTATAAAACTTTCCGTTTTTGTCTTGACAGGAAAAGGTTTATTGCTATACTATCTAAATCCATTTTTTTTATTTTGAAATTGATTGTGAAAAAATTCACAAAAGACCAATGATCAACAAATATTTATATATAAAAAACAACAATTTTTTAAGGCTTCTGGATAATTTATCTGCGGATTATAAAGTATTTACACCACAAGAAACACGAAAAAACTATTTCTGGAAAGAATATAAAGGCGCCTTTGAATTCTCTAAATACCGCTCAGTAACGAACCTCAGGCAATTCTTTACGCCTGCCGTAGAACAAATCGATAACTATTTTGGCTCGAATAAAGCTCAAGAAAGAAAACCCATCTGCATCGTTGGCGCAAAGGCATGCGACCTCGGGAATGCCCTTAAAATACACGATTATGTTTTCCTTGAAGGAGACGTTGATAGTGCCTATAAACAACTAAGAGAAAAAAATCTCATAATTTCCAGTGACTGTACTGCCTTTAAGGAAACTTGCTTCTGCCTTGCCTTGGGTAATATGCCATACCCGGAAGAATTATTCGATTTAAACATTTCATGCGTAAACGATGGTTACCTTGTGGAAATCGGTTCTAAAAAAGGAGAAGGTACTGTAGCTTCAAATAAAAGCCTTTTTGAAACAGTAAATGACACAACACTTAAAGAACGTGAGAATAACCGAAATAGCGTAACGAAAGAATTCCGCTGTCAAATAGAACCCCTGGAATTTCCGAAAGATTCATTGCTTTATAATCTTATAAAAAACGGTTACGGCGATAAATTATGGCCTGAAGAAGCTTTAAAATGCGTTGAATGCGGCGCTTGCATTATGAACTGCCCAACCTGCCATTGTTTTCTTTTATTTGATACAAAAGATAAGGACGGATATTTCAAGGGAAGGGTTTGGGACGGTTGCCAATATAAAAATTTCACACGCGTTGCCGGAGGCGCTAATGCGCTTAGGCTACGCGAACAAAGACTGCGTAACCGTTATATCAAAAAATTCGAATTTTTCCCTGAAAGAATAAAATTATATGCCTGCACGGGATGCGGTAGGTGCGTTGAAGGCTGCCCTGCGAAAATAGATATACGAAAAATTTTTAAGCTACTCAACGAAAATCAAAATAGCGCTAAAAAATGAGCATATATCTACCGAATAAAGCAACAATTACCAATATAATCGAGGAAACCCCGACAATAAAAACTTTTGTCTTTAAGCCTGTTGATTCTTTTTCTTTTAAAACAGGCCAATTTATTGAATTAAGCTATCCGGGTATAGGCGAAGCGCCCTTTACGCCGTCTTCTGACCCAAATAATAAAAAAGCTTTCGAGGTAACCATAATGAAGGTAGGCAAAGTAACGGAACTGTTTCATAAAGCAAAAATAGGGGATTGTTTAGGCATGCGCGGGCCTTACGGAAACGGCTATCCGGTTGATAGTTTTAAAAACAAAGAACTTTTGATAGTTGGCGGAGGCGTGGGCTTAGCACCACTGCGCTCATTGATTTATGCCCTTTACAACCGCATAAATGATTTTAAAAAAATAGTTATATGCTACGGGGCACGCAGCCCTCAGGATATTGTATATAAATATCTTCTTGAAGAGTTTAAAAAACCAAAAAATGTAGAATTCAGGCTTACTGTCGATAGAGCCGACAACACCTGGAAAGGAAACGTAGGTATTGTGACAACTCTTTTAGAAAAATTGCCTTTGGATATTAAACAAGCCACGGGTATAGTTTGCGGGCCGCCGATTATGATGAAATTCGCAAGCCTTAAACTCTTAGAACTGGGTTTTTCTCCAAAAAACATACACTTATCCATGGAAAAGAACATGAGTTGCGGCTTGGGTAAATGCGGCCATTGCCGGCTTGGCAAATACTATATATGTAAAGACGGCCCTGTTTTTATATTCGATGATATAAAAGATATGTGGGACATTTGGGATTAGAAAAAAGGCTAAGGTTAAATCTGAAGTTGAGTTAAAAATAGCGCCTTAACCTAAACCTTAACTTCAACCTTTTTAAAGAAATGAAAAGAATATTGCTAGATTTAGAGAAATGCGATAACTGCCCTGAGTGTGTCGTTAAATGCAGTTATATTTATCATCCCCAAAATAAAGGAATAACCTCCTTGAGGGAATTCGCAACCTTTGCCGTTGTCTGCCACAGGTGTGAAGAAGCCCCTTGCATTAATTCGTGCTACCACAATGCGCTGGCGAAGGACGAAAATAAAATAATAAAACGGGCAAAATTTTTATGCACCTCCTGCAAAACCTGTACACATGCTTGCCCTTTTGGAGTAATATTCGATGATTTCCTGGATTTCCTTGATTCAAAATGTGATTTTTGTATTGGTAGAAATAAACATCTGTGCATCGAAACTTGCACACATAAAGCATTAGAAATCCTGGACATCGACAAAGATGATATAGCTCAGAATACTTACGTTATCTCTGATTATCTTGCAATTAAGCATCCGAAAAAATGGTTCCTTGATGATAAAGTGCTCTATAAGAAAAAATAATAATGATAAAGATGATTTTACAGTATTTAATTTTCCCTGGCCTGGCATTTTGTTTCTTTATGGGCGCTATGGGTTTCTGGCTTGAAAGAAAACTAACTGCCCGCTTCCAGTATCGAGTGGGCCCGCCCTGGTATCAGAATTTTATTGACGTAATGAAATTATTTCTAAAAGAAACAATGATACCGCGCGATGCGACAAAAACTATTTTTATAGCTTCACCAATTATAAGTTTATCGGCAGTAATTTTAGTAAGTATAATACTGGCAAATAATTACTTTCTAAACATAAGTTTTATCGGCGATGTTATCGTAATTTTATATTTACTGCTCATACCATCGCTTTTCATTATTCTCGGCGCACTTTCCTCAAAAAACCCCTTAGCGCTTGTGGGGGCCGCAAGAGAAACAAAACTTATGCTTGCTTACGAATTTGTATTTATCGCAAGCTTAATAATTGCGATAATTAAATCGGGTAATTCAATTATGATGGCGGACATAATCGGTATCCAGATACTAAATAAACCTAATATAGCCAGTTTCTCAGGCGCAATCGCCTTTGTGCTGGCTATTTTTTATGCTCAGGCAAAATTAGGTATAGTGCCGTTTGATATGGCTGAAGCAGAGCAGGAAATTATGGCAGGTACTGTAATTGAGTATTCCGGGCCGCTTCTCGGCTTTTATAAAATATCAAAATTAATGCTTTATTTTTCCCTGCCGTTATTTATAATTTCCTTATTCGTAAAAATTTCTGTAGAATCTGCATTTTTAAGATATTTAATATTTTTTGCAGAATATATACTTATCATTTTTATTATGTCTGTAATTAAAAATATAAATCCAAGGCTGCGGATAAAAGATGCTTTGGGATTTTTTTGGTTTTTACTTTTTCCTCTTGGAATTTTGGGTATAATTTTGGCGCAATTCGGACTATAATGAAACTAAAAGAAAAGATACTTACAAAATCGCTGTGGGTGTATCATTTAAGTGCAGGCTCGTGCAACAATTGCGATATAGAAATACTGGACTGCCTTACCCCGCGATTTGATATCGAACGTTTCGGAATGCAGCTGGTAGGCAGCATTCGCCACGCAGACGTTTTACTTATAACCGGCGCGATGAATAAAAAATCGGCAAAAATCCTTAAAAGCCTCTATGAACAGGCGCCAAAACCATTGTTCGTTGCTGCTGTCGGGACTTGCCCATGCTCTCAGCATATGTTTAAAGGAAGTTACCCTATGCTTAGTGCCCTTGATGAAATAATTCCTGTTGACGTATACATTCCGGGATGTCCTCCAAAGCCCGAAGCTATAATTGCCGGAATTGCCAAGTTAATTAATAAACTTACTGCAAAAGATAAAAAAGGATAGAAATGATAAAAGACGAAGTTAAAAAAATATTGGCAGCAAAGATAAAAAATTGGGAAGTAAAAAACCCTAAAAGAATATATTTTGAGGTAGATAAAAAAGATATAAAGGAAATTGCCCGTAGCCTTTACAAAGATTTTAACATGAGGCTCTCAACTATTACCGGTATAGATAACGAAAAGAATTTTGAATTAATTTTCCATTTTGGCTTAGATAAAACAGGGGAACTTTTTAATGTAAGAACTTTTATCAACGATAAGGATAACCCGGAGATAGATTCTCTTGTTGATCTATTCAAATCATCCGACTGGGTAGAAAGAGAAATTCATGAGCTTCTCGGCATAAATTTTAAAGGCCATCCCAACTTAAAACATCTATTGCTTGATGACGACTGGCCAAAAGACAGTTACCCCTTAAG
>JALOCC010000026.1 GCA_023227945.1 Candidatus Omnitrophota bacterium
GCATTTCTTTGTCAGCCCTTCCTATCGGTTTGGAAAACGGGTTAAGGACTGAGTGTTTGTATTCTAGATAAGCTTTCTGCGCCATGCAATGACATTCTCTAAATCTTGCGGAATTTCCAACCGTCGTAAGGCTTCCGTCACCTAAAAGAGATCCGTAAAGAATATCTTTCTGCAAGTCTGTAAATTGAAGTGGGCAGGTTTTAAGAATCCTGTCGGTCTTGGATAGAGGGTTGATTCCCAATTCCATAAGCCTTGTTTTTATCAATTGCTTGCTACACCCGAATATCTCCCCGAGTTTTCTTTCTCCGTGTTTAAGATACATGGTTTCTAATTCCGTTTTATCAATTTTTTGGATATCCGTCAAACCGTTTTCTATTGCCTGTTTGGAAATTTTATCCCGATGACTTACGGTGGGGATTCCAGCCTTCTTCCGGTATTGGCTTACACACACATCTGAAACACTGAAACGTTTACCGATTTCCGCATCTGTCAGACCTTCTAAAACATAAAGCCTTCTCAATTCTTCTATATTTATTTTCATACTTCGGACGGATTCCTTTATTTTTATAATAATAGAAATGGATATTGAAAAATATCGGAATCTAACCGAACCGAGGAATGATTGTGTAAAGAAGAAAGTTTCTATGTCTCTATTATCGATAAAGTGAATGAATCTCCTTAAGACAAAAAAGAAGAAACCCGCTGGGTTTTTATTCCCAGCGGGCTTCACAAGTTGTTCAAATCAAACTACTTACGTGGTTTACACGCGGGTAATCTGAATCTTGCTCATCGCCAACGGATTCCACAAGCCGCAACCGATCATTTCGAAGACCGAGAAGCCGACCATGCGGTTACGAGGGTCATCCGCTGAAAGGACGGTGAGGTCCTGACGAACGGGGATACGTCCGAAGAATTCCGGTTCACCGCAGACATAGACATCGCCTTCGGCGACGATACGGCTGACGATGATGTTGATTCCCCAGATATTGGCCATGAGGCCGTTCTTGAGCAACTGAGTCTGGTACTCAGGGCTGAGGGTGTCACGGTCGAACTTCAAAAGATCATTATAATCCTTTGCGTTCATGAAGATATTCGCTACCCTGATATCGTTACGTTCGACAGCCGCTTTCGCGTCAATCAAAACGTTTGAAGTCAAGTTACCAGTGACCTGGATAACCGGATTCGGGTTGGTAGCAGATGCCGCCAAAGCGTCCATTGTGGCGAACACATAGCGGTCTTCCTGTGCCATGATCGCGCTACGGGCGAGGTCAAGGGAACGTTCCAAAACATCGAAGCGTTTTTCACGGATCTTTGTGATGGAAATTTCAGGATTGCTGGCGATTTCGAACAAGTCGAAGAAAACACGCGGCGGTTTCTGAACGCACTGAATGTTTTGACCTTCCGCACCGATGACGAATGCTGTTACGTTCGCATCCTTATCCCAGATCGGGAGCTGGCCGTCAAGAAGCTGTTCGACGTAGAAGGCTCTACGACCGACACTCTGATAGTCACGACGCTGACGCAGGGGCTGTGTGAAGCTTGCCGCGATACGGGAACGACCTTCGCCTGTTTTGATGTACTTAGCGATGGTCTGATACTTTGAAGCTGTTGAGATATCCATTTTTTTACTCCTTTAGGTTAGTGCCTTAGATGCGCAAATCGACGCCCATTGCCGGGCTGCCTGGAAGAACCGGAACCTTTGTGAGGATACCGATAACCGTACCTTCTGCACTTTCCTCATTGGTGAGGAAACCGTTTGCTGAGCAATAAAGCTTGTCCCCGATCACATAGGTAATTTCGCTACCATAAATGTCGTGAGTTTCATAAACATCAACTTCAACTGAAGGAAGACCTTTAGCGATGGTGAGTTTGTTTGAAGCCCTTGCCTGATTATTTTCCCACGCGATACCGGCCGCGTCATTGACGAATAGACCAATAGGGGTATTTACGCCGTTACCGGCAACAACCATGTAATCCGCGCTCAATGCAGCAACGGAACCGCCCAACACACCGTTAGGTGTGATGTTTGAGATGGTATCATTAACGTAATCGGATGCATAATTCTGCTTTGTGAAGCAGGATGCGGCCAATACCTTGATAGCATCATTCTGTGAACGAATAAGATACTGTAACATATCGTTATCTCCTTTGTTTTGTTTTCCCAACGAAGCCACTTAGCCACGTTGCCAATACAAGCCGATAAGGCTTGTAAATCCTACAAACGGAAACTTCCGTTTAAATCATGACGGGTATGAAAGTACCCGCCCATAAGGTTATCTTAACCGAAGAATTCTTCACCCGGCTTTACCCAGAGGTTTTCAAGAATTTCAAGACCGCTTTTTTTGACAGATGCCAAACGTGGAGTTCCGCCGAGCGTCTGCGCGAATTTAGGTTTAGCTTCAGTTTTAGAAGCGATGACCGGCTTAACTTCTGTTTTAGGAATTTCAATGCATGCTTCCAATTCAGGGATGCTAGTCGCCTCTTCATTGCTTCCTGTTGAAAAGTCAAGTTCTTCCTCTTCCACAGGTGCTTCAGGAACTGATTCGGTCGCAGTAACAGGAGCTACGGCTTCTGCGATTTCATCCGTTTCAGGTTTTTCAACAGAAACTTCGCTAGATTTGTCTTCTACGACAGGATCTGCTACAGGATCTGCGACAGGAACTTCAGCGGCAATCAAAGCCTTCGCCTTGGCAATTGCGGCTTCACGCATTTTAGCCTGACGAGCAACAATTGCGGCGGTCATTCCGTCAATTTCCTTCTTTTCGTCTTCCGTAAATTCTTCATCCTTCTTTTCTTCCGGAGCCGGGAGTTCCGAAGAAGCAACAGGAGTCACTGCCGGGACTTCTTCTTCTTTCTTTTCGCAAGGAATTTCTTCTGTTGACGCGCTGAGTTCCTTAGCGGAATCTTCGACAGTAGTAACCGGACCTGAAGGAACGACTTCTGGGTTGACGGCTGTGGTTTCAGGGGAATAAAGAGTTTCTGTTTCCGCAACACGCTTAATAGCGCGTTCGATACTTGCGAGTTTCATCTGCGCGAAGAATTCACCGGCCTGTGCCTGAATCATGTCTTCAGGAGCTTTTGAACCTAGCAAACAAACTGCCAAACGGATTGAATGGTTAGCGGCGGTCTTTTCCATTGCTTCACGGGTGACTTCCCCTTCGGCTTTGGGAATGCCCAAACCAAGTTCATCATGCTTATCAGTCTTCCAAGGGGCTGAAGTGCTCTGAATTTCAGAATCCATCGCTGGCTTGACGGCATCATATTCTCCGTATTCTGCTTCATCCCTTGTTCCGTCATGCCCGAGGTCTCCGCTAAAAGGAGTCTTATCAGAAACGGCGATTCTGAGAGCAGAAGCTTTACGTGTGAGGATACGTGTCATCGCGGCGATTGCGGACATATATTTCTTTCCGTTAGGATCTTTCTTTGCTTCTTCTTCAAGACTTGCAAGTTTGCGTGCGCAGAACGCAAACTTCTTTGCGGCTTCCGCGACAGTACCATAATCAGCTTTATCTTCCCTTCCAAGACCGTTGGTCTGTACTTGAGAAAATTCATCTTCATCTCCAGAATTGATTCCAGAAATTTCAAAATCATCAGTAGCAGATGCAAGACGTGCGACAATCGCTTCATCTTCGTCTTCTGTTGAAACAGCAGCAGGAACTGCCTTATCTTCATCACCACCGAAGTCAGAAAGAACCTGATCAAGTTCCTTTGATTCTGCTTCGTCGGCGATACCTTCCATTGCTTCGGCCAAGCGTTTGAGTGACATTGTTGTTCTCCTTTTCGGGGATTGCCCGTTCTTTTTACGTCCGCGACTCCCCGACAGGGTTTGTCGCTAGTGTAATTTCCTACAATTACACTACAACCTAGTGAATATTTATCAAAAAAAGTAAGTTTTCCCCTATTTACGCAAAAACAAAAAGATGCAACTAGTTGAATTAGAACTAATTACATCTTATTGTGAAATCCGTAAGTTGATTTGAAATCAAGGATTTTGTAAATTAAGTCTATAGACTTAATCCATTTCCGATGAAGACCGATGCCATTTCCCAAGCGAATTCTTTACCGAATTCATCTTTCAGTCCGTGGAAGGCGGCAAGTCCTCTACGAATATCTTTCTTGGGGTCAGTAATGGCACCTGACATATTTTTAACATACATCCTTACCTTATCTTCATTCCCCTTTGCCTTAAAAACCATTGAATTTATTCTGTCGATATCCTTCTGTTCGACAACAGCTTTTCCATCTGTATCCCGGTCTACTAAACCTCTACGGTCTGCCTGTTCCAAGAAAGCAGTAAGTCTTTTCTTGTTTTCTGAAATCTGAGGGACAGGGGGTTTTTTGACTTTGATTTCAGGAATATCAGATTTATGTTCTGTCTTGTCTGGATTTTGGGACTTCGGTGTCTTGTGAAATACGTTAGTCCATCCTCTTTCCGTTCTTAACCAACCCGAACCCTTCGGTTTATTTTCATGATTGGGATCGTAACGATAATCAGACAAAATCAATTTTGAAATTCTTGTAAGTTCTTTTTGCATGACCACTCCTTATTTGCCACGAATGATGTTATCAATCATCTGTTGTCTTTTCAAAACATCTTTTTCCTGAGTCAAGATGCTTCTTGCTATTCTTCCGTATCTATCCGCTACCCTGACATTGAAAAGGCTCTGAATTGCGTTTTCAATACTCGCTGCACGGAAGGCTGAAGGATCTACATTCTTAGGATTAATGAAATGATTGACAACCGCACCGACATACGCCGGGTGCTTAACCCAACTGGCTTCAATGAAGGTGTTGGATTCAGGATCTCCAATCCATTCCTTTTTCACGTCATCCCAATAGCTGCATCCACAGAGTTCGGCGATTACGCGTTCTATTCCGTTTTCATCTATAAACGTCTGGCCAAGTTCATACTTGATATGATCGCAACTTTCTTCATCATCAGCGAAAATTTTACCACACCGGCTACATTGGATCTGGCGGCACTGAGTTCCCATCGAAAGTGTTCTTAATTTACCGGTCTGAATATCCTGAACCAAATCCCAATTGCATTTACTTGTAGCAACGAGAATGTCACAAATATAGACATTGGCAATATTTCCCTTTTCATCCCTATATTGAAAAGGACGAAGAACGGCATCAAGAATAGTACCCTTGCTTTGGCTTGGAATTTGTATATGTTCTTGGAAATTATAGCCTCCTACAAATGTTCTGAAAGTGGCTAGGAGTACTGCGTTTGTCCAAGCATTCCCGTTAAGATTGACAATTTTAGAACATACGGGCTTGATGTAATATCCATTGGCTTCTGTTTCTACACTAGACACGATGGAATCATGTGTAAAAATATAGTCATTCAAATTGAAGCGTTTCCAATCAACTTCAATGCTATGGGCGACTCTGGATTTTCCATAGCAAATCTTCTTCCATTCGTTTTGTGGATCTTGGAGAATTTTGACATTAGTAACGGGAATGTCTCTCCCTGTGTTAAGAAGGGTTTCCCTATTAGAAACTGATAAATGTCTTGGAATGTTGCTCATTTTTGAATAACCTCATGCTTTAGCAATGAAATACGTTATCAAAATTTAATTGTCAGATTAACCCATTCATCGATTATTTCAGGTTGGAATTTCAAATCCTGGAATTTCGATTTGGTTTCTCTGGTAACTGCCTTGATAAACTCTATATCTTCCTTGCCAGGTGTTTCTTCCCCGATATCTCCATGATCTCTTGTGGAATAAGAAAGACTGTTTTCGTCTTCTTCATCTGGGGTAAGACGAAACTTGGACTTGATAAATTCTTTAACTTCCTTCATCTTATTTTTAGATTTCGTAGAAAAAAATTCCGTGAAATCTTTCCTCAAAATTTTGTCGAAAAGAGATTTTACAGAAGAAATATTGGAAGTCTGCATACTAAAATCTTCTTTTCCACCGTTTACTAAAATAGAAAAGAAGACAGAATCAATGTCTTTTCCAAAATTTTTTTGGATTCTTTTGGTAACTTCGATAGCAATGACAGCATCATTTCCGGATTTTCGCGGGGATGCATTGAACTTGTATGATTCTGGTGATTGCTTTTCTGTCGTGATTTCCCATTGAGAAACGTTGTTGTCTACTTTTTTAGCTTTTTCAAAAATTTGATGGGCTTTGCTTTTAGCGAAGACAAAAGGGTCTTTTTCTTCTTTTGTTTCTGAAACAATGACCTTTGCAATCTTCTTTATTTCAATGTCAATGTTTATTTTCCTATTTGGGTATTCCTTCACGATATCTCTCCCTGTTATTTTGAAGCGACAAGACCTACATTTAAAAAGTTTCTCAGATTTAGAAAGAGGCTCTTTTTTTAATGTTTTACCGCACCAAGGACAAACATAGATTCCTGTATTTCGTTCTCTGCGGGTTAGAACATATATTCTCGGAGATTTACAGAAGTACATTTGTTATTCCTTATTTTTACCGGAATGGTGAAAAACTTAGATATTTTCTTCTTCCTCTGAATTAAGGCTTGCCAAAAGCTTGCCGAAATCATTGATATCCATTTTCTGAACCCTTTGTTTCGCGGCTTGGAAAGCCTGCATGTCCGGGTAATTCATCGGGTTCATATTCGTAATGAAAGCCTGTTTAAGCTGAGCTTGACTTCTTGGCAAACGTATCCCTTGGTTTATTCGGTCTCTGTATTCCTTGTTAGACATTTGAGGATGATTCTTGATAGTTTCCTTAAAACCAGCGAGTTCTTGGAGTTCGTCTCCTAAATCATTATCCTTAACAAGATACATAAGGTTTCCTGAAAGCTTCGGGTCCGCTTTTTTGAAACGTGGGCCTTCCAGCATCTTGATCGCAAGTCTAGCATCAGAAACCATAGCTTGTGTGTCTTTGTCTTCTTTGTCTTTGTTGACGGCAAGCCAGTTTTTATACGTCTGAATAACTTTCGGCTTGTCGGCGGGACTTACCATTCCGGGTTCTTTAAAAAGCCTTGATGTGACTTCAGATGGTTGTGGAGTTTTCTCAATTCCTTCGGAAGTTGAAAGTTTAGAAATGATTTCTTCTATATTCTTAATTCCCTGTTTTACCACGGCATGTCCCTCTGATTGAGGATCAGCAGATTCCATAGCTTCTATCCAAAGCTTCTGCTTCATCTCGAAGAATTCAACCATCGCGGCTTTTTCCTTGTGGCTTAGATCCTCCAAGTTAATCGGGTCTTGAAGAATTTCAAGTATTGCCTTATCATCAAGGATTGAACCCTTGTTTTTCTTTCTGAGGATAGAAATTGCGGACTTCATCTCCGGAGATTTGCTCTTTTTAAAGAGATTTACATAAGTCGGTTTTTCCTTCTCTTGAAGTTTAACTTCTTCTGTGGGTTTGACAGGATTAATAATCTTTTTTTCCTGTTTCATTTCTGTAATGTTCCCTTCTCCGTCTGATTTAGACCAACCCTTATCTGTACGCCTATAACCGCTTCCTGGATTTTTCTTATGTTCCGGGTCCCAGATATAGTCCTGATCATTAGACCAACTGGCATTTGTCCATCCCCAGTCTTTTCCTAATGGTTTATTTCCATGATTTGGATCATACTCATATTTTGTATCAGCTTGAATCAATTTGGCGATAAAAATAAGTTTTTGACAAATATTCATTTCTTTTCCTTTTTTACTTAATGATAGGGTCATTCTCTCTCAGAAGCATATCTATCGTTTCCAAACCGCCACTAAGGGGAATATTCATAGTCTTCTGATAGAGGGTTGTTATACTGGATTCTTCTTCCATTTGTTCTTTCATGAACCATTGACAAAGTTCTATGACTGCCACGTTATTCCCAGTTTCAGCGGACTTTGAAATAATCTGCCAATTTTTTGTCGTTTCTGTTTCTTTCACTAATGTCTGTTTGATGATGGTTTTCAAATCTGTGGCAATCTGCTGGTCATTTATGACAGGGAAAGCGACACGGACGCTTGCTTCAGAAAGGAATGTGTATATCTTCATCGCATGTTCAGCTTCTCCGTCTCCCTGACGAAGGAAATATTTTTCGAAGCCGGGATAACCGTTATTACCGAACCAAGACGCACAGCAACGGTAAAACGCCGAATTGGAAAGTTCCGCTGCAAATTGTTTGTTCAACAGGTCCGCTGTCACCGGGTCAATAAAATCCGTAGTAGAAACGTCACCGACCATTGAAGCCGTAATTTTCTTTATCTTAACGTCTGCCATCTTATTTTTAACTGATTTTTCCTGAAGCATCGTAATCTGTAGTTCTTCTGGATCATGCTGATGGATGTTTCCGCAACCGCCCCAGTCCACGTAGATTTTTCTTATCTTTGGGTCTAAATCTACAACTATCCCGATCACCTTATGTCCTGTCGGCGCGTAACTTACCAAATCATTGACTCCGAAACCCAGAGTATCTGAAAATTTCTTTAGGAATCTATCAACGGAAGACCTTCTTTCTACCATATTACACCTCTTATTTCGACTATACTTTATCTAGATTATCAAAAATTATCTGATAACCGTTTTTGTTTGTGAAATAAATCTTCCTATCTCTATCGGGAATTTAGGAGAGAATTTCTTTTCCGTAGGTTTTATTTCAGTTATATTAGAAAGAGAAAATGACTTTATTTTTTTTTCCTTCATATCCCATCCGAAGAGCATTTTTCTAATTCCAACTTTTAACCTTAAATAGCGATAGCTATACGGTTCAATAATATACCTTTTTAGTTCCGCCGTTGTGATTTTCCTATATGTTATTTCCACTGCTTTTTTTGAGAGAGCGGCATCCCTGAGAGTAAGCCGAAGTTCAAGAGAAAACGGAATTTTCTTGCGTCCGTATGCTTGTTGAACAAATTTTTTCAACGGGAGTTTGTTCTTTGTTGTGGAATAAGCTCTTGAAAGACCAAGTTTTCTCATTTCCTGAAGGAATATATTGTCTTGATACGTTGCTGGCATTGTCAAATCTCCCTTATGGATACGTAAAAGTTTCCTTCACTGAATTTGATAACTTCTACATTCTTCTTATTTCCTGCTAAACCTGAAATGAAAGGAGATTCTCCTTCCCAGGCAAGACTCGCTTCATTAATAAAAGATAAGTAAAACCTAGCGATCCACTTACTACCTGAAGGTTTTACCAAAGAAAGATTTTCAGTGAGAGTCAAGATGTTTGGAATCGTAATGCTGACTTTATTATCAGATTCAACAGTCGGCACATCAAGGATTTCTTCCAACGCGGATATGCGGTTGTCAGATTCTGCGCCTGCCGCCCTTCCAGCCAATGCGGAAATCAATACGAGATATTCTGATAGCGTCTGTGTTTCCCCTTCCTCTGAAATCACTTTTACGTTGTCAAGAGATCCAAGAGAAAATCCATCTTTGATCAACGGGCTAGTCCCGTCGGTAAGCATATGTTTGAATCTTCTCATACCCTAGTTTCTCCGTTTTGAGTGGCTTCCTGTGCAATCCCATCCGTATTCATTTTCCAGTTTTGATAGATTTCGCCTTCTCCTTTTGGATCTCTTTTATCTTCCGGATTTTCGGAGTACGCGGTGCAACTGGTTCCGAAATCCTGTGTAATCGTTTCTATACCCTGAAATCTGACGAGATAATAAAATTCAGTACAGTTCTTCCTTCTCATACAATTTAGACATCCTTTACCGCTTGATCGTTTTATCGTTCCTAGTTTTGGATAATAGGAAAGTTCAGGCATATATCCGTTTACGTTCATTCTTATTTTACCTATGATAAGTTCGTTGTCAGTTCATAGAAATCATCTGTTTTCGTGTCATGAATTTCCAACACGCCGGATTCATTGTTGACTTGAAAGACATACTTCCCTATTTTTAATGCAGAAAGTTCTGTAATATCTTCTTCTTTTTGGGTTATAACACGATTCTCTCCGATATACGTTCTGACTTCGGTCTCATAAACAGTATCTGCGTCCTTTTTTTCAAGGGCATGATATTGGGATTCCGAAAGATATATCTTTGTTTTCATTCTTTCATCCCCCTGCTAAAACCGTAGAAGGACCAATTTCCCGCTCCTGATGTAATGATCTGAACCTTATGTCCATATGTAACGATATCGATATCCCGATCAAGCATCTCCGTATCTACTGCGTAAATTTCCTCTATAGGATTATTCCCTATTATTTTAGAACCCAATTCTTGGGTGTCCCTTACGCTGAAATATACCTTACCCGATTTAACCTTTCCGTTATGCCTGACACAATAGGTCCATTCATTTACCGTCAATTCCGTTGCTGACGTATATGCGTCATTCGTCACCGTCATGTTCACGGGTACTGTATTTGACCATGAAAAATTAACCATAGTATTCCAATCAAGTCTGTAATTCCCAAGGATTACATTTTCTGCTTTCAGCGTTGAAATGCTTCCGTTCGTAAGACTTGAAAACATTACGGAATAATCATTGGTATCTATGTTCTGGTTCATTTCCACCCATAGAGTCCCGTTCACGGTGAGATTGGAAATAAATGCTTCTGGTTCGTATTGTCGGATAAAAGAAGTATCTCCCTGAAGAGTGACTTCTTTCATTCCGTTCGTTGTAACCATATAAGGTCTGGCATTGCTAACCACAAGGAATTCATAACTTCCATCTATGTTGATAAGCTTTTTAGATAATCCTTCAAATAAATATAAGAAGTTAGATGCGTTTATATATACATTACTGCCGTTATCTAGAAAAGAAATCGCTTTCAAATTCGTAACGACATTGTAATCCGCATCTAAATCATTTCTTAGTTTTCCGTTTTGAATGGGGAAGGATCTTGTCTGGGATTGACAAAAAAATGCCGTTAAAACAAAACAAAAAAACCCAAGAACAAGTTTACGGTTCTTCTTCAAAAGCCCATCCGCCTGCTGTTTTGGCAACATCATTGACATTGATTAATTCCGTTTCTTTAAGAACATGAGTTCCTTGTACCCCGGTTTCTACAATAGTGATAGTGGAAGTTTTCGTGATTACAGGTGCAGGAATGCTTTGGGCTGTTGAAACTCCTGTTCCATTGTCAATACAGACATGAATATTCCCATATCCGTTCCTTGACAACGTTTCTACCACCGGGTTCGGACTAGGTATATGGAAATTTCTATATATGTTTCCTTCTCTGATATCGGAATCTACATCCCTTTTACCAGGTTCCCAGTACAGACGACTAGGATTTGTAAGTTGACTATGATCTATTTCTCTGGTCTTGATTATTGTTTGCATTCCAATATCCTCACTGTTTATCTAAAAACAGACAGGAATATCAAAAACTATTCCGTCCCCTGTTCAAAAACACCAACACATTGCGCATATTCTTCAAGGTATGGATACATCGCCTGTGTAAGAATTTCTATCATTCTGTCCTTTGCCGCCTGTTGAGGAACATTGACTGCATTGAAAACATCTGCGTCTTTTAGCATTTCAGCGTATGTTTTCCATAAACTCGCGACATTTTCATCTGTTCTTTCAACCACTTCCATATTATCTTCCATTTTTAAACTCCTTTGAACTTTTCTAAGATAAGATTCATCGCTGTTTCCTTATCAAGGACTTTACCTTTTTCAATCCATTCGTCTCCCTTCTCTTCAAGGAAAGACATTACTTCTTTGATTTTGGGTCCAGGTTTAATATCCAATATCTTCATAATTTCAAGTCCGTCTAAGATGGAATCGTTCTTCGTGACGGGTTTGATCGCTTTCACTTTTTCTATCTTTTCACGAATAGAAGGAATATTATTGCCTTTCGGTATCTTACCCTGTTTATCGGCGGCTGCCAAATCAACCACAGCATCTACAAGTTCTTCCCCTACTTCACGAATAAATTTACGTATTCCGGCTGTTCCTGCGTCATGCAGCGCGTGTGGGCGCATATGGTTTTCTACGATTTTTCTGACATTGCGAATAACATCCGTATCAAATTTAAGTCTACGGCAAACGGCTTCTGCTATTTCTCCGCTTACCTTTTCATGGCCGTAACTGTGAATGGCACCGTCAATAAGTTCGGTTGTAGATGCTTTACCAGCATCGTGAAGAAGCGCAGCCAATTGGTTTTCAATACCAGGCTTTGAATTCTGCAAAACCATCATTGTGTGTTTTAAAGAATCGCCTTGTTTCAATACAACGACATCTGGATGACACTGTGAAGTATTAAACTTTCGACAATTTTTGCAATAACTATCTCTCAAACAATAATCTGATGGATTCATAATCTATTCTCCAATAAATTCCAAACATCTTTTCAAAACGGTGTCTTTATCTTCCTTATAATCACTTTCCCATATAATCAAAAATTCGTATCCTTTTTCTTTGGCATTTTTTATTTTATTGCTATCGATGGTTTCGACTTCAGACGCTGTTCTGTTAGTATATACCTGTTTCCATTTCCGTTTCTGGTCTTCGGTTAAGTTTGGATTGACGTGAAATTTGTCTCCATTAAACTCGATCACCTTCTTTATATCTTCTATAACGAAATCAAAATTTCTATTAGTTCCACAAGAAAATTCATGGTTAAGTTCTCCAAAATAAATTCTTTTATACTTGACTGATATGTTTTTATAAATTTCTTGAAAAAGAATTTGAGAAATCTTAGAATATGGAGATAAATTTCGGTTCAGCCAAATTTTTCTCTTATTTGTTTCTTTTCTGATTTTATCACAACGTTGTTGATATTTCCTTTCTCCGATTTCTTTTCCGTACTTTTTAACAAACCAATCAAGTTTGTATATTTTCGAGATATTGTTTCTCCAAGATTTATATCTTTCTAATCCCTTTTCTTGTCCTAAAATATATTGAAATCTTTCAAGTGGGGATAAACCTTTCATCTTCTGAGAAAAGATATAAGCTTTGCCTGAACTTCTATCTAAGTATTCTTTCTTTAAGATAATTTTCCCGAATTCTTTTTCATAGTCTTCTTTATTAAAGTCTTTATGTCTCCATCTTAAGTGTTGACAGAGATTAATATATGTTTTTCCACAAAGTTCACACCTAATTTTTTCGTGTTCATGAACGTGGTGATCAATTGAAAAATTTTCCTTAATATAGTCGTCATACTTAATTTCCTTGTGACAGTTTTTGAGGTGTGTACCAAGTCCAGACATTGACTTCGTTTGTTTTCCACACAGTCTACATAAATGAAGGAATTCTTTCTTCTCTATATTCTTAATTATTATCCCATAGAATTTTAAGAAATAGTCACAATAATTGAGATCATTTTTATGAACAGTTTTGATGTGAGTTCGTAGGACATTAAAAGAAGAATATGTTTTGCCACATAACTTACATTCAGTTGGAAAAGTTAATCCATAATTCATAACCACCTCTGTTATGAACAGACATATCAAAAAGAATGTTAGTAGGCATCTTCCTCATTTAGGAACGAAATTCTTACAAACACAATTACATCCTTCCTGAAACTTTTCATTCTGTTTAACACCCTTCAAAGATTCAATCTCAGGGAAGATGTATTTTAAGAGTCCTGTTGAATCAAAGAATTTGATTGCCTTTTGAAGTTTTCCTAGCTTCATGATCTTAATAAGTTCATCTCTGATCCTTTCTTCTGAAATCGTCTGAATCCTAGAAGAATTGGCCTTGACCGCTTTCAAAACAGAAAGAGGTACAGTCCAATTGTATTTACAAATAAAGCGAACAAGACGAATCATACGAAGTGCATCTTGGTTAAGAATCTTGTTGAAATCAACGTCTGGATGTCCTCTTAGAATCCCTTTTTGAATATCAGATTTGCTGACGCCTGTAAGGTCTATGAATTCTCCGTTACTCAAATCTTTCATCATCATATTCGTTGTGAAGTCGCGACGTTTTACATCTTCTCCCAAATCCGCAAATTCCGTACTTCTCTGTCTGCTGTTAGGATCAGGATAGCTTTCCTTCATAGTTTCGGCAAATTCAATGACGGCACCTTTTGTCCTATATGTTTCGCCTTCGAAAATAATATCTTCCTTAAAGGTAATCTGCCAAATGGGATAATTTCCCATATTTATAGGGTTTGTCGTTTCCTTTGAAAACAAGGCATGAAGTTGTTTCGTCAGTTTTTCAGGGCCTCCTTTTATATCTATCACTATGTCTAGGTCTTTGGGAAGATTTTTAAGAATACTATCCCTAACATATCCTCCGACGGAAAAAGTATGATGCGAAAATTCAGTATAACGTAGAAAGTTTAAAAAGAATTTTTCAACCTCCTTTTCTGGCGATTTATGATTTTCGTTCATGAGTTCTTTCCCTTCGAAGCTCAGTTCCGTGACAGTTTTCAATTCTTTGCCGAGAAGAATGCGATAATAATATCCATTCTTCTTACAAAAGTCAATAGCTACTTTCGCTTTTGTTACAACTTCTTCAGACATCCATCCCTTTACTTCTTCAATAATTTTAACTTCATTCCTTATGATAAGGAAATCTGGAACATAATACGTTTTCAACCCAGAAGAATTAACATATGGGATTCTAATTCCGTGCTTCTTTGTCCACATTATTCCTTCTGATTCGTATTCTTTCATCTTATTTCTTTCATAAGACGAATCATACCATTCTCTCGTGCCATCTTTTTTGAAGAACCAACCAGTTTCCCAATTGTTTCGGTTGTGGTATTTCCCTTCTGAAAGATTGCGAGAATATGTTTCTATTCTTCTTTCTAGTCTTGTTTTGTCATCCCACATATGAAGATTAGACATAACTTCTGATCTTCTATGTTTTTCTTTTTCGGTATTACAAGCTAATTTTTGCTTGGTTCTAAATTCTTCATTTCTCATCGGATTGTTATCAGAAATTTTTTGGCGAACGTCTGGTCTTTTAGAAACATTATTATCTCCCGTTTGCATTTCTCTTTTTCGACCCTTCCAGAATAAAGAAATTTTTTCTTTGGACGTTTCTCTTTTCATAGGATTGTCAGAAATCATTCTTTCCTTCATCCTCTTGATCTCTTCTTTCGATATTTTGTGATGACCAGAACAAAACCTTCTTCCATAAGATGTGATTTGACCACAACCACACTGACAAACTTGATCCCATTCTTTGTTTAATCTTTTTCTTTCTTCTTCTTTGAACTTAAGATATTCTGATCGACAAATATTACAATTCTTTAGATGAGAGTTCCATCTTGAATGCCCGAATTCAATCCCACAAAAGGAAATCGATGGAAGATGGATTTTATAGACAGAAGCCATATTAATTCTCTGTTTTTGATAATTTAAATATTATCAAAAGAAATAACATATCCTCCAACAGCCCATACATGACCATTAAATCTAGTCGATGGTAAAAACTCTTTTAGTAATCTTTCAACTTCCTGTTCGGCAGTAGAAGATATGATTTTTTTGGCTATTTTGTTTATATCAATCACAGAAAATACTCCAATCTTTTCTCTATTGTTTTTTTATCTATCGAATAAGCATATTCCCTATAAATAAAGTTTGCTATTTTCCCAAAAGATTCTTTTAAAGATATTTTTAGCTTAATTGAACAAAAAACATTTTCAGGCATTTCGGCAAGTCTTTTTTCAAAAAGCTTGCGTCTTCTTTCTTCACATTGAATTTTAAACTCTATGGATCTTTTCTTCCCGATTAAAGTCTTTGTCCTTCTTTCAACAGCTTCTTTTGTTTGTTTTTTACCTTTAAGGGACTGGCTTATTTTTTTTCTAAATTCTTTCGTTTGAGTAAAAGCATAGTTCTTGTTGCTTTTAGATAAACCTAAAGAAATTTTTCTTTTAGTTTCTGTAGAAACAACTCTTCCTCTTTTTAGAGGGGCTATTTTTTGTTGGGCAACTTTCATCTTGGCTCTTGTGGATTCGCTCTTTTTTACCCCAGACATTGCCCTAGATATTTTCAGTTTAGTGTCTTCTGTCTGGTTAAATCTATGTCCCGAAATGCCTTCTCCTCCTTTAGTCATATTATATCCTTCGGGGAAAAATGTTTTCAACTCTGAAATATAGTTAATTTCTTTGTCCTGACCCTCTTTTTCAGTGTCAAAATGGTCAATTTCTTCAAATAGAAAATTTTCGAAACCATATTTCTTAATTGCTTTATGAAAAATACACCTAGAAGGATTTGTGAGATTTGATGCTCTTTTATGCGCGATCCATCTCTTCTCAATCGTTTTAGATGTTATTCCGACATATTTTTTCCCATTTACAAGATTGGTCGCTAAATAAACAAATCCACTTTTATTTTCGTTCTTCATAGCTATGCGCTCTATGTCCATTATTGATTCTCTTCTTTCTTGTGTGGTAACGGGCTAATCTTTATTTCTGAAAGGAACAGGCATTCATAATCCCCATCCACATCACAATCTTTCTTAAGTTTTTTCAGCAAATTATTCACATCGTTCGGCCTTGCGTTCCAGTCCTGTTCTCCGTGTTCTGACTTCAACTTGATAATTCTAACAGGTGGCCTAGGCGGCATCTTCTTTTCTGTTCTCGCCGCTGGCGTTGCCGGAGGTGGAGGATATGGAATCAGAGTTTCACCGCCAGCCATATTAGCGGGAGCAGGCGGAATCTCTTTTCTGACAGGCGGCGGCACAAAACCGGCTTCATCACTGCCATCACCCTTAAATAAGTGTTGGCAAAACCCGCAGACATTCAGAAAAGTAACAAAGATAAAAATATTAAATATCCTGTTTGAGCACATTCTGCGTCTTATTTCTTTTATAGCCATTTATGACCTTCCGGTAAGCAGTTAACGCGATAGGCAATACCGTTTTGTCTCATAGCTCTAGCCACAGGGCCTCCACGTCCCTTTTCCATATCTTCTGGACTTATCACTGTTTGAACAACCACTCCAGACCTACCAAGATCAAATTTATCTCCGACTGTAGGCGGTTTTATACCTACTGGAATATCAAGACCATAATATTCTCCTCCTCGTCCTCCCAAGGAATCTGGAAGATATTTCATATATTGAGCCCAATAATTTAATTCCCCAGCCGCCGTTTTCAGGTCTGGGTCTGAATCGACATCACTGTCTCTATTTTCATCATTCTTCTTATATCTTACGGCATTCGGGTCTCTGTCATCTAGTCTTGGCGGACGAATTCCTTTTCCTTCACTATATTTGGGTTTGGTTATTCCGTCTGCCATCAAATCCTTATCTTTCCTGTTTAGTTGTTGTCCCTGACTTGCGGTTTTGAATTTGTCCGGACTGAATTCATCTTGATTTAGAAGCCTTTCTGTTAGTTTTTCAATCATCGCTTCTGTCTTCTCATCTCTTAATTTTGTAACAAAAGGATCTTGACCCGTTGTAATCTCCGGTACTTGTTGCTGTTTGATAGACGCTTTTGTCTCCTGAACCGGCGGTTCTTCTTGTTTAATTTCTTCATTTGTTTTATCGGTATTCGGGATGTCAGTTGAATCTTCTTCTTTTTCGTCAAGCCCTAATTCTTTCAAGAGACTGTCAATGCTGTCTTCCGAAGTCGTATTTTCTTCTTCTTCTGAAGGTAATTCATCACTTTTGGTCTGCTCTATGGGTTCTGGTCCCGGCGTTTCTGTTAACGCCTGGTCTCCTGGTTTCGGCTGACCTTGTAGTTTTTCCTTAACGGAATGATAAAGACTAAGGATTTCTTCATCTGTAAGCTCCTTTGATTTCCTTACTATTGCCGCCAAAATTATCTTTCTAAAATTCTTTTTCATTTCCTTACAATCCTCCAGCTTTAATAATGATCTGTTCGAGAATCTGTTGTGGTGTTGCATCAGAAGGTAAATCACGGATACAGTCATCAATAACGACTTCACGCTCGTATTTGGTTAAATCATCCCATTGCTTTTCTTTAGAAATCAGTTTTTGGATAATTTCTTCAGGAGAAGCATCTGAAGGTAATTCTTCCGCAACGGCATCAGATATGGAATTAATATCTAATTTTTCTTCTTCCGGTTCTTCCTTTGATGGTTCTTGGACCCCTGTTTCCGTTATGGATTCACCCAGTACAGGGGCTAAAGCCTGTTGAAGGAATTTATTGGACTCATCACTTGTCTGTGGTGCTTCCTGACCACCCGATTCCTGACCACCCGCTTGTCCTCCCAAAAGAGAAGAGAAGTCTGGTATTCCACCTTCTCCATTTCCTTCTTGAGGCTGTCCTTGTATCTTAAGGTTAAGATATTTCGCGACGATTTCAGAAAAGTTTGATTTTTCTCCGAGATTACTTGCGGCTTCACTAAGAAGATTACGAATAAGTTCATTGAAACTTGCATCCCGTACCGTGAACAAATCTTTATAAATTTTTTCTTCTATTTCAGAAACATCCAAGTTGAACAATTCATAAATGATTTCAATAGGAAGACTTCCTTTCTGATAGAGTTGAAACAAATTTTGGAAAACTTCGTCATTATCTCGAATTGTAAGACGATTAAACCCGACTTTCGGACACCAGTATTTTTTGATCCCGTTTTCGCCGACAGTGTACCATCCACGCGCTTCACAAATAGGAATAAACAGCTTATTTTCGAAGAAGTCCACTAGAGTTTCTCTCTCTTGAGTAAACATTGTGTTGAGAATATCCGTGGTTGTCTTGCTTCCTGCATAACTTCCTTCTCCTGTCAGCATTTCCTTTGTTATTCCCAAACCGACATATATTTCATTGTCAAGACGCTCTATTTCCGAACTGATATCAAGAAGTCTATCCCTGCTGTCTAGTTTTTCGATGGCATATTCATAGTTTCCTGCAATGGAATAATCCGGTTCATTATAGCTGATATCCCATTGCATACGCAAATCTTCAAGTTCTTCTGGTGTCGCATTCGGCGCTTTTAAAAGATATTTTGGGGACATATTCCTACTTGCCAGCGCGAGTTGAGTAAACTTATAAAAATCTTTCAACTGAAGGGGAACAAGAATCCTGTCGATAATTGACGGACTCACATCCATATAAGGACTTTTGCGTCTGGAGATACATTCGCAAAAACTCCCGTTCATATGATTCCAATCTAAAGCGATATATCCGTCGCTAGTAATCGAATCTACAATTTCTTTCGGAACACTGGAAACTATTTCTTCTTCTAGACCGTTATTATTATCACTTATGTTTCCCTGTAACATTTGGATGTAACGTCTAGGGCGGTATTCTATTCTCTTTTCTTCGCTAAAACCGATTTCAAAAACAAATACTTCTTCTGGTGGAAGCATTTGTATCCTTTTCCACAACCTTCTTTCCACATCCCATTCACAAAACAGATACGTCATTCCTATACAGTTACGTTCGTAAAGGATGTCTCCGCTTTTCTGAAAAAGATTAAGAGTCCTTACCTGGTCTTCAAAAAGTTCCTTTACTTCGGATCTTCTTTCTTCCGGAACAAATTTGGGAATTGTCAAAGTAATTTTGGTTCTCGGCAAATCTGTCAACAGATCCAAGGCCCGCCCGACAAGGGCATCGCTCCTTGCATACCAGCGAAACCATGAAAATTTTTCCTGAAGACAGGAAGGCCATTGAATTATGCCTCCGTTCTTCGAATTCATCAATGTGATGAATGACGGGATATCATATACCCCTGATTTTATCCCCAAACCAGACGCATAACTGTTTCTATAGCTTTCTAATACAAAGCCGGGGGTATAATTGCTAATCGTAGAAGAATACCCGTCTATCATCATTCCTGCGGTTCTTGATCTTCCTGCCAACACCGTTTTCTTGGAAAGACGATTCTCAATGTCGGAAACGTTTTGTTTTGCCTTTCTAATCATATTGTCTTCTATAATCATTTCTTCCCTTGGATGGAAATTAATAGAAGATTGGGCTTGTTTTAAACCCGCATTGATTTCAGCCATCATTTTTTTTCGAAGCCGGTTTTTCCTACTCATCTTTATCTCCCCAACCTATTCAAAATTGATTTGTTGCTTTTAAGGTACGACCGTATTTTCATAAATTTGTTTCTGAACTCATAATCCGATTGCAAAATGTTTTTTTTATCTTCAAGGAAATACCAAAGTCTGTCGTTCATTTCTTCCATTTCTTTAAGCGTGTTATCAATATCATTGACAATATCGAGAATTTCTGCGTTCTGGGTTTTCTTTTCCCCATTATCTTCTCCATATCCTGTGTTTTCAAAATCTGAGACTTCTTCTGTTTCTCCTTTTTGTTTCTCCATATTTTTTTTATTCAGGTTCTTCTTAAAATTTTCAATATATGCAAATACCGGATGATGTTCTGGTATCGGCTGTCTGAAAGTATTAATATATGATGCCACCTGAGCGGCTAAAGGAATATCTTTAATGTATGGACTAATCTTATTTAGTTGTTCTAGAGCGCTCTTTTCTTCTAGCTTTCGTTCAATTTCAGCAACGACCTGCAATGCTTTAATATCCATTAGAAAAATCTCCTGACATTTCCTGTCCTTACGTTTCTTCCGTTTCCTTCTTTAATCAGATTATATCGTATCGCTGTCGCCAATCTGTTTTTAGAGAAGGGATTCCTGACCGTAGGTTTCCTGATAGTCCTCTTTACGTCATTGTAACAGCAATAGACGCTTCGCGCCCATGCCTCACTGATATCATCATGACACCCCGGACGATCAGGCGCGCAGACATCATATCTTGATTTAGCCCCTTCTGAAAGTATGGCTTCCAACATGAGAACTTCTTTGATCAAGACAGGATCGTCGTACAGTCTTAATAGTTTTTCTGTATAGAGACTTTTTACCACCTCATATATTTCCGCGTTAAATGAGAGACTTGTGGATACTGCTTCAAAGTAATTTATACCCTTTGACTGCATGATTTCTGACATTCCATATGCTTCTTTGCTATCCATAATTCCTGCGGATATCGGGAATCTTTTATTCACATCTTCGATTTCTTTTGCGATATCTTCCATAAGGAGACGACTTAGGTGTTTGTATTTATCGCATTTTTCATAGATGGATTGTTCAGCCTGCCAGACATCAGAACTTGCGCTGAACCACACGTTTGCATAATCCAATGTAATAATGCCGTCTTCATCATGACTTACCGCCAATGCGGCTCCGTCATTTTTGAATCCGAGATCCAAACCTGCATAATACCGGACCTCTCCTTTCCCTCTCGACGGTTTTATATAGAACGGATCTATACAGGAACGAAATTCATCAGGATCATCAACCCATGCCGAAACACTATCACTAAATTCTGCCCCGAATTCCGCAAGAAATCCGTTTCTGTTCCTTCTGCGTTCCGTTTTTAGATCTTCACTGGTAATAAGATCGGGATTCATCATCGCCGTGTACATTTGAACGCAAAGGATGGTGGATTCCTTTTCTTCCATACCCGTGATGAACTGTTTATAAAATTTCCCGTATTTGGCTTTCGGAGAACTTATGCAAATTACTTTTCCGTCCCCTTTAAATCCCTTCACGCTAGGGGTCAATCCCTTATAAACTTCTTCACCGCTATATTTTGACGCTTCATTGCTGATAAAAAAAGCCGTTTCATCCATACATACGACTATTGCGTCATGACCTCGTAATCCGTTCGAACTGCAACCACCGGTGAGAAAAGAAAGACTGGCTTTATTTTTCCCATTGGCGATATCTTCATCCGTGTAAAGACTAAAATAAGTCTGTGTCCTGTTACAGACCCTGCTCTTCAGGATCGGGCAGTGATCAATTGCCGTGATCGCCACATCAAAAACAACCCCGGCCTGCTCATCAGTCGGAGCGACATTAAGAACTTTAATGGATGCCTGTGCCTGTTTACCATAATACTTCGCCGGGTCTCCTAAAAGGACAAGCTTATAAAGTTCGTATCCGATAATGCAAGCCGATATCATTGATTTACCACTACGCCTTCCGGCTACCAAAACAAGTTCTTTAATTTTTCTCTTCGGAGTGTCTTCATAGTTGCATCTCTTATTTGTGTGCAACCATTTTATGAATGTCTTTTCTGTAAACTTTCCGATGACCTTTTCTTTGACAATATCATAAATGGGAAATTCTTCATTTTCATCAAGAGGAAGGCCGTATAGCATTTTAAGGATGACTCTTTGCGCCGGCCTAAGTTTAATTCCGAACCCCCAATTCGATTCAATGAAAGTAATAATGTCAGCGCACTTGCTATTCGGATCTCCACCGACTATAAATTCATTTGCGAGTTCATTTATAAGATTATCTTTTGCCATTTTTACACACAAAAGTCCTCGATGAAATTCTTAAAATTATTTTGAATCATGTGTTTTACATCATTTCCAGAAAGACTTCTCGGGTTCATTAACGTAGTCTCTGATCTAAAGATAAACCTTGGATTGCAAAAGCTCGTCATCGGATTTCCTAAATTTTTCCTTGATGAAAAGGTAAAATTAAGATTGTCCGAATACCGAAGCAATGATGGGCATATCAATTGAAAGACCTTTTTAAAATCAAAACAGGATTCAATTTCATCCATCACCACCATATAGTAGTTTTTACCCCGAACAGAAGCGGGTCCGAAAGAATTGGAATCAACGACAACCGTTCCTTTTCGTCCCTTTTCAATATCTTCTTCGGTTAAGAAGACAACACTGTCAAACGTCTTCGACCCTATTCTCGACTCTAAGAACGGATTTAGTCTCACGAGATTTAAAAATGTATCCAATATGAAACAAGAAGAATTGAGGTTAGGACCAAAGAAACTGAAAAAGAATTTTGAACCAGATACAAAGTGATATTCTTTGCAGGGATCTTTACTTTTCCTTAAGAAACTTTCCAATTCGTATGCCATGACAAGAGATCCTAGTAGTGTCTTCCCGGAACGCCTACCGCAAACAGCAGAAACTAATCTACTGTTTTTTTCACCGAACAAGATGTTGTTTTCAGACAAATGTTTAAACAGTTGTTTTTCCGTCATCTGACGGGGTTCATAGACTTTTAAAGGGTCTTCTACCTCATATAAAACACTGTCGTCAAATTCCATGCCGTAAGCAAGCTTAAGGAACATGCGCTGTCCTATGCCAAGTTCTATTCCAAGACTTTTCGTGAATTCGATGATATCCGTCATACATACCTCATGTTTTTATTTCGGCTATCTGCCGTTTTAGTTCCTTTCTCCAATCCCCCATGACTTCGGTTAGATTTTGAAAGAAAATGTTTGAGATTTCGATGCTAAAACCAGACTTGGCAAAGCTTTCCTGACATTTCATCATGAAAAACCTCCAAATTATTTTCATTGAAGGAGAATTCACATCGATGCTCGATTGGGCGTCAAATTCTTTCCTTGCCATGAAAGCTTTAAGCATCTTATCTACTATTTCTGCTCTTTTCGTAGAAATGACTGAAGAACTTTCTATATTCCCAATTTCATCAGCCATCGCAATGTTACCAGCAAGGTTGTCAATTTCCCTTACATATTCAGAAACAAGTGAATCAAGGATATCTTCAAGAGTCATATCTTTTGATGCAAGTTTTTCTGTAAGAGTCTGCCCGTTGTAAAATTCTCTAATTTTCTTATTTTTATAGGAAAGTTTGTCTTTTGTCGTTGCGGGTAATTCTGAATTTAAGACCGTGATTTCTTGACGGTCTATATTTTCATCCATATTTTTTGTCCTTAAAACTGTATTTCAAAATCTTCTTCTTCTGGAATTTTAATATCTTCAGAAAATCCTTCAGAAAATCCTACTTGGAGGTTTCCTTCCGATTCCGGAATATTTATTTCATCCGGACTAGAAAATCCCATGTCAACATCAACATTTCCGATTCCTTCTAGACTAGAATTTTCTTCTGAAACATCGATTTCAATTGAAGTGGCGGCTCCTTCAGAAACAGGAATATTTTCAGCGTCTTCAAATAATTTTATACCCATCTGATTATTTTCCATATCTTCTAATTCCACGGTTTCTAAATCATCACGAAGGCTGATATTGTCTGACCTGACAGGAATTTCTATTTCAGGTGTTTTAACTTCAATTTCAGGTATTTCAACATCTTGTGATGTAGTGGTAAATATGTCTTCTGGGTTTGCCTCAAACTTTTCTTCTACGTTGATTCCGTTTTCAAAAGCCAGGAAGAACTTCTTAAGCCTGTCATAAGGTTTATCACAACTTGCCGTAATTTTCTTTATAACATCTTCGTTCCCGTCTTTATTGTCAAAACCAGCATTCATGACATCAATCATGGTGTCTCCAGCCCATTTTTCATCAATATCCCCTGCACCGGCAATAAGAACCAAAGATGTCGGAATACAGGCGAAATATTCTTTCTTCACGTAATCATCATTTAAACAGGAAGCAACCATATCCATAGGACCTTCTTTAATTTTGAAATCTAAGTTCTCCGTTTTAGGCATTCTGTTTATTTTTGCGTGTTCTTTGCAAGAGCACCCCAATACGTATCCGAAATGCTTACGATATGGATTTTTTACCGCCGATTCAAATGCTTCTTTGCAAGAATTGTAACCTCTGGCATCTAGTATGAAACGACCTACAGATCCATAAAGTTTTAATTGTTTTTCGATATCCGGTTTAAAAAGCGCGACAATTTCTTTCTTGTTATTTTGGGAAATCCTTGACTTAATAACGTCGATTTTACATCCTGCATTCATCATGTTTCTTACGGACTGAATGATTTTCTGTTTAGCATTTCTCATCATTTTCATAGATCCTTCTGGTTCAGAAGAAGGTATAAAATCACCATTCCACTGTTTCTCAAGTTCATCTTTACAGTCAAAAGGGTTCCTTTCATTCTTTTTTACATCATAGGAATCATTTTCTTCCATCCATGAAAAATCGGGTTTAAGTTCGTTAATCTTCTGTATGAAATTCATGATTATGCCTCGGTTTCAATTGTTGTAATGTCGTCTTCTAAATCTTGAAGGGTTAATATGTCCGACGCGTGAACCGGCCTGATAAAGGAATTATCGTCACTCATTTCCCATAGGCAATGACGAAGTTTATGGACCAAAACACTCCCTCCGTCTCTCCTTTTACCAGCAGCGACAAACATTCTTTTTACATATTCCGAATCCTTCGGAAGTTCTTTGACGAGCCTCTTATTGTTTCCAAGTATACAATCAATTCCGAGACTTGAATGCCAGCGGAAATTTTCACACAATGAATCGTCTTCCGAAACGGAATTACTGACGCTGACGCTAGCTATGCGCTTCTTGATTTCTGCCAATTCTTTAGAAAGTTTAGACATATTTGACCTCTTCTTTACCTATATCCTTGTTTTAATATCAAAAAAACTGTCTTTTAATCCATGATAGCATCCAAGATTAAACCGTTCCTTCGATAAGTCCTTTTGATTATATTCAAGTTTTTCCCTATCGTGTAAAAGATTTCATATATCGGCCAAATCTTTTTTTTCAGAAGTCGTTCAAGACATTTTTCAAAAGTTGAAGAGACTTTAACTTGAGACATTTTGAGAACTTCTGCCGTACAGATGTATGATGTAGAAAAGAATAACATCGTAAGAATCGCCTTTTCCTGTTCATTGAAGTATTTCGAAGCATCCTTTTCCAAAAATTCAACAAAGATATCAGAAACGGATTTAAGGTATGAAATACATTTCAATCTTTTCCTTATCTGTTTTATATCATAACACAGGCTTGATTGTCCCCTTTCCAAAATATCCTGGACTTCGGTTTGTTTTTTTCGAGATAGGAATATCAGGTAAAGTATATCCCTGTCTTTCGGATTCAAAAAAGAAAAAAGAGTCCTAAAGTATTTGACATTTTCAACGGTTAAAAACTGTTCGGCTTCCCCTTCTACGGAAATATCCTTATAGTTTTCAACATCTCCACCGACATAGCTGACCTGAATTGACATCGTTTATACCCCCAGAATTACAGAAAACGTTTAAACCATTCCTGATTAGTCATGTTGCATGGCATCTCTTTGAAAATAGATTTTTCAAATCTTAATTCTTTCGGAGAAAATTCTCTAATGAATGACCTGATATAGAACTTGAAAAGCACCTTTATTTTAGATCCTTCACGGTTTTTGCCGACAACCAATCCATATAGATTTTTAAGATATCCTTCCCGTACATTTATAACGTCTCCCTTTTTAAACTTAGCATCAGAACCGTTTTTTTCTATAGACTTGGTGAATTTACGGACTTCCGATTCTTGGAAACGATATGATCTCCCGTTATTCTCGACAATTCTCAAAACAGCAGAAAGTCTAAGAATCTTGTCTTTTAAAGAATTGAAATCCGGAGAACAAATAAAAACCATGTATTCTCCCGTTTTTTTTATTTC
>JALOCC010000084.1 GCA_023227945.1 Candidatus Omnitrophota bacterium
TTAGAATTCTTTCACCAATTACAACGTACGTCTGGGTTTTACATCCCTGCATCAAAAACACAGTTAATGCAATCACAACAACAAGACCGGCTTTCTTTTGGAGCTTCTTAAGATTCTTTCTGAGCTCATTAAGCTTTATTCTTAGATTAGGAACATCCGTAATGCTTGATTCCATCGCGGTCGTTATTTTGATTTCAATATCTTTTATTGAAGCTTCACAATCTTTTATGTTTTGCTCTTCTAACTGTTTTTTCACATCAGAATTCTTTTCTGACCGATATTTATAGAACGCGACGATTATAGTCGCGACACTTCCAATAATAGCCGCTATCCATTCCATGACATTCCCTCCTTATTTCTTTTCCGAAACCGTCACATCTGCACCAGGCTTTCTCCACAGGAGTTTATAACCGAAGACCCCCGAGATCACAGCCAACGCAGCCTGAGACATAGTAACGATATCTGCGTTTGAAATTATGCCATCCTGCCAGACTCCCGTTTCTATCAAAGAATAAAGGATGCCGATTATGACTGTCAGAATCTGGGACTTTATCCCATTAATTTCAACGCTAAATTTTTCCATCACTTTTTTTATGATCTGTACAGCCGCTACAAATCCGGTAGACATAACGAATGTTCCTGAAATGAACTTGTCTACCGTTCCTCCAATCAAATCTGTAACGGCTTCTGGAATTTCAACCTGAATCTGTTCCGCGAAAACGACGAACGGAAGTAAAACCATACAAGAGAATATCCAGCCAATTATGTTCTTTTTCATTTTAACCTCACTTTTTACAGAACTTCATTTTGAAAAAAATAACTATCCCATCTAAATAGAATCCGATTCTAGTAAAGAATCCAGCAGTCTCTGATATAAACCGTTCATATTTTTTAATAGAACATTCTATTTCGATCAATCGTCCTTCAACCATCCTTTCAAGGTTGTTGAGGTGGTCTTCTATCCCTTTGTTTTGTTCAAGTTTACGGTTTATGGAATCCATAAATGTAAGACTTTTTTCCTTATATTCTTTTTCATCCATTTGTTAAACCCCTTAAAATAGAAAACCCACTCTTGATAAGGAGTGGGTTTATCAAAAAATGTCACATGCTGATATCTTTTAGTCTAGAAAATCCCTTATTTTCCCAAAAACCTGTTTCCAGCGGATATGCATTGAAACCGGGCTCAATGGTTTTTTCCCTTCCGCAATCATCAACTGTCTGACAGCAGGATAAACTTCTGAAGACATTTTGACGATGACAGAAAAATCCTTTTTATCCTCTTTTTTTGAAAACCACACCCGGAAAATCTCTTTCGCTATATTATCCAAGTCTGTTTGATTAATCACATAATTGTACATTTCATAAATAAGACTATCATAACCTGTCATGTTCTCTAGTTTTAATTCTGTTTCTCTGTCATCTCGAACAGATTCCACATAAGAAACATCATCATTTCTATCATTTTTCGTTACAAAATCATTGGTTTCATGTTTTTTCCTAGACTCAAATGTTTTTGCTGACGTTTGAATGGCACGAAAACAAACATTTAAAAAGGATGTAGAAAAGGATGAACTGTCTGGATTTAAATCAAAGCGCGATTTCCAAAACCCGTGCGTCGATTTCTTAACCTTACGATATTCATTTGTCGTATCCTGAATCGTTGCCGAAACTATGTCTGACATCATATCGTCTAGAATGTGTTGAGAATATCCGCAAAACGTTTTGTAGATAAATCCACAAGTTTTCGCAGAAATTGAATCAAGAAGTTCTTGATTCAATAGTAAACGACTATAGTATTCCAGAGATTTTTCCTTGTAAACTTCTGTTTCTGGAAGATTTTGAATTCTCGGGATTAGGATTTCTCTTATAATGTGACGTTCTAGCTCTGAGACAACCGTTGTAACATTTTTTATCGACATAGTTTCACCTTCCTTTTCTTGTTTCCTTGTTTAAACCACAAAAATCTACTTGACAGTTTCATACTCAAACCGCATATCTGTTATAATTCCGTCTATGCGAGGAAAATAATATTGAGAACCTAAACAGTAGACATTAAGATTTTCATTATGCCATTCGGATCTCGAATGTGTGTGACCGCACAACCAAAGAAATTCATTTCGGGGATTGTTTTTGGAAAAGTCGGCGATAAATAGACCTGCTTCATGCCAGATATAAAATGGACTAGCATCTGAACCCTTAACAACTTCCATACAGCCGAAAGGTAATGGATGACTCGTAATAATGATGTTTTTATATTTCTTCACCGCTTCTGAAAGAATTTCTTTGAGATCTTTCAACGCGTCTGATGCTCTCTTTTGAAAGGATTTAATAACTTCCTGACGTGATTTTTTAATCAGGCTCAGATTTTCGATATATCGAAAATCATTCATTAACATGTTTAAATATGTCCCTTCCGGGATGATTTTCGCGTCATACCAGCTATCCACACCGATTAGACACGTTTCTTCATCAAGACGTATTGGACTAGATTCTGACAAATAAACAAGATTAGGAAAGTTCTTAACAGACAGATGAATTATTTCATCTGTCCTTTCAAAACTACTATGATAATAATCATGATTGCCTGTGATGAAATAAACAGGAAACCCATTACAAGCTTCAGAAAGATCTTTTAGATTTGATTCTAAACTTCGTCCATCTCCGATATCACCCGTAATAATGATCGGACACTTTGCCTTTCGTATGGAATTAAAAAATTTTCTCCTGACCCCATTATTTATGTCGAAATTCAAGTGGATGTCAGACATAGCTAAAATTTTAAACATATTTACCTCATTTAAAGCGTAGAAAACATTTACATTTAGGGACAGAATTTCCATCCCTAAAACGTTCATCCGAATTTCGGCATTAGGAATCAATATTTATCAAGGAATCTGATAATCAGTATAGATAATGAATTGTTTTTTTTAAAAACAAGATTAATCTTTACGGATTTAGAAACGCATGGTTTCCGATAATCATCTTTTTTCTTCCATTTGACCATCTCGGTTTGCATTTTTTGAATGCATAGTAGTGGGTATATCCATGTGTTTTATTAAAGCATCCTTCTGACATTTCTTTCGCGACTTTCATACAGATTTCCCATGACTTCCCTTTACCGGTCTTTAAATCTTTTTTCCCGTTCCAACAACTGAACTGAAATTTTTGTTTAACTACACTTGAAAGAGCATCTGGCGTAATTTTCCCTTTTTGCTCAGCCCTATTGATAATAATACTTGCAACGGCACGAATGCCGATTTCTCCCTCTCCACATGCTTCATGGTATAAGGTTTTCGCTAAATCATCAACCGGAGCAGAACAAGCGTTCGAAAAAGACAAAAGAAGAGCAAACATGATTTTCTTCAACATGACAAAATCCTTTTTTTCTTTAGTTATGTTGAATACTTTATCATTATTCTTATTCTTTGTCAACAGAACATCTGTTTTTCTTTTAAATTTTAGACTGATAATATTCTGCGAACATCGACGTAATCCTTTCATCTTTTAACCAAGAAAAACAGGTTAAAAGGTTATTGCTCTTGTTCATTTCCAAAAGTATGGACATAACAATATCTATTGGAATCCCGTAATCAAAAAGAAAAGAATAAAAATTATCCGCCCGTTCTTGTGTAAATTTAATTTTTTCAGAAATTATAGCAGATAACAATCTGTATGAAATAATACTGATGATATCCAAACGAAGAACGTCTTTAGATATCAGTTTCTTTATCTTTTCCTTTGAAAATTCAGGGGCTGTAAGAATATCTTCAGGACTAAGGAAAACGCGTTCCCCTGAAAGCATATATGTCGCGAAAGAATCAGTAAATTCATTGTCCAAGAGCATATTCATTATGTTTTTGATATTTTTGATGTTTTCTCTCGATTCCATCATAACATTCAGATCAATCCCGCTTGATTGAATCATTCGGAAAGCTTCTGTGATTGTTCTTGGATTCGTTAGAAGCTTTCCGAACATCATTTCCGGATAATATGCGCAAAATCCCAATACGTTTTTATCCAACCCTTCCTCATCCGCCCAATTTATCCATTCCTTGATATCAAAACCGAATGTCACATGCCGCATTCTTGTAAGAATGGCAGGATCTAATTCCGTAACCTGATAGTCCTGTTGTCCTGGATTCGCTGTAAGAACGATATGACAGCCTTTTGGAAGTTTCCATCCTATCGTAGAATAGGTTTGGAAGAGAGGCATGCATGCTTTTAAAACGCGTAGATTGGCCCTAT
>JALOCC010000027.1 GCA_023227945.1 Candidatus Omnitrophota bacterium
GATAAGCTTAGGTGCTCCCGGTTTTAAAAATAATAAGTCCCCCTTGCCAAGAAGTTTATCTGCACCCATAACATCGAGCACTGTGCGAGAGTCTACCTTGGAAGAAACTTTAAAAGAAATTCGTGCAGGAAAATTTGCTTTAATTACTCCGGTTATAACGTCAACTGACGGCCTTTGCGTTGCAAGAATAAGATGAATGCCAACCGCTCTTGAAAGCTGCGCCAGGCGCTGTATAGAAACTTCTATGCTCTCTTTGGCAACTACCATTAAATCCGCCAATTCATCAACTATTATTATAATAAAAGGCATTTTCTTGCCGCCTTTGTTATATACATCGATATTCCTTGCGCCTTCAGAGGCAAGAAGATGATAACGCCTTTCCATTTCTTCAACAGCCCAGTTCAAAGTAATAAATGCTTTTTTTGACTCATAGATAATCGGGTGCAGTAGGTGCGGTATGCCGGCAAAAGGAGCAAGTTCAACCATCTTTGGGTCCACAAGAATAAACTTTACTTCATCAGGCTTTGCTTTAAACAAAATTGAAGTAATTATCGTATTAACGCAAACTGTTTTCCCCGAACCGGTTGTGCCGGCTATCAAAAGGTGAGGCATTTCCTTTAAATCAGCAATCACGGGATTTCCTGAAACGTCTTTTCCGATAGTCAAAGTTAATTTTGAGCTAGAGTCGGAAAATATTTTTTCCTCAAGAATTTCCCTTAAATAAACCAAATGTTTCTTCTCATTGGGAACTTCTACGCCAACAGTGCCTCTTCCCGGTATGGGCGCAACAATTCTTACCGAAGATGATTTCATGGAAAGCGCTATGTCATCGGAAAGGGCGGATATTTTTGTAATCTTAACCCCCGGGGAAGGCTCTAATTCATACATTGTCACAACCGGGCCTTTCTGGACACTTACAACTTTCGCCTCAACACCGAAATCGGAAAGTGTTTCTTCAAGATTCTTAATGCTTGCCTCTACATCCTCTTTTACCTCACGGTAATCAAGCGAAGACGGCACCTTCAAAAGGCCTATCGAAGGCAACTTGTAGGTTTTTGGATCAAATGTTTTGGCATTATCCGGATTAAGCCCGTCTATCTGCTTTTTTATTTCTTCTTTATTAACAAGTTTATCATTGTCTATCTTGCTCGCCTGCGCCTGTGCCTGCGATTGCGGCTGATTTATCTTCGGAGTATACATTTTTATTTCCGGTTTTATTGCGGGGCGTACTTTTGTTGCAGCTTTTTCTTTATCTTCATCTTCGATCTGCCTGAGGGAGGCGTCTTTCAGTTTCTTTTTCTTAGCAATCAGGAAATCGCCGTTAGTTTCTACTTTTCTATTCCTTCTTTCCGCGATAAATTCACTTACCATAGAAAAAGCAAGCCTTGTTCCTTTAAAAACATCTACAAAGAAAAAACCAAAAAACAAAAGGCTCATTATGATAAGAATTAAACTAAGTACGATTAAAGAACCGGAAAAACCAAGATAACTTTCAAAAAACTGCGAGAGATAAAACCCGACAACGCCATCTGAATACTCCCAGCCGGCACCTGCTTTCGCAAATAACAGCCCCATAAAGGCGGAAAGCGATACAATAAATATTAAAGCAGCAATTGTATCGATGGTCTTACTTTTGCTTATACCGTAAAAACGTAATATTCCTATTTTAGCCAGCCCAAGGCCTATAAGGCAAAAAGGTATAAAATAAGCCGCTCTTCCGAATAAAAATCTTAAAACAAAAGCAAAGTAAGCTCCGGCTATTCCGATAATATTGTGTGTAGTGTGGGAATTAGATTGGCTTAAGAACGCGATATCTTTTGAGGTGTATGAAAAAAGGCTTAAAATTAAGACTATTGAGAAAGCTATCGATATCGAGGCATATATCAAAGCGCTATTTTTAAAAAAATCAGGGGCTCGCTTCATTGCGCCTGTTTTATACTAAGATTAATGCGGCCTTGGGAATCAATGCCTATTATTTTTACCTTAACTATATCTCCTTCTTTTAAAACTTCGCTGACATTTTTTACATAAGAATCGGAAATTTCGGAAACATGCACTAGGCCTTGCTTGCCAGGGACAATCTCGCAAAAAGCTCCAAAATTCGCAATTCGGGTAACTTTTCCTTCGAAAATTTCTCCAACTTCTATATCCTTAACCATATTCATAATCTGCTTGGCTGCTCTTTCCAAATTATCCAGATCCATTGCAACAACAGATACGGTAGCGGTTTCATCGTCAATGTCTATAGTAACATTATATTCGCTGGTAAGCCTTCGGATAAACTTTCCCCCGGGGCCTATGACGCTGCCGATTCTATCCGGGTCTATCTTGAATGATTTTATTTTTGGTGCGTATTTCGAAACTATTTCTCTCGGCAAGGAAAGGGCCGTGCTCATTTTTTCCAAGATAAAAAGCCTTGCTTCTTTTGACTGAGCTAAAGCTTCTTCAATCATTTTATAAGTAAGCCCGCCTATTTTTATATCCAGCTGTATGGCGGTTATGCCATTTTTTGTTCCGGCGACCTTAAAATCCATATCGCCATAATGGTCCTCAACTCCTGCGATATCCGTAAGAATTTTGTATTCTTCTCCTTCCGTAATAAGGCCAAGGGCAATTCCCGCAACGGGTGAGGCAACCGGCACGCCCGCGTCCATAAGTGACAAAGAAGACGCGCATACCGTTGCCATACTTGAAGAACCATTTGATTCTAAAATTTCAGAAACGACTCTTATAGTATAAGGAAATACTTCTTTTGGAGGAAGTATCGGGGAAAGTGCCTTTTCTGCTAAAGCGCCATGGCCGATATCTCTTCGCGATGGCCCTCTTAAAGGCTTTATCTCTCCTACGCTAAAAGGAGGAAAACTATAATGCAACATAAAATGCTTGGTTCTTCTACCTTCAAGCGCTTCAATAAATTGCTCATCCGAACTTGTGCCTAGTGTAATTGTTGAAAGCGATTGGGTTTGCCCGCGGGTAAATAGGGCTGAACCATGCGTGCAGGGAAGAACCCCGACCTTACAATCTATATTTCTTATTTCTTTTAAAGAACGGCCATCCGGGCGGGTATTTTCTTCAACAATTTTTTTGCGCACGAATTCTTCTTCAAGAGCAAAAAATACTTCTTTAACTTTATTACAATCTGTTTCGGGATTTACTTTAACGAGATCCTCGCAAACACAAGCAAGAATTTTATTTACGCCGGCTTCTCTTTCTTCTTTTCCGACTATTCCATATACACCCTCAAGCTCTTTGAAAATTTTATCTTTTAAAGAGCTGTATAAATCATTGTCAATTTCGTGCATCAAGACTTCTTTCTTCTTTTTCCCTATCTTTTGCCGTAATTCTTTTTGAAAATTAACTATTTCTCGTATAAAAGGCTGGGCAAATTTTATAGCTTCAAGCACTTCTGCCTCGCTAATTTCTTTCAGGCCGCCCTCAAGCATTACGATATCATCTTCAGTACCTACCACAACGAGGTCCATAAGGGATTTTTCTCTTTCTTCGTAGGTAGGATTTAATATGAAGCCATCTTCTGTTTTGCTTACCCTTACCGCGCCTACCGGATTATAGAAAGGGATATCCGAAATGAATAAAGCGCTGCTTGCGGCGGTTATGGCAAAAATATCCGGGTCATTTTTGCCATCACTGGATAAAACCATAGCTACTATTTGTATTTCGTTCGTAAAGCCTTTCGGGAAAAGCGGCCGAAGCGGCCTGTCTATAAGGCGGGAGGTAAGTATTTCTTCGTCTTTGGGCCGGCCTTCGCGCTTGATAAATCCACCGGGTATTTTGCCCATGGCATAAGTTTTTTCCTGATATTCTACGGTAAGAGGCAGGAAGCCGTCTGTTTCTTTTGGCTCTTTGGACATACAACTAGTCGCCAACACGACAGTCTCTCCGTAAGAAACCAAAACAGCACCATTTGCCTGTTTAGCCCAATCTCCTGTAGAAAACGTCAGGGAATTTTTTCCCAAATTAGGAAGGGAGAGGGATGTGCCCATTTTATTTAAGGTTAAGCTCCTTTGCAACCCCGCTATAGCCTTGAGGATCCTTTTTCTTAAGATAATTAAGAAGGCGGCGGCGTCTTCCTACAAGCATAAGCAGGCCGCGGCGAGAATGGAAGTCTTTCTTGTGTTTTTTTAAATGATCCGTTAAATAGTTAATCCTTTCTGTAAGCAATGCTACCTGCACAGAGGCGGAACCGGTATCTTGGGGATGCTCTTTAAACTTCTCAATTAGTTTTTTCTTTTTGTTCTTTGCCAACATAATAATATAATACCTTTTTATTGTTTTTCTGTCAACCCTTAGGCTTCTGTTGAAAAAAGGGAAGGCAAGCTTACCCACTAGGCCTTTGGCCTGCTGGACTGTCTGCCGGAGCCGTTTAGCGTAGGCAGAAACTTTTAGCTAAAATAGATTATAGCAGAAATCCCAATTTGGGTCAATTAGTTTTTTAGGACACGGCAGTGCAGTAAAATAACAGGTATTTTACTGCACTATGCCCAATATATGCCCCTAAGCTTGCCCCTTGTTATACTCTGAAAGATGCTTTATGCGCTTTAGCATATTCGGATGGGTGCTTAAAATCTCCATAGCCTTATCCGCAAAACTTAAGTTTATCTTCTTTTGTGCTAAACTACGCAATTCATAAGGATCAATGGTTCCTGTTCTGTCCAAATCAAGCTGTGCCAAATCAGATATTTCGCTTTTTGCCTTGGATAAATCGTTAAGAAAGAAAGCCTTCACTCCTTCAATTTCGCGTAAATTCTCTTTAGGAAGGCGGGCTGCGCCATAAACAAGCTTGTAGAGCGCTGTTGCCAAGCTTGCCGGAGAGTTTCCTAAATCTAAAGAACCTTTATCCGCGAAATATTCTCTTATGCGTGAAGCATACAAAACCAAAAGGTTTGTAACGAAATAAAATACGAATGCCGCAATACCTATTAAAGCTGCGGAGCCTCCACTTTCGCGCCTGCGTGAATACGAACCATAAAGGCTGAAATGCAAAAAAATATAGTATAAGATAAGCGGTACAACCGAAAGTAAAGTGATAAAAAGAACATCTCTGCTTTTTAGATGGGTCATTTCATGGCCCAATACAGCACGCAGTTCCTCTTTGTTTAATAAGTCCAGAACACCTTTGGTAACGCATATTCTTCCGTCTTTCAGGCTTCTTCCGAAAGCAAAAGCATTCGGCACGTTTATATGGGCAATCCCGATTTTGGGCATAGGAACATTCGCCCGCCGGGAGAGACCCTCAACCATTTCAAACAACCAGGGTACATCTTCCTTTTTTACATATTTTACATGCATCGAGAGCTCTACAATTTTCGGGCCTACCAGATATTGGAAAAGCATCATCCCAACCGCGAGTAAAACTTGCGGTAGGAAACCTCGCACACCCAGATAATGCATTATAAGCGATGCTATAGCATAAAGAATCGCAAACAGTATAATTACCAGGATTGACATTCTTAATCGTAGACTAAACATATTATTACCTCCGGGAAAGCTTTCAGCTATCAGTCGTAAGCTATCAGCAGCTGAAAGCCGAAAGCTGATAGCTTTTCGAAGTTTACTTGGCGGTTTCTTCCTTATCCGAGCCTTTGTCAAATTCTTTAACTATCTTTCTGACTTCAAGCTCTGTTTCTTCAATCTTTTCGCGGCATAATTTAATAAGTTCAACTGCTCTTTTTACCCGAGTAGTCAACTCATCAACATCTACCCTTTCCGATTCTAAGTCGGAAAGTATGCCGTTTAATTCGTTAATCGCCTCGTTATATTTTATTGTTTTTTTGCTCATTTTCCTTTTGTTTTTCTTCTACGCGAGAAATGATATTACCTTCATAAAGGACGGTTTTTATGATATCATTTTCATTTATATCGTCAATAGATTTTATAGGCTTTGAATCCTTGAAGGTTATGGAATAACCTCTTTTTAAAACATTTTTAGGATCAAGCAGCCGGACCTTACTTTCTGCATGCTTCATGCTATCACGTGAATCGGATAAAAGTGTATTTAATTTTAATTTAAAAATATCGTAACTTCCTAAAAGCTCTTGCCGGCGCATACTTAAAAACTTTTTTGTGAAATTACTAATATTAGCTTTCTTCGATGAAAGCTCTTCTTTATGAAATTGAAAATAGCGGCTGGCACCGGAATCGCATTTAGAGGTTAACATTGCCAGTTGATTGTTGCTATTCTCAAGAAAATCTTTCACTCCTAACCCAATCCTTTGTTCAATATCCTCCAGAGAATTGATAAATTCTTTCACCCTTTCAATTATAAATTGAGCTCCCTTGGTGGGAGTTTTAACAAAAGTATGCGCAACCATATCGGTAATACTTGTATTTATCTCATGGCCTATGGCAGATATTAGAGGAAATTTCAGCATGGCTACGGTTTCGGCAATTTTTTTATTGTCAAACCAGCTTAAATCTGCGGTTGAGCCGCCGCCTCTTGCAATCATAATTACATCAAGCTCATCTCGTGATAAATTATTAAAGAAATTAAGCGCGGCGGTTACATCACTTTCTACTAATTTACCTTGCATGTAACAGCTGTATATAAATATTTTAAATCCATATTTACTTTTTTTAAACTCATCAAGCACGTCATGATACGCGGCAGAATCAGGCGCAGTTATAAGGCCTACCTTTAAAGGAATTTGCGCCATTGGAATAAGCTTATTACGTTCAAGCAATCCCTTGGCCCTTAATTCTTCAATTATCCTTTGCCGGGATGCCGCCATTTTCCCCAAAGTATAAACAGTATCGATATCAAAAACAGTCAGGCTGAATTTGCCTGTCTTTACATATAAATCAACTTTACAGAGCAGTTTTACTTCAATGTCTTTCTTTAATTCAAAAGCTCCGTTTGTTTCTGCTATACGCTTTGTTATCTGCGGTTTTACATTTTCAAAAATAACCGCATTAGCCTGTGCCATTATTTCATTCGCCTCGGGATGTTTTTGCACAAGATTTAAATTTATAGTGCCTCTGTCGCGTAAATCCTGTATTTCGCCGCATACCCACACATAGTCAGGAAAATCCATACGGATGAGTTTTTTGACGGTATTATTCAACTCAAAGATACTGTAAACCTTTTCTGTTTTTAAAAATCCGAAGTTCTGTTGGTCCATTCTTGCGCTACCTCGCGTGAATTACGAAATTTATAGTTTACGACACTGCTTCGTTGTATGGATTACCCCATAAAATAACCAATGACCAAGATACAAGATACAAACAAATTCCAATAACCAATCACCAAACAATTCCATCGATTTTTCCGTTTGGTTATTAGAATTTGGTTATTGATTATTGTTTGGTTATTGTATCTTGGAACTTGGTTATTCCTCTACTAAATTTTAAATATAACAATATAACCACTAAAATAAGCGCTGCAATTGTTACTGTTGAAAGCGATTCAAAGAATTTTTGCAAATTATCCCCAACAACAGATTCCGCTGCCCAGCTTGAAGAAATAAAAGACAACACCATAAAAATTAAAGTAATTTTATCTTTAAACTTTACAGTTAACAGGTGGCGGATAATTACCATGTATGCAAAAACAAAAATTACGAAATTTACCAGCCAGGCATTTGGGTTAAACAACGCCGTACATAGGAATAAAAGAGCATAATCAATAACTTTTGTCTCGTTATTTTTCTTTTTAACTATTATTAAAAGATAGATAAGCATTCCAATTGCTGCAGAAATGGCAAGTGCCTGCATAAAGGTTAATTGAGCTATGGGGTTAAAGGAAGAATCCGCGCTAAATGTACGCAAGATAAAGGAATAAAGCGACTGATTCTTCGCATCATACCACGAGCCTTTATCCAAAGAGGTTTCTGTTATAAATGGCAGCCAGTTTTTAAGATACTGCGAATTCGTATTTATCCCTACATAGGCTGCGGGAATAAAACAATAAAACAACATAAATAAAATCATAAATATTGATAATTTTATCTTTCTGCGGATTAAAAAATAGGGCAAGAATATTATTGACGTATATTTAAACATAACTGACAAGGCAATCAATGCTGCGGCTGAAATGTCTCTTTCCTTTTGCGATAAATAGAGCCCCGCAATTATTAACGCAAATATCATTATGTTAACCTGCCCGGAATCGAGAACGGCGAAGATAAAACGCGAGCTGAAAAATACCGGGAAAAAATAAATTATGAAATTTTGCCCCGGGCTTAAATTCCGCTCTACGATCATTTTCTTGGAAAGCACGCATGTAAGAATAAGCAGAAGAAAACTTATAGTGAAAAATATCAGGCTTGCCTGTTTTTGGGATACTACCGCAAGCGGTGAAGTAATTAGCGCAAAAACTGCTGAATATTTAAAAGGAGTAATACTTTCATCCGGACGGCTGTAAATATTTTCCTTGGCAAGAAACCTTTGGGCGGTATTGTAATAAACCCTGAAATCGCAGTAATGCCGCTTTGGGGCGCGATGAGCATACCTGAAGAAGAGCGCAATAAAAATTATTGCTATCAAACCGGTAATTATAATTCGCCTTTTAGACATTATTTTTGTTGATTAAAGTAAAGCGCGATTTAGATGTAATAGAAATACGGTTGAAATATGCTCGCTTCGCTCGTGAAATACATAGAAATACAATTGTATTTCTACCGTATTTCCATTGTATTTCTACTGTGTTTCAATCGTGTTTCGATTTATCTTTATTCTTAAGTTCACGGTATTTTGCGTAACTGACTATTTGATAAAGCGAAGCAAAATAGGCAATCATAAAACCATTAAAACCGTCACGGTGGCCTTTTTTGGCAAAATAGGTGCGGATAAATCTGTCCAATGTCCTCCACAGAGCGTGGAAAGTATTCATCTTATATTGCGCTTTTTTAGGATTCTCCAGGGAAAGTTTATACCATTTTGTAGCTTCTAGGCTGGTTTGATTATTCAGTTTTTTTAAAAAATCAGCCCAATCTCTATAGGTATAATGTATGAGGTCTTTTGCAAGATGGCCGCATTCTCCATCCAGCTCAGGGCGCGGATGCACTTCAACCTCTTCCCATTTAAATTTACTTTTTTTAAATAATTTAAGCTGGGCACTTGGATATTGTCCGCCGAAGCGTAGCCAGTAATCACCGATAAAATTCCTTCTGGGTATTGTAAAGGCACTTTGAGCGGGATTGGTAGGTAAAAGCGCACTGATTTCTTCTTTTAATTCATCAGTTGGCCTTTCATCAGCATCAAGGCTTAAAATCCACTCATTGGCTGCTTTTGCATATGCCCAGTTACGGTGAGCGCCTTCGATATCCATTTTTTTAATAAACACCTTAGCACCCAATTCCGTGGCTATAGCAACTGTTCTATCCGTACTTTCATCATCGATTACAATTACTTCATCCGCCCAGCCAACAACTGAAGAAAGGCAGTCTTTTATCCTTGTTTCTTCATTTTTGGCAAGTATCACAATTGATAATTTTGTTTTATTCATAACGCTGATTCTCGCTAATCAAACGCGAATGGCCGCGAATAGATTCATTCGCGTAAATTAGCGTTTATACTTTAATATTTTACAAAGGTATACATTCGCGATAATTCGCGTTTAGATGATTATATTTTACCTGCGGCGTTTGCGCAAGCAAATTTAAGGATATCCTCGATTTTTGCCAAAAACGCAGATAAATCGGTACTTTCTAAGATTAAAGATTGCGTATTAAACGGCCCCCATCTTCTTGAACTTGATATTTTAAATAACCCTACAACGGGTTTTTTAAAAATACTTGCTAAATGCATTGGCCCTGAATCAAGGCCGATGAATAAAGCGCAGTTATGTTTTAAAAAAGAGGCTAAATTCCTCAATGATAAATTTCCGGTAATATTTTTTACATTTAATTTTTCTGCCAGTTTTTCACTCTCAGGCATTTCTTCTTTTGAACCTATAAGGACAATGTTACCGGTACATTTTTCTTTTAAGGCTGAAACAAGGTTCTCCCAGAAATTATCCTCTATTTTTTTTAAAGGATTGGAACTAAACGGGTGTATGACAATATATTTTTGCGATAAGTTAAAATGTTCTGCCAGCATATGTAACGTGTTAGGTTCATCTACGGGAAAATCCAAAGAAGGCGTAAAAACATTTTTGCATATCAGCTTTACTAAATTAAAATTATATTCTGCTTCATGTTTTTGGGCTAAATATTTTTCGTCTTTTATTTTTCGGTTCAAACAAAATCCCCATTTTCTGTCATAACCGAGCCTTAAAGGTGTGCCTGACAAAAATGAAGCAAGATGAAATTCTTTTTTTGGATTAAGCGAAATTACACAATCTATTTTTTCTTTCCTTAGAATGCCGCTTAAATTAAATGCGCCTTTATAACCGGCAAAAGCGTTATTTTCATATTCCAAAAAACAATCTACAAAATCAACTCCTTTAATCAGCTCAATATTATCTTTTTTAGCCAAAAGATATACCTTGCTGTCAGGGTAATTTAACTTTACAAGTTTAATCGCATAAAGGCTCAAAAGGAATTCGCCCAGCCGGTCTGAACGGATGAAGAAAATTTTTTTTATCTCTTTATTATCCATCAATTATACTATTAAGGCTCTTTATTACCTCCTCTACCTCTATCGCTTTCATGCAGGGAGTAATTTTTCCATCCAAACATTTCTCTTTTTGTTTTTTATTATAATCGGCAAAATATTGGCACGGCCCGCAGCGAAAATCTTTTCTAATTACTTTATATATTCCCGGGCCGATTGGGCCGGTGTGAAGCGGGTCAGAAGGGCCAAACAAACAAACAAGGGGTTTATTCAGGGCACGGGTTATATGAAGAATGCCTGTATCTAAGCAAATGACCCCTTTGGCTTGCTTTATAAGAGAGGCTACTTCATATAGGTTCTTGCCGATAAAACTATGAATATTTTTTTCATTTTTTAATTTCTCAAGAAGTAATTTCGGCTCGCAATCAGAGATTGCACCGGTGATAAATACGCTGAAACCGTGGATAGTTAGATATTTAGCGACCTCTGCAAATTTGTCAATCTCCCAGCTTTTACTTGGAAGATAACTGCTGCAGGAAGAATGAACAATAAAAAAACCTTTTCCTTTTTCTTTACCTAAATTTCCACTATCGGCACAGGTAGTAAACCCCGTTAGAGAACTTCTGCTCGATAGTAGTTTTAAGCCGTTATCTTCGTCTTGATAGCCATCGCCAACTCTGTCGGCGGCTTTCTCTAACGGGGTAAAGAAAAAATCCATGGAATAATCGTCGCCTGCAAGCTCAATATTTAATAATTTTGAAACAACAGAGAGATAATTTTCTACAGCATGGCGCTTACGGGAAAATTCTTCTGTTTTGTGCAAGAACTTTTTTCCAAACTCACTATCTATGCCGATGCGCAAGGCATGCCTGGATATTTCATAAGCAAACTTTGTATATTCAAGATTAGACTCAAGCACAACGCATAAATCATATTTATTTAATAATAACCCCTTAAGCAGTTTTCTTTTTTTAAACCAGCGTTCTATTTTATGGAATTTCCTGTAAATAAATATATTATTTAAATAAGGGCTCTTTTCTACCACAACCTTGCCCTGGGGGGATGTTAAAATGTCTATTTGGGCATTACCAAAAACTTTTCTCAGTTTCCGTATAACCGGAGTCGCGAATAAGACATCGCCGATATTTCCTATTCTTACGATAAGTATTTTTTTAAACATAGCTTGCTAAATTAGGCCTCATTAAAACTCTAAACACTAAACTCGTCCGCCACCTTAAAAAAATAAGGCGGATCCGCCTCTGGCGGAAAACTCTAAACAAATCACAAACACGAAACTCCAAACTCGAAACGTTTAGGGTTTGTGATTTGTAGTTTCGATTTTACCCAGAACCAGAATAAATTCGATTCTGGGCAACCCCGAACCGAACTTTGTTCTGGCTCGTGGATTGTTTAGGGTTTAGGATTTCGGGTTTAGAGTTTTACTTAGATTTTTGGTCTGAATTATTATATATTTCCCACACTTTAGCCCATTTTACGAAATGCACCCAGGAAAAAAGAATCGAAAAGACCAAACCGTGCATTCCTTCTTTGTAGCCTTTTTTGTTAAAATACATTTTCTTAAATAGTTTTAGCGGTTTCCAGGTAAGATTATATTTTATTTTTTTAATATCCAGGTCTTTTTCCTCGGCGATGATTTCTATCGCCTGTATGCTGGTATAACGGTTCTGCCGTTCGATAAATTCTGATATACTGTCAAAAGGATAATGTAAAACCTCTGCATCTAAATCTCCAACCTCTCCATTTACTATATATTTTTCATGCAACATGCCTTCATAGTGTGCAAATTTTTTGTTATAGAGATGCTGCGATTTATGGTACCAGCCACCGTAACGAAAAGGGTGGCCTAAAAAGAAATTTTTTCTCCAGAATTTAAATGCGGCGCATTTTGTATTAGGCAGGACATCATCGCATTTTTTCTTAAAATCTTCACTCACCACCTCATCTGTATCTAATGAAAGTATCCAATTGCTGTTTGCCTGTTCGGCTCCGAAATTTCTTTCTTTTGCCCAACTGCCCAAAAAGGGATGAACAAATACTTTGGCGCCGAAACTTTTAGCAATTTCAACAGTCTTATCAATACTTTCGCTATCCAAAACTATTATTTCATCTGCCCAGTCCTTAATTGAAGCTAAGCAGTTTGCAATCTTTTTTTCTGAATTTTTTGAAGGAATAGTGACAGCTATCGTATAATTTTTATTTTTCGGCATATAGCTCCTTAGCAAATGTTTTATTCAATGCAATAATATAAGCGCTCATTACCCAAAAAAGAGTAGTAAGCATAAGGGAAAATAAGTTGTTATCGAAAATGCTGTGCACCAAAAATCCTGTATACCCCGCAATTAAACCAAGCAGCATAAGGCCGTAAGGACCTTTGGTTGCCTTTATCTTTATGCCGCGCAATGTTCTAATTAGTATAGCCAATGGGATGCTTAAAAACAACAATAGCCCTACAATACCAATTTCTGACCACATCTGCAGATAAGAATTGTGCGCATAACGAAGGTCTGGATAATCAGCGGGTTTGTATTTTGGGAAATATTCAGAAAAGGTATTTACGCCTTGTCCCAACACCGGCCGCTCTTTTATCATGCCCCAGGCAGACTTCCACAGGACTGTTCTTTCCCAGACGGTATTTTTTTCTTGCTTAAAAAGCCCGGTAACACGGTCAAGCCCTTTTGGCGTTATTATCAGCAATAAGATAACAAGTACTGGTATGGCAATTGCAATTTTTTTATTATAGACAAAAAAATAAAAACTTATTCCCGCTAAAAAACCCAACCATGCACCGCGGGAAGAAGTTCTAATCAGGCAGTAAAATCCCAATAAGCAAACGACAAAAAGCATAATACGTTTTGCTTTGGAAAAACCACGGTTTAAAAATAAAAATGTCAGGGGAAGAACCGAAATTATATATGCGCCAAAATCGTTTGCATCGATGAATGAAGATTGTATTCGGTGAAGATAATCCAAATAGTTTACGGAATTGTGCCTGAAAAAATCAAAGCCAAAAATATTCTGGAAAATGCCGTTTAAAAATGTGATGGCTGAAGCAGCTATCACTACCCAGAAAAAACGTGACATTATTTTTTTATCACTACTAAAAAGGCTCAATAAAGCAAAAAACAGAAAAATATATTTTGGAACTCTGGAAAAACCTCTCCAGCTTTCACCGGGATATTGGCTGCAAATAGCAGAGATGAGCACAACGATAAAAAACAAACTGAATAATATACCTATCAAGGAATGCAGAAATTTCGTATCCCTTGAAATAATTATTTTTATTAAAAAAATAGCAATTAAAAAATAGGAGCTTACTTCTGTCGGGGCGTTTGCCAAAGTTATGCCAAATGCCAGTATCCAGAGAAAAAACTCGCTAAGATAATTAAGTTTTCTGATAAGCATTTATTTAAAAAAATTAGTTGCGTTTTACGGTTGCGCGGCTCGTTTCGTCTATGGTTATTCGGTCGCGTCCCGTAGATTATTCTTCTGACGCATGACGTAAGGCGCAACCGATACAAGCAGCGTAACCGCAACCGATTGACGCAAGCTTTATCTGTGGTCATCTGCGTCTGTCATCTGTGTATCAATAAGCATTCTTAAGAGCAAAAAAGGAAAGAAAAATAATTTTAAAATCAAGCCAGATTGACCAGTTCTCTGCATAATATAAATCATATCTTACTCTTTCCTCAATTGGCGTGCCCTGACGAAGCCCGTGTATTTGGGCCCAACCAGTAATGCCGGACTTTATATGGTGCCTGCTCATATATCTTGGTATATCATCTTTGAATTGTTCGACAAAAAAAGGCCGCTCCGGCCGGGGCCCCACCAAGCTCATCTCACTCCACAAAACATTATATAACTGAGGTATTTCATCAAGATTATATTTCCTTAAAAATTTTCCAATAGGTGTACAACGGCCATCATCTTTTTTAACAAATACCGGTCCGGTTTTGCTTTCTGCGCCTTGATACATGCTTCTAAATTTATGGATTTTAAAAACTTTTCCTTCCTCGCTTATTCTTTCCTGAGAAAAAAATATTGGGCCCTTTGATGTCGCTTTGATGATTAAGGATACAATAAAGAATACCGGGGAAAACATGATTATCCCCAAAAACGCCCCCAACATATCAATGCTTCTTTTTAAAGATCTATTATAAGCAAAGCTCAAAGGAGACTCTTTAAATTTTATGAGATTAAGCCCATCCACGCTTTCTATTTCAAATTTCTGAATCATTATATCAAAAAGATCAGCTACTATCTTAAAAGTAACAAGCCTTTTTTCCGATTCTAATATAAGATTGATAATTGCCTTTCTTGGTATTTCCAAATCAGAAAGTATTACTTCGTCAGGCTTATACTTATCGAGAATATCATTAAAATTATCGATAGAGCCTATGTATCGCCCCGTTTGACTATGAGCGGATTTACGCGTAGAAACAAATCCGATAATATCTCCGTAGCGGTTAAAATAATCGACGTGTTCAGTAATTTTGCTTATGGTTTCCGGTTTGCCTAAGACTAAAATTTTTTTCTTGGCCTTTTCAAAAACATTTTTTGCGTAAAAAAGCCTCCAAAAGAGCCGCGAAACAATCAGGAAAAGAGATAAATTAAACCCTATTATCAATATAAGTAAGCGTGAATAGGTCGTATTTCTGTAAAAAAATGTGCCTGCCAAAAGAAGCAACATTGCCAAGCCTATGCTTTTTATCAGCGAAAAAACATGGTCAACGAATTTTTTTGTAAAATCAATCCGGTAAAGCCCCTCTCTATTGATAAGTATGACAAGAAGAATTTCAATAGATAAAAAAGGCAATATGTAGTTACCATAGGAAGGAACGCCAAAAGGCAGATCAAAAAGACTGGAATTGAAACGAAACCAATAAGAGAGAGAAAGCGCTATAAAACCAATTATCAAATCATTCAGTATCAAATATCCGAAATAATGAACAGTCAGTTTTTTCTTAGCCAGTTTATGCAGCATATCAATTTAGGTTTAGTTTTTCCTTGATCAAGTTTCTAAAATTGTTTTTGAAATTGTCACGGCTGAATTTAACTGCGTTATTTCTTAGCTGGACAGGGTCAAATTCATTAACATGCTTTTCAAATTCATCAATTGCCTCAATTAACGCTTCGCTTTCCTGTTTATAAAAAAATATGCCCGTGGGTTCGTTACCGCGGCCATCAGCTAACGGCATTATTGTTTCGTTCACTCCGCCCTTACCAAAAGCAATTACAGCCGAGCCTGTTGCCTGTGCTTCAAGAGGAGAAATTCCAAAATCCTCTTCTGCTGCGTAGATAAATGCTTTTGCTTTCTGATAAAGAACAATAAGGTCACGGTCACCTACCCAGCCAAGAAGTTTTATATTTTGCGAAGAAATTTTTCTTTCAAGCTCTTTTCTTAGATGGCCGTCCCCGACTATAAATATTTTCTTATCCGGGCATCTATTAAACGCATCTATAATTATATCAATACGTTTATAAGGCACAAGTGCTGAAATGCACAAATAAAAATCTTCTCTTTTGATGCTGCGATTTAAAGTAAATTTTTCTACATCAACCGGGGGGTAGATAACGCGAGATGATCTTTTATAAATATCGTTTATTCTTTTTTGTATGGTCTTAGAAATTGCAACAAATTCATCAACTCTATCCAGAGTTTTTAAATCCCATTTTTTAAGGTTCTTGGTTACATAACCTACTATTTTTTTCTTAAAGAAAGGGTAGGAGCCGAAATATTGTTCAAAAAAAGACCAGACATAGCGCATAGGCGTATAGCAGTAGCAAAGATGAAACGCATTTTTGGGTTTTTTTGCTCCTTTCGCAACAGAGTGGCTTGAGCTCAATATGAAATCATATCCGGTTAAATTGAAACTTTCAATAGCGCTGGGGAAAAAAGGAAGATAGTTTCGGTATTTTTTAAAAGCAAAAGGGAAATGCTGGATAAAGGAGGCCTTAACCGGCATGCACGAAATAACCGGCGAAACAGAAGAGCCATCGTAAAGCAAAGTAAAAATATCTGCCTGCGGGAAAAGTTCACAAAAAACTTCAAGGCACTTTTCTCCGCCGCGCATACCAATAAGCCAATCATGGACTATCGCAATTCGCATTTTAAAATTATAAACAATTAATTGCTATGAATTTCGCGAAGCAAATTTCTACTAATTTCGATTGTCCGCCACCGATGACTTTTTATGTGTGGGCGGATCCGCCTCTGGCGGAAAATTGGTAGAAATTAGGAAATTAATAGAAATTTATTGTGTTTAATCCGCTAATAGCTCTTTATAAACCGCTATGGTTTTATTCGCTGTATCCGCCCAATTGAATCTATAGATATTTTTGAAGCCTTTTTGGATGAGGGCATTACGTAAGTTATCGTCAGTTAAAATATTATACAAATTATCTACTGCGCGGTCAATAGCCTGCACTGAAACCGTCAAAACCCCGTCTCCGCCTATTTCTAGGTGTGGAGCTATATCACTACAGATAACCGGCGTGCCGCATTGCTGCGCTTCTAACACGGTCAAGCCAAATCCCTCATAAAGAGATAAATTACAAAAGACGCAGGATAAATTGTATATCGCAGCCAGTTCACGATCGTCCGGAACCTCTCCTATATATAAGACGTTTTTCTTATTCAGATCAAAATGGTGGCTAAGCCTTCCCACTATGACCAATGATACATCGGACATCCGTTCTCTTAACTTCGAAAATGATTCCAAAAGCATTTTTATATTTTTATGCCTTCGAAGGCTGCCCACATAAAGAATAAATTTTTGCGGTAATTTATATTTTTCTTTTATTCTAAAAAGATAAGTTGTATCTTCTATCTGCGAAAAATTTCATTCTATACCTTCATAAATCACGTTTATATTATGCTTCCTTTCCCCATAAATTTTGAGAAGAGAATCTTTTGTTGAATTAGAAACGCAGATTATTTTTTTTGCTTTTTTTAATACCCGCTCTACCATTAGTTTCATATATACGGAAGCAAACTTTTTACTGGCACCCTGGGGATAAACTATGTGAATCAAGTCATGGATTGTAGCCACAAGTTTAAAATTTGCTAAAACAGGGATATTGTAGTGTGGGATATGTAAAATATTCGAACCGATGATTTTTTTAATCTGCAGAAATCCTAATTGCTCTTGCGTAGAATAAATTGGGTAATTAAAATCGATAATATTCTCGTGTGCGCCGAGATATTTTTCGATCAAAACTTTGTTTCCCAATAAATTCAGATCGAGTTCTTCTCGTTTCTTAAATTCCGTAAGCAAACATTTAATATAACGGCCTATTCCGGGGTGCTCAATCATTCGGGTATCGAAAAATATTTTCATGGTTTAGTTCTAAGTTATAAGTTCTAAGTTGTAAGTTATTAAGATAGAGAATTATTGATATTTTTACTTAATGCCCCAATAAGACCGTTAATCATTTTTGAAATACTTGTACATTTTTCATCTAGAATAGCATATCGTTGTTTTTCTAAATATCCGAGATCAAAAGCCAAAATTAGAAAACTCCTTGTTTCCTCCAAAGAACCTCTTGCAATATATAAAAATTTTATGAAATCTTTATGGCTATATCTACCTGTACCTTCAGCAATATTTGCGGCTATAGAGCTAGCCGCGCGGCATATTTGCTCAGTTAATCTATATCTCTCAACTGGCGGAAAATTTTTGCTTATTTCATAAAGTTCTATGGTTAGCCTATGTGCTTCCTGCCATACTTTTAAATCTCTAAAATTTGCCATTATTTCACGTCTTAGAACTTACAACTTAGAACTTACTAACCTCTCCCATTACTTCTTCTACCGTAATATCACCCATACAAAAATGTTTTTGTTTAAGGCAAACTTTCAATTCACAAGGTTTACATTCTGTCTCTTTTAATACAAATCTTACCTTTGAGCTGTTAGGTATCCAATTCTGTGCGATATTCGTTCCTGAACAGATAATTACCGCAGGCACATCCAAGGTTGCAGCAATATTAGCCGGGCCTGAATCAAGACCTATAAAAAATCCGATACGTTTTATCAAGCAAGCCAGTTGGGGCAAATTCAATTTACCCCTTAGATCATAAACACTATCATAGCTTTCTTCATCTTCTTTGGCTCCGATTATAAAAATATCGTAATTATCTGCCTGTAATTCTTTTATTAATTGTTTAAATTTGCTTTCGCCCCATTGCTTTGCCTGAGTTCCTGCGTAAGGGTGGATAACTATTGCTTTCTTATCATTATATTTTACATTTTTCAATAAAGTTTCCACAAAATCTTTATCTGGTCCGGAAAAATAAATTTGAGGAAAATTATTTTTTATGGGAACCTTCATTGCCCGTAATACATCTAAATTTTTTTCTATCGCATGTATATTTTTGTTGTATTTTATTTCTTGATTTAAAAGGAAACCTCCCCCTGTTACGCCATAACCTATCCTGTATTCAACTCCCCCCAGGAACATCAAGATTATCGAAAAAAAATCTCCCCGAGGCTCAATTCCGATATCAAATTTTCCATTGCGTATGCGTTTAATCAATTTAAAAAAATCTGCCATGCTTAAATTGCTGGCATATCTACCAAACCAGGACGCTTTAAAGGTAATTATTTCATCGATATAGGGATTATTCTTCGCTAAATCAAAAACGGCAGGATTTATTATAACTGTAAGATGGGCTTTGCTAAAGTGAGATTTAATATTTTTAAATAAAGGGGTAGTTGTAACAAAATCTCCGATATGGTCTAACCTTACTAAAAGAATGCGTTTTACATTTACCGCTTTCTTTCGCGAAAATAGCTTAAAAGGCAATGCAAGAATACCGCCTAACAAATCGATGAAAAATACGGTAGTTAGGTATAATTTATTTTTAAAAACATACTTCATTTACTGAATCTGTATCTTAAAAGCACTAAGACAGTAATAATACCGTCTTTCCATGTAATTTTTTGCCTTCACGGTAAGAACAGCCCCTATAAGAAACAGGAACCTCTACTATATTATAGCCTTTCTTGAGAAGCTTTGTTGTAATTTCCGCTTCTATTTCAAAACGGTTTGATTGTAATTCGAGATTTCTAAATATATCCGTCTTTATCATTTTATAGCAGGTTTCCATATCGGTTAATCGTGAACCGAATAATATATTAGTTAAAACAGTCAGGAATTTATTAATCATAAAACGCATAAATGGCGTTACTCGTCAAGTTTTTAAAAATCTTGAGCCATAGACTGCGTTGGCGTTTACGGTTTGGGCTGTTTCCAGCAAAGTTAGGTAATCCCTGGGGGTCGTATTCTAAATCCGCATCTTGTATAATTGCATAATCGCCGCAAGCCTTGCTTAAAGCTGTCTTAATGGCTGCACCTTTGCCCATATTTTTTTCATGATATATAACTTTTATATTGGGCTTATTTTGGTATTGAGCTTGCAAAATCCCCCTTGAACTATCGTTAGAGCAATCATCAACAATGATTAATTCTTTATCTATATCCAAAGATATGCTCTGCTTTATGATAGCGGATAGTGTATGTATCTCATTATAAACTGGAATTAATATTGACAGCTTCATGTATTATTATATCCTAAATATCTTATTGACTTTATTTTTTATCCGCATGGCTGCCCTACCATCACCTACAGGATTTTTCCTTATGCTCATTCTGTTATAGTAAATTTTAGAGCTAAGAAGTAATTGAGAAAATTTAATAATACTTGAAGTATTTGTTCCTACGATTTTAGCACAACCCGCTTCCACTACCTCCGGCCTTTCTGTTTTATTGCGTAAAATCAAAACAGGTTTAGACAATGAAGGTGCTTCTTCCTGTATACCCCCGGAATCTGTTAGAATATAATACGCTTTATCCATTAATAGTACAAAATCACTGTAGATGACTGGTTTAATAAGTAAAATATTTCTTATATTTCCCAATAAGGAATACACTGGTTTAAAAACTTGGGGATTTAAGTGAACTGGATAGACAAAAATAACGTCTTTGTTTTTTTCCGCTAATATTTTTATCGCTTTGCAGATATTTTTTAATGGTTTGCCAAAGTTTTCTCTCCGATGCGCTGTTACTAATATTAATTTATTATCCTTTGGTAATTGTTGTAACGTTTTTTCAGTAAAACATTTTTTGCTGTTTTTGATATAGAATAAAGCGTCGATCACGGTATTACCAGTAACAATAATAGAATTAGCCAACATTCCCTCTCGGACAAGATTTTCTTTTGCTTTTATAGTGGGCGCTAAATGTAAATCTGCTATCCTTGATATCATTTCTCTATTTATTTCTTCTGGATATGGTTGATATTTATCATAAGTCCTGAGTCCTGCTTCAATGTGCGCTACTGTAATTTTTTTATAAAATGCCGCTAATGCCGCGCAAAACGCTGTAGTTGTGTCTCCTTGAACAAATACCATGTCAGGGCCAAACTCATCATAGACAGAATTAATTCTTGATATTGACGCGGAAGCCAAATAGTTCAAGGATTGTTCCGACTTCATCAAATTAAGGTCATAATTAATACTTATCTTAAATTCTTTTATCATTTCTATTGCCATAGTCTGATGTTGGCCGGTAAAACATACTTTGACGTTGTAGCGCTTATCTTTTCTAAAGATATGAATGACGGGAGCGGTCTTAATTATCTCGGGTCTTGTTCCGATAACAAAAAGTATTTTTTTCATATTAATGTCTTAATAGATTTTCGTAAGCCATAAAGGTAGCTTCGGCTACTTTTTCCCACCTAAAATTGTCTAATACGTGCTGCTTAAAATCTTCCTTAGGCGAAGAATTTAATCCTATTTCTACTTTTTCTCTTATTTCTTTTAATTTATGAGGCCTTGCATAAAAGGCATAATTGCCAAAATAGTCCTTAGTTGAACCATAGGGCGTTATTACAATATTCTTTCCGCTTGCAGCAGCTTCTAAGGCGGCTAAGCCTGGCGTTTCAAACCAACTGGTAAGGCAAAACACCTTGCAGGCTGCATACATAGATGAAAACAAAGCGCTGTCTCCGGCGATGTGACCCAAGAAAAACATATTATCTGTTTTTTCTCTGAGGCAAATATCATAGTAATATTTATGCTCCAAAGTGTAATCACCTACAAAAACAATTGGCGCTGCGCTGAAGCCTTTCATCGCTCGTATAAAATTAAGCTGGTTTTTGCGAGGTTCAATTCTGCCCACATAAAGAACAAAATTCTTAAGTTGATATTTTTTTATAAATTCTTCCGGTGTAGCATCTTTAAATCTTTCATCTACACCATTAGGAATAACAACAAATTTGCTTTTATCGATAAAAAAATATTTTTTTATTTGATTTGCTTCACTTTCTGAATTAGGAAGGATTAAATCTGCTAATTCAAAAATTTTTCTTCTTCCTGAAGGAAAAAAGGGTAAAACTTTTTTTGTACAATGACGCAGAAAAGCATTTGTTTTATTTTTGATACCTATTTCGCCAAAACATCTACGGATATCCGTCCAAAATATTGAAGAAACACAGATTTTTAGTTTGTTTTCTTTAGCTACCTCTATCAAACCTACACAATCTTTGACCGAACCAAAAATATGTAAAATATCATAATCGGACAATTTGTCTTCCCATTGGTTAAAAAGTCTAATTTCTATGCCTTTTTTTTCTAAAAACTCCCTAGTTTTTAGAAGCTGGGTTTCCCCTCCTCCTATTTTTTGAAACGCCCAAGGATAAGAATAAAATAAAATCCGCATTTGAAACAGAATTTTATGAGAACCTTCCAAAACTATTCATAATATCTTTCATATAAAACTCTTGCATAAATTTTTGGTTTATTCTGTATGTAATACTTTAAGATTTTGTTTTTCGCATTTTGTTTAAAAAATAAAAAATAAAAACTCCACCTAAAATAAAAATAGTTATAGTAGAAACGACTCTATCAAGCACAGTAACAACAACGGCATTAAGAGCATTTCCTTTAACTAACCCGTAGGTTGCGCCTATTAAAAATTCTCTTACTCCTAAAGCAGCGGGGGTTATCGTTAAAAGATTTGCAATGGTACCGATTATTGAAATAAGCAGACAGTCAACAAAATTTGCATTTCCATATAAAATATGGAAACCATATTGTAGACGCATAGCAAAGATAATGAAGTTAAGCAGCGCCAGTAAAAAAAGTTTGTCAATAACTGACCTATTTTTTGTAATTGATTTCCAGGAAAGTAATAGATTAAATATTTTCTGTTTTATCCGGCTATCACTTTTTTTTAGAAAATTATGGAAAGGCAGCTTTATAAAAATAAAACAGCCCAAAGAAATAATGCTAAAAAATAAAAATATGTATATATTAAAATATCCTCTAGTGAAATATATAAAAAGTAATAGCAATAAACCAACATAGCCTGCCACCATGAATTCTATCAAGGTAAACGATGCGATTGTAAATATAAAATCAGAATAAGATAAATTATGTATTTTTTTTAAAAAATAGCCTTTAATAAATGGCCCTCCCTTGACTAAAATATTATTGAAGAAAGTGTTCACAGCATTCAATCCAAAACTATCAAAGAAGAATAGACGTTTGTTGAAGATATTTAGATAGATTATAAGAACAAAAGTATTGACTATTAATAGCCCAATTTGAAAAATTACAAAAACCGTTATGTTAAAAGTGGATATGGTAAGTATTTTTCTAAATGAAGCAAGGTTCTTAAATATATAAATAGATACTACAAGCAATGCAATGAGCGTAGATATAAAAAATATAACATTTGTTTTATTCAATTTCTTTATTGCTGGGGTATTGGTATTAGAATGTGCCATTATACTTGTTTTATAATTTCAATATATCTATCTGCTATTTTCTCCCAGGAAAAATTCTTTACTAGTTCCTTTGCTTTTGCACTTATGTCATTTTTGTCTTTTTCATTAAGAAGTAACTGAGATATTTTTTCTTTAAAAATATGATAGTCGCAATAAGGTACTAAAAAGCCATTTATACCATCTCTAATAACATCCTGTACGCCCTCTATGCCAAAAGCAACAGTGGGTATGCCACAGCTAGAAGCTTCGAGCACGGTTATACCAAAACCCTCAACATCGTTTTTAACTCTTATGTTGGGCATAATGAAAATGTCTGCACTACAATAAAGGTAAGCCAAAAGTTCTTCCTTGATACTACCTAACAAAATAACATTATCTTGGAGCCCACACTTGGTGATTGTCTTTTCAATTATAGATTTACACACACCATCGCCAACTACTAAATAAATTACATTTGGATATTCTTTTGTTAATTTAGAAAATACATTTTCAATAAATTCAGCAATTCCCTTACGTTTAACTAATCTCGCTACCGATAGTAAAATTTTGGACTCGGAAGGAATAAGTATACCTTCGTTTTTTAATCTTGCGCGCGCATCTATTTTATCTAAAATAGTATTTATATTTACGCCATTGGGAATTATATTTATTCTTTTCTCGTCAATTGCCCTTCTAATACATTCTGATTTGGTATGGCTACTTACACAAACGATTCTGTCTACTTTTTTAAGAGAGGGCATAACAATATTTTGATACAAATATTTTTTAAATGTAATGTCCAAGCCATGGGCAATGATTATTACCGGCGTATGCATAATTTTTTTTAAAAATAACCCTAAAGGAGAAAGCGCTACATCGCCTATCAAAATATAGTTATACTGTTTTCTTTTTATAAAAGTATAGATAAAACTTTGCAGTAATACTTTTATAATAAAAAGCGGTAAAAAAACTTGAGAATATCCCCAGGTAATCTTG
>JALOCC010000085.1 GCA_023227945.1 Candidatus Omnitrophota bacterium
ATAAGGAAGTCTTTTTAGATTATTGGCAAAAAGTGCATCTTGATTAGATTTATCGATCTTACCGAAATCATGAAATTCAGAAGCATATTCTACGACTTCAATAAAATTCTTCCTAAGATTAGAAGGAATTTTTTTTGAAATTCTTTTCGCCAAACCGACAGCGATTTCCCTAACTCCAGAAACATGACTGGCATATGTCTGGCAAGGGAAATCTTTTGAAGCACTTCTGGCTATAAGCGTATTCATGTTAGGAAAGATAGGCGACAGCCAATTCCGCCACTTCCACATCGGTAATCGTTTTACCGAAAAGTGTTTTAAAGTTTACGCCATTGTATTCTCCGATAGCCGCTTTCAGTTCTTTTACAATTGCGTCTACTTCATTCTTATTATCACCATCATAAGTCTTGGCCCAATCCAAATACTTCTGGATGTAAGATACAAGATGTTTGAACGCGTCTCCAAAACGAGAAGCATACATTAGGTTGACAGCTTCGCTTCCGATAGTCCGTCCAAACTTATTGTCGATCTGGTGTTCCTTCCAAAATTCCTTTTGAAGGTTATCCGACAATTTGCACATTTTGCCAAACGATTTGATTCCAGAATCCATAACTACACCTTTCTTTTCAAGAACAAATTTCAAAAACTTCAACATATCATAACCCAAATTCGGATCTTCTATTTTTACTGCCGTGTTTTTGACAGACAGGCAGAATGATTTGAGATTATCTTTCAAAATCCGGATAAGCATAGTATCAAGCTTTTCATCCGTTGTAAAGATGAACCTCAAAATTTTATCAAAACCGAAACTTCTTCCAGAATCTTTTACTACAACCTTCTGAGATCCTTCGGAAGCATAGCGACTAGATACACATTTCATCAATCTTCCGGGATACGGAAGGCTATTATCATTCCAATCCTTAATTCTCTGAAAAACTGATTCCCTACTCATTTCAAGCCGATAAACGATGTCAGCATTCGAATTTGCATCTGTGGCTCCAAATAAGATGAAATTAACAGGAGAATTGACATTTGAGGCTTTCATGCCAAAATAAGACTTGATCATGTTTTCCTGCCAAGAACGGAATTGGGCAATCTTTTCTTTACTTGTCATTCCATAAAGAAATTCACCAATATCACCACGGAATTGATCTTCATCATAAACAACAGCAAGTAGCCCACTCCCTAGTTTATCGATATTGACACCGCCGTAAAATCTTCCGAATCCGTCTTCCGGTAGGATATAATCAAGATAGTCAAATACGGTAATCAATCTATCACAAGGGATGACGCAAGCTTCTGTCCCGCGCTTTCCATTCATCGACAAAGCATCCGCTTTTTCATATCGTGAAAACAAAATCTTTTCACCGATGCAGGGGAATTTATAAGGAGGAATTTTGGTATAGATTTCTGCTGTTCCATTCCCGTATTTTACTTTTTTCTTAGGGATTCCAGGAACTAATTCAGATACCTTTTCAATATTTACAGTATCAGTGGAAAGAACGCCGTCCTTTTCGCAAACTATAATCATAGGGATCTTTCCTCCGACCTTACCTTCTTCTCCAAAAACAAAAAGTTCAAGAATGTCTTTGGCGATGGCATTCGAAGCCGAAAGAGCGATTAGCCGACAAAACACATGAGAATAAAGTGTTTCTAAGTCAGCTTTGCAATATCCTCGCACAGATTCTCCGAACAAGCCGGGAACTTCTTCTTTGCTAAATGCTTTAAGAAGAACTTCTTTACAGAATTTGCGTGTCTTTTCAACACTTTTTTTGCCAGTCGCGATTTCAAACCTGATGCCTGAAAAATCGGTATTACCGCTGTCTAGAGTCGGAACATTTTTAAACGAAATCATGTCGGGTCCGAAATTCAGCTTCGGGAACATTGCCATATTGCTTTCACGGACAAGAATAAAACGCTCTTTATTTTTCGTATCCTGTTTACAACAAATGACATCAACGAATGTTCCGCTTCCATCAATAACAACCTTGATATGATTCCCGCCTACGGTATCGCTGCGAACCATAAGGTTTCTGTTTCCAGAACCCGGAAGAAAACCGGTGGTTTTTTTAGACATGTTCAAAAGTTCAGAATACATTGTTGTCCTTTCGAATTTTATTGTAGTCAAGAAATCCTTTTTCGACTAGAACGTCTACATACATAGGAGAAAAATCACCATCAATAAGACTAGAATACGTTCTGACAAGGAAATCTGGGATAAACATTGTGAATCCTGTATTGATCTTTGCAGAATCCCGCACCTTCCCAATGTATGACGGCATCATTTCGGAATGGCCGCAACACGGGCTTTTAACCTGTTTCCCTAATTCGATATATCGGAGAAACATCTGATGGAGAATAATTTCCCCTTCTGTTCGAAGTCCGTCTACATGTACGGCGCGAACACCGAAAATCCAACGCTGGTCACGAAGGACAACCTTCCGGCATTCCTGCGCATTCCCTGATTTGACCAATTCATCTTTCCTGCTGATCGCATGTGAATTCGTCTTAAAAATATCGGTTTTTAGAGGAGAACAAACCTTAATGTATTCGGCACGCATAGCGGTACTCCGTTCCCGATGGATTCCAACAATAGAAGTACAGATTCCCTCTACTGCCGTAGGAGTAGGAATCGGGTAAGACTGCGAAAACGAATTGTTTGAATCAACCCGAGAAAACAAAGCCATAGGTGCTTCGACCTCAAATTCAATAATGTCTAACATTTTTGCCTTTCTGTAAAAAGTGTGGACTGTGGATTTAAAGACAAGAAATAGTCCTATCCACAATCCTTTTATCTTCCATTAGACAATAGAAAAGAAATCACCATCAAGGTTTTTCAAACCCTCTGTATCACAAAGGACATAATCCCCGAGACCGCTACTCGGTACTGACTTGTCTTCTCCCTTGCGAATCGGCTTGACAGAATCCTTGAAGATGTAACGGTTGAAAGTCCCGAGAGCGTTCTTGTGAACCCCGACGATAGTTTTGACAACATCCACGCCAACACGATTGACTGAATAGCTATCAAAAATCTTATCGATAAGGAAGAACAACAGCTTCAAATCATTATCCGTTGTCCCGGTTGCCTTTCCGAGAGCCGGACGGTAACTGAAGTATACGGGATAAACAGCGTGCTTGATGATGTTAATTGCATTAGGACCCAAGCCACGATCTTTGTCACCGTTTGTTCCCGTTTTACGACTAACCGATTGGGTAATCTGAATGACACGAGAAACACTTGAAGCATGAACGAATTGAAAGGCTCCACGGAAGTTTTTATGAGACTTCTCCGTCTTGTCTTTCTTGTCTTTCTTGTCTTTCTTGCTATCATCAAGAAGCATGGCTCCGAATACCCGAACATCCCAGAACCTCGCCCGGAAATCCGCATCTGACATCTTCAGGATATCGGCACGGTTTTCTCCGTTCTTCCCTTTGGAACGATGGCTTTCCAAAATTTCAAAACCTTTTTGCGGAATACCCAAAACTTTCCTTGCGGTAGCCATTACTGTTTCATCTTCCACAAGATCTCGCAGTTTCCGCTTGATTGACTCCGCACTAATTAAACCGAAATCTTCTGAGTCCTTTCGGGGGGCTCCGCCGACATCCGGATCGCCGTTAGGATTGGAATTTTCACAATTCAAAATAACAACACCATCAATGGCCTTATCTCTAAGGGTTTCAACAATCAACAGATTCTTCAATCCTTCATTCATTTTCTTTTTTCCTTTTCCTTATCAGTTTAACAATATTCATCTGCCTTTCTTGGCTTTTGAATATAAATACTTTATCAAATTCAGACAGGACTGTCAATGACTCTTTCCCTTTTTTGTTTCAATTCTTGCGCCCCCTGTGGGCGCAACAAAAAATCGCTGTCCAAAATCAATAATGGAGTTTTTCAATTCATGCGCCCTTATGGGGCGCAACTTTAAGTTTCGGCCTGTCGTTCAACCCTATAGTGTTTCAATTCATGCGCCCTTATGGGGCGCAACATCGGGCACTTGTACAGAGAGTTCTCCCAATAGTTTCAATTCTTGCGCCCCACAGGGGCGCAACCTGCTGGGCCCACCATCATTTCAGTTTCAATTCTTGCGCCCCACAGGGGCGCAACCGTCGTGTTTGTACCATGTGATAATTTAGGTACTGTTTGTTTCAATTC
>JALOCC010000028.1 GCA_023227945.1 Candidatus Omnitrophota bacterium
ATTACACTGTATGGGAAAAAGACAAAGGTTATATTTCTAACAATGTTCTCGATGAAAAGCTAACAAAGCCGGAGTGGTGTAAACGACCTTGCGAAGCAAGTTTCTCCAAAAGTCGTTTCCACCATTACACTGTATGGGAAAAAGACAAAGGTTATATTTCTAACAATGTTCTCGATGAAAAGCTAACAAAGCCGGAGTGGTGTAAACGACCTTGCGAAGCAAGTTTCTCCAAAAGTCGTTTCCACCATTAAGCTGTATGGGAAAAAGACAAAGGTTATATTTCTAACAATGTTCTCGATGAAAAGCTAACAAAGCCGGAGTGGTGAAACTGGCAGACGCGCGGGACTCAAAATCCCGTCTCCGCAAGGAGGTGTGGGTTCAACTCCCTCCTCCGGCAGTTTTCATATTTTTTGTGACATTTTCAGCGCCAATGAATAATTTAGGGTTGTTTGATGGGCAATGTTGGATGTAGTGAAAAGAAAGTTTGCCTTACGGCAAACACTACATACAACTCTCCGCCTACGCCCTTCACTCTGCTATAGCTGGTAGGGCTTCGGCGGACAAGCCTCCTCCGGCATGTTTTTATTTTTTACACAGATAATCACAGATAGACAGACACAGATGATCACAGATAAAATCATATGCGTTCATTAGCCTTATATTTATTATCTATGTATATACCATTCAAATAAATTATTATGTTAAAAAAATTATTAATAAATTTTATCCTTGGAACTATAATCATCAGTTTTTCCGGCTGTATCTTTGTTGCCGCAAGCATGAGAGAAACTCAGAAAGCAAAGCAAGATTTTAATGTTCCTTATGCGAAAGCATTGGAAATTGTAAAAAAAACGTTGATTTCCTTAAATCTGGAGTTCGAAGAAGCAATCGTCAAACCGGATATTGCAGTAGTAAAAGGAAAATACACGAATGAAAAAACTATGTATATAGAGATTTTTAGAATTAGCGATAACGAATCAAAAATATCTGTGCGCGTTGGAACAAGCGATGCCGGAAAAGCAGATGCACAGAAGGTTCTTGAAGCTATTGAACAATATTCAAAAGAAAATCAGTAGCGGTATGCCCGAATTCGCCCAATGTTAAACCTCAGGTGAAAATAAAAAAATATACCCATAAAGAAAATCTTCCTCGAATAATTTCTTTCCTCGTCACTAACCAATGTGTTTGCCGCTGTAAACATTGTTTTAATTGGTTCGATACTAATCCGAAAGGTGCAATAGGCAATAGTAAAAAGTTGGACTTAACTACTGAGGAAATAAAACAAATTTTCCATAGTTTAGGCCCGATTGATTATCTCTATTTATCCGGGGGAGAACCTTTTATTAGAAAAGATTTCTGTGAAATATTGCAAAATATTTATGAATTCTCCAGGCCAAAAACGTTTAATATTTCTACTAATGGGCAATTAATCGATAATACAATTACGACGATAGATAATTTTTTAAAATACCATCCAGCTGTTCATTTAATTGTTAAAGTTTCAATTGATGCTATTTCGGATAAACATGATAAAATCCGCGACACTCCCGGAGCATTCTTGAGGGCAATTGAAACTTACCAATTATTAATGAACCTTAAAAACAAATACAAAAATCTTAAAGTCGGAATTAACACTGTATTTTCGGCTTTTAATCAGGATAAAATATTTGAGATTTATAAATACTTTTACAATCTAAAGCCGCGGCCCGACTGTTTGGCGCAGCTTTTGGTAAGAGACATACCTAGAGATCCTAATTGTAAGCGTAATTTAAAATTAAATATTTACAAAGAGTGGACTAAAATTTATGTTGCGGACATGTTAAAAGGAAAATTTGAAACTGACCTTACGATTAAAATCGGAACAATTATGATGTATGACTATATATATAAAATCATAACTCAGAATAAGCGACAGGGCGCCTGTTATGCCGGCATCGCGGGCGGGTTTATTGACAACGAAGGCCTGGTTGGGGCTTGTGAACATACCATGCCTTTCGGTAGCCTTAGAGAATCTAATTATGATTTTAAGAAAATATGGAATTCGGACAAGGCGAAGAGAATCAGGAAAGATTTATCTGATAACTGCTTCTGTACCAATGAACCTCAATGGTGGCATCCAACAATTCTCTCTAACAAAAGAATTGTTAAGCACAGCATAAGGCTTATCAAAAACATAATATCGGTTTTATTCCACAAATAAGCTTATACCATCAATTCATTTCTTAAGATTATTTGAAAATTTCTGGTATAATAATATTTAGAAAGGTTAAGGCTTAGGCTAAGGTTAAGTAAAAATATCTTTCCCTTTTATATCCTCAACTTTAGCCTTGATCTTAACCTATTTTATTTATGGAACATTCTTTTCAGTTAGACAAATTTCAGCAGGAAGCGATAGATTATGCAAAGGACGGCAATTCCGTAATTGTGAGCGCGCCAACCGGCGCGGGTAAAACTCTTATCGCCGAATACATAATCAATGACTGTATAAAAAACAACAAAGGCGCAATCTATACTGCTCCGATAAAAGCGCTTTCCAACCAAAAATACCGCGATTTCTCCAAAAAATACCCAAATCAGGTAGGAATTCTTACCGGCGATGTAAGCATTAACCGGGACGCACCAATCTTAATTATGACAACTGAGATATTCCGTAACGCAATCTTGGTTGACCCCCAGGAATTTCAGCATCGAGAATGGCTTATTTTTGATGAAATACATTACCTTGCTGACATAGAAAGAGGCACTGTTTGGGAAGAAGCAATAATCTTGCTTCCGCCTCATATGAAAATGCTGGCGCTTTCCGCAACCATACCAAATATCGACCAGTTCGTTGAATGGTTTAAAAAAGTCCATAAATTCCCGCTTATGGCGGTTAAAGAAAAAACCCGTCCGGTGCCGCTACATTTTTTCTTCCAATGCAATAATGAATTTTTCCCGAGCTTAAACGCTCTAAAAGAATCAAACCACCTTAAAGAAAAAATAAATGACCGCTACGCACACCATCAATACCTCCAGGCGCGGGCAAACAGAATGAATACCCTTGTTGAATATTTAAGGAAGAGTAATGCTTTGCCATGCTTGTATTTTTCCTTCTCACGTAGGCGCTGCGAAGATTTGGCGCAGGAAGTAGCCTATTTTAATTTTCTTAATCCAGATGAACAAGCAAAAATGACCAAACTGTTTAATGAGCTTGTAGAGAAATTCGATATTTCCTCCTCTCCGCATGTAAGCTTCTTATATCCTTTAATCAGGAAAGGCATTGCTTATCACCATGCCGGGCTGCTTCCTACTTTAAAAGAAATAATTGAACAGCTTTTCACAACCGGCCTGATAAAACTTATTTTTACTACAGAAACTTTTGCCCTTGGAATAAATATGCCGGCGAGAACCGTTGTTTTTGACGCGTTATCTAAATTTTACGGAAGGTATCATGGCTATTTAAAAACACGGGATTTTTATCAAATGGCCGGGCGCGCCGGAAGGCGCGGTATAGACAAAGAAGGTAATGTCCTTATGAAGATAAATCCCTGCCACATAGACCTCACATCGCTATCTGATGTAATTTATGGCAATTACGAGCCGATTGAAAGCCAGCTAAATTCTTGTTATGCTACAATTTTAAATTTATACAAGATAATGGGGGATAAAATTTTTGATATTTACCCTCAATCATTTCATTTCTGCCAGGCAGATTCTTTTGAAAAGAAAGAAGTGCTGGGCTTACTTAAAAGAAAAGTTTCATTGTTAAGAAGTTTAAACTACATAATCGAAGGCGGAATAAGCTGGAAAGCGGATTTAGCATCCAAGGTTTATAGTTTTGAACTGCAGATAGGCGAACTTTTTGATACGGGTTTTCTTGACTCACTTGACGAAGCAAGCTTATTTATAGTAATCAACGCCCTTACTTATGAGCCGCGCAAAGGAGAAAAAAAACCAACACTAAACAAAAGAGTAAAACGGCTTAAAAACGAATTGAATAGGTTTACTGCTGGCATCCATAAACAGGAAAGGTCATTTAGGGTTTATCCACTAAGTAAAAAATTTTATTTCCATTTAAGCGAAGCTGCCCAAGCTTGGTTAGAGGGGGCAAGTTTTACGAAGTTGAACAAATTTTGCGAAATAGACGAAGGCGAGATTGTACGGTATTTTAGAATGAGTATTCAGGTATTAAAAGAAATGCGTTCTTCAAAAATTATCAGCGAAAACCTAAAAATCAAAATCATTCATTGTCTTAGTAGGATAAACCGCGATGTGATAGATGCAGAAAAACAGTTAAGGCAAGAGATATAATATTGGCCGATTAAATGATTAACGAATTGATAAATTATCTATAGATTGTAATTAATGCGTTTATGAGAAATGTAAAATTATTTTTTTTGATTTTTATTATAAATATTGTTTTTATAAATACTGCCAATACACAAATTGAGGAAACCAACCCCGCAGCTGGCGGCGCCTCGAGAATAAGCCCGGATACATTGTATAAAGACTATATAGAGCAAGGTTTGTATTATTTTGAAAAAAATCAATTAAACCAGGCAAAATATCTGTTCTATAATGCTAAAGAGCTTATGCCGGACAGAGCAGATAGCTATATAAACCTGGCAGCAATTGCGATGAAACGCAAAAATTTTGCGAAAGCAATAATTATTTTGGAAAAAGCGGGCAAACTTCCGGATGAAACAAAACAAGATGTTATCTTCTGCAATTTAGGCATGTGCTTACAGAAACTATCAAAATACCCTGAAGCTATTAATTATTACAGCAAAGCTATTTCTATAAATCCTGTTCTTGGCGAAGCTTTATTAAATCGTGGTATGCTCTATTTGAAAAATGATAAAACAGATTTGGCTCTTATAGATATTTTGAAGGCAAGAGTAATTTTCAGGGAACAGGGCCGTAAAGATATTGTACGTAGCTGCGATGAAATGCTTTTTCCGATTACAAAAAAATATGCCGAAGACAAAAACCTGGCGGAAAAACTTCTAAGGGAGGGTTCTTTGTCTTTTGAAAATAAAAGGAATGAGGAAGCAATAGCTCTTTTAAAAGTAAGCATCTTACTTGGGCCGGACAATCAGGAAGGCTATTACCGGTTAGGGGTTGTGTATACGAATTCAAAAAAATTTGACGAGGCTCTTGATTGTTTTAGCAAAACAATAAAACTGAACCCTGAAAACGTAAGTGCTTATATGAATATGGGTGCTATATTCGGGGAACTTAAAAAATATGACCAAGCCCTTTCCGCTTTGCATAAAGCGTTAAATCTTGAAAAAAATAATCCAAAAATTTATTATAACATCGCTATGGTCCATATAAGTAATGCAAATAAGAAAGAAGCTGCCTCTTATTTAAAAAAAGCAAAAGCACTTGCTGCAAAGAAACGAGACCCCAGGCTGCTGCAAAGAATAGACGAAGCTTACAAAACACTTTAATTAATCCCGAAGAAATATTTTTCGCTAAAGCAGAAAAAATAAAAGGGTGTAAACTTTTACGAAAATTTACACCCTTTATTCTACAATCTCAGAGATTAATTATTTTTCTGCGGATTCAGGCTGCCAACCTTCAAATGCATATTCAGGTTCCATAATCGGTTTATCGTAAGGAGGTATTGGGAATGTTACTGAGTCGTAAACTCCTGCTCCTGTACGCAATAACCCGTAGCATATACCTTTTGCCGTACCATAGGTTATACCTGTAATAGGCTCTCTTTCCTTAGAAACAAGGTATATTTGCTTAGGAACCTCTACTATACCGGTAACTGCGTTAGCTAAGCCTCTGCCTAATTTGGTAAGTGCATTGTGGTCTTCAGCAAATGCCACCACGGATATTGCCATGAAACTTACAAGCAACATAACCACGGTTTTCCTTAACATAGACACCTCCTTCAATGAGCAGACGATTTACGGCAACGAAGTGAACGTAAATCGTAGGCGTAAGCCGTCTGTGAATTGAACCCCGCCCTTTTGGCGAGGCAATAAATATTATAGAACAATACATTCAATAGTTTAGCTAAAGCTTAATTTATTAAAACTCACCACCCAATCAGCCAAAAGGGCGGGGTCAAATTCGGCCTAACATTTTCCCTGCGCCCTGCCACCCTTGGTGGCGTGGCTTGGAAAAATGCTGGCCTCATTTGATAAAAAAACCCATAGCCTTATTAATGACTATGGGTTTTAAACTCTTTTTACTACATCGGCAGCTGACTACCATAGCCTTACGGCTTTAGGCTCTTAGAGCTTTGCCCGGAACCAGAACCTAGTTCGGTTCCGGGCAACCCCGAACCGAACTTCGTTCTGGTTCGTGGGTTGCGCCCTATCCTTTCGGATAGTTTGCCCTTATCAATATAGATTTCTCCATGTTTTAAAGAACTTTTTGCTCATTTACGATATAACATAATTTTATGCAAAATACAAGAAAACCGGTAAAAACCCTTTATTTTCAATGGCTTTTAAAATACACCTTAAGATTTTGCTTGACAATAGTTAATTTATAAGTATAGTTATACTAATTTTGTACACACAGATGACCACAGATAAAAAATCATAGATAATCACAGATAAGAAATACAGTATTTCCATTGTATTTCAATTACTTTGGAATTCATCTGTGATCATCTGCTTTCAAATCTGGGATCATCTGTGTTAAAAAAGGAGTTGTAATAATGAGTAGACGTTGCGTAATTTGTGATAAAAAAGCTATAGGCGGAAATTCTATTCGCAGGCGTGGTAAAGCTAAACGGGAAGGCGGCGTAGGAAAGAAAACCACAGGTATTACAAAAAGGAGATTTTTGCCTAACCTTCAAAAAAGAAGGCTCATTATAAACGGTAAGGTAAAAAGAGTCCTTGTCTGCGCGAAGTGTATAAAAAGCGGAAAATTAAATTTTGCTGCCAGAAAGAGCAATGTCCCTAATAACTAGTAGCGGCTCGTTGTGAAAGCCATTCTTTTCTAAAGAATAAGCCATATCGAACTCCTCGGCATACTCTATTATCTCAAGAAGCCCTCTATCGTAGATTATCCCTTCCAGGGTTTTCTCCCCATCGCTTAACCATACAGTATAGCCGCTGTTTATCTTCTTAGGTTTACTTTTTTTATAAACAGAGTAACTTGCAAACATTGGTTTTGGATTTTCCTCTCCAAAGGGCTCTAATCTATTCAATTCTTCTATTAATTCTATAGTTACATCGTTAAAATTTAATTTTAAATCTATATCAAGAATAGGAATAAGGTCAGTTGGCTTTGTGTTATTTTTAATATATAAATTTATTCGTTGTCTGAACTCTTCCAGGCCTTCCCGGAAAATTTCTAAACCCGCTGCTTTTTTGTGCCCGCCGTAAGCGCAAAGCGTGCTGCCGCAGTTTTCCAAGGCTTCCATTAGATGAACGCTGTGTATCGAACGCGCGGAACCCCTGCCTAGAATATCATCAAAAGAAATTACAAAAGACGGCCTGTAGTATTTATCAACCAGGCGGGAAGCAACTATGCCAAGCACTCCTGAATGCCAATTTTCTCCCGACACAACTATTGCATAATCATTTGAGCTATCCTGCTCAATTTTTTGCTCAGCTTCTTTTAAAATATTCATTTCAATTGCTTTACGCTTCAAATTATATTCCTGAAGCCTTGAAGCAATGTTTAAAACTTCTTCCAGGTCTTTGCTTAAAAACATTTCAAGTGAATCATTCGCTGAGGCAACTCTCCCGGAGGCATTAATGCGGGGGCCGAGGATATAACCTATATGAAAAGTATTTATATTTTCCTGTTTTATTTTCGCTACTTTGCATAGTGCTTCAATCGCCGGCCGCCTGCTTACACGTAGCATCTTAAGCCCTTCTTTTAACAACACCCTGTTTTCTCCTTTTAGCGGAACTACGTCGCATACTAAAGACAATGCCACCAAATCAAGCGTTTCCTTACAATCTTTTTTTGTAAGTGCCTGTAGAAATTTAAATGCCAGTGCAGCTGCACTTAAATCTTTGAAGGGGTAATCGGAATCTGTCCGTTTAGGGTTTATAAATGCATAGGCTTTATTTAAATCTTTGCTGGGATGGTGGTGGTCGATAACTATTGTGTCAATACCGTAAGAGCACGCCAACTCTATTTCTTTTAAAGAATTCGTGCCGCAATCAAAAGCAATAATTAAAGTTTGATTTTCCTTTTTTGCGCGCTCTATCACATCGGTATTTAGGCCGTAGCCATCGTTGACGCGGTGCGGAATATAAAAAGAAAACAACTCCCGGTGCTCTTTAACAAATTCGTTAAAAATCGCAAGCGAAGTAACCCCATCAACATCATAGTCTCCGACAATAAGAATCTTTTCTTTTTTCTCTATTGCTTTTTTCACACGCTGGCTGGCTTTTTTTATATCAGGCAAAAGCGAAAACGAATGCAAAAACTCTATGCTATGGTTTAAAAAGGCGGGGAATTGTTTTTCGTCAATCGCTCTATTGAGTAGAATCTGGGCAAGATATACGGATATATTATACTTTTGGCTTAAATCTTTAACTTGCGGGGTAAATTCTTTTATTTTCCAAATCCTGCGTTTCATTTTTTATAACACAAATTAGCACAGATAGGAATCACAGATGACCACAGATAATTTCATTATAATGCCTTCTTAAAGAAAATCAACAATCCTGCTATCTGTGATTATCTGCTTTTCATCTGCAATCATCTATGTATCACATCTTTTTCGCAGGAGTTATCCCCAGTAAATTCAATCCGCAATGTAAAACTATCCTTGTTGCGGCCAATAGGTTTAACCGGGCGCCTTCTATATTCTCTTCTTCACCAAGCACCCTGTTTGTTTCGTAAAACTTATGAAACAAAGCAGCAATACTTTTTAGGTATTCGATAATAAACACCGGCTCAAGAGCATAATACGCTTTTTCAAGCATATAGGAAAACTGCAACAATGCCCTAGTCAGCGATAGGTCCTCTTCGCTTTGTAAAAATACGCTATATTTTATATTTACCTTTTTCTCTTTGGCTTTTTCAAAAATACTCTCAATACGCGCGCAGCAATATTGGATATAATATAAAGGATTTTCGAAAGAAGTTGCCTTAGCGAGGTCAATGTCAAAATCAAGGTGTGAAGAATTTTTTCTTGTAAGATAATAAAACCTCGTTGTATCTTTCCCGACTTCTTTTATCAAATCAGAAAGAAGTATTGCCGTACCTTTCCTTTTTGACATCTTTTCCTTGGTCTTTAGGCTTACAAGCTGGATTATTATAACTTTAAGTATATCTCTGTTATAACCCAGAGCACTGATTGCAGATTTTACCCGCTCAATATAGCCGTGATGGTCCGGGCCCCATAGATTTACAAGTTCGTCCGCCCCGCGCTTTATCTTATCTTCATGATAAGCGATGTCTGAAGCAAAATATGTAAGTTCTCCGTCGCTTTTTTTAATAACCCTGTCCTTATCATCGCCGAATTTTGTGGAAGAAAACCAGAGGGCGTCTTCTTTATCGTAAATTAAATCTTTTTCTTTAAGAACTTCTATTACTTTTTCTATTTTTTTATCATCGATAATTTTTTGCTGGCTGGCCCAGTTATCGAAATTTATGCCTAGATTCTCTAAATCTTTCTTAATCCAGCTAAGCACATAGGTAAGAACGAATGTTCGTTCGTCTTTAGGGCTAGCGCTGATTACGGCTTTTGCAATATCTTTTACGTATTCCCCCTGATAGCCTCCTTCAGGAAGCTTAAAACTTTGACCTTGTATTTCTTTTATGCGTTCGTTAACCGATTTGATAAAAAGATCTAATTGTTTACCGGCATCATTTACGTAATATTCTCTTTCGACATTTACGCCGCAAAACTTAAGGATATTACCCAAGCAATCCCCGACAACAGCCTGGCGGCCGTGCGCTATAGAAAGTGGGCCGGTTGGATTTGCACTTAAAAATTCAAGAATGATTTTCTTTTTAATATTGTGGCGAAAGAATTTATCTTTATTTTCTATTAATTCATTTAACGATTTTATCAAAGCATCTTTTGCAAAAAATATATTTATAAAACCGGGTTTTAAAATTTCTATTTTTTCTATTCCTTCCCCTATCTGTTTTTCTAAAATCCCCTTAAGGCATGTTGCTACTTCAAGCGGGTCTTTTTTCAACTTAGAGGCAAGTTTTAAAGAAACCATCGTGGAAAGATCACCGAAATCCTGGCGCGACGGCACTTCCCATAAAGGCGGGTCTAGTTCGGTTTCGTATTCCTTTTTTACTATGTCTTCTAAAACTTTAGAAAATTTTTGATAAAATCCTTTCATAACTGATTTTTTGGTTTTAGATGCCTGCGGCTTTGACTACTGCGTCTAATTTTACAGCTACTACGGGCGGCAGTTTTATGCTTTTTATGGCAAGCTGTGGATCTTTCAGGCCGTGGCCGGTAAGAGTGCAGGTAATGATAATTTCTTTTTTATTAGAAACTTTATTAAAAAAACCGGTTTTTTTAAGCAGAAAAAGCCCCGCCACAGAAGCGGCAGAGGCAGGTTCGGCAAAGACGCCTTCGGCGCTGGCCAAGTATTTATATGCGTTAATTATTTCTCTGTCGCTTACCATATCAATTAAACCAAAGGACTCCTCTTTTGCGCTTACGGCGCTTTCCCAACTGGCAGGGTTGCCGATTTTAATAGCAGTTGCTATTGTTTTAGGCTTTTTTATAGGATATCCCCTGACTATTGGAGCAGCACCTTTAGCCTGGAAACCGAGCATGCGCGGAAGATGATGTATCTTTTTATATGCATAATATTCTTTATACCCTTTCCAGTAAGCAGTAATGTTTCCTGCGTTACCCACGGGAAGAATATGAAAATGAGGGGCATCGCCAAGATAATCGCAGATCTCAAAAGAAGCTGTTTTTTGGCCTTCTATGCGATAAGGATTTATGGAATTTACCAACTCAACATGGTGTTTTGAAGAAATCTCTCTGACTATCCTTAAAGCATCATCGAAATTTCCCTTTACCGCTACCACCTTTGCGTTGTGTATAAGCGCCTGTGCCAATTTACCGAGAGCAATTGCGCCTTCCGGTATCACAACTATACATTTTAAATTTGCACGTGCCGCATAGGCAGCAGCTGAAGCGGAAGTATTTCCGGTTGACGCACAAATAACAGCACGGGCGCCTGCCTCTTTTGCTTTTGAAATAGCAACGGTCATACCTCTATCTTTAAATGAGCCTGTAGGATTAAGCCCTTCATATTTAAGATAAACTTTAAAATTTTTGCCGATTATGCGCGAAATTTTAGGCGAATATATTAGCGGGGTGTTACCTTCAAGCAAAGTGATTATTGGGGTATTTTTGGTTATAGGCAGAAAATTTTTGTAGCGTAAAATCAAACCTTGATAAGCCATTAAAAATCCTCTATTCGTATTATCTGTGATGGGCTTTTTATTACGGAAAGTTTGTCAATTTTTAAAAGAGCTTTTTGCATATCTGACTCTTTTGCTGCGTGCGTAATCATTATCACAGGAACAAATTTCCTGCGCAGCTTTTCCTTTTGCGTAACAGAAGCAATGCTAATATGCTGCGAAGCAAGAATTCTTGAAACTTTTGCCAAGACGCCTGGCTCATCGTGAGCCATAAATCTCATATAATAACGCGATCTTACAGTATTTATATTTCTAAGGTTTATGTTTTCTTTTTTTCTTTCTGAAATTTTACTATCTAACGACATGCTTACGATATCGGAGATAACAGCCGATGACGTAGCCAACCCGCCGGCTCCTCTACCATAAAAAAGTAAGTCTCCTGCCGGCTGAGTATCAAGGTATACGGCATTGTAGGTAGATGAAACCTCAGACAGTGGATGGCCTATCGGTACAAGAGTTGGATGGACCCTTAAATCAAGAAATTTACTCTGGCGTTTCGCGATAGCCAAAAGTTTTACCCTGTAATTTAACTGTTCCGCATAAACGATATCAAGCATATTAATTTTAGATATACCCTCGGTATACACACGTTTCAAAGAAGGCCACACTCCGAAACAAAGATAACTTAAAATGCATAATTTATTAAGTGTATCACGCCCGGATATGTCAAAATGCGGTTTTCTCTCTGCAACGCCTTTTTTCTGGGCACGGCGAAGAGCAGATGAAAAATCAATTTTTTCCTGGCCCATTTTATAAAGTATATAATTGGTCGTTCCGTTTAAAATACCATATATTTTTTTTATTTCGCAGGAGACTAAACCCTCGGAAATGCTTTTTATAAGAGGTATCGCTCCACAAACAGAAGCCTCAAACCCTATGTTTTTTCCAAACTTACGCGCAAGAGAAAAAAGTTCACGTCCATGCTCCGCCAAAAGAGCTTTATTTGCAGTAACGATATTTTTCCCTTTTAAAAGAGCTTCTTTAATAAAACTATAGGCGGGCTCAATGCCGCCGATTAATTCAACTATCGTATCTATCTGAGGGTCGTTTATAACCTTTGAAACATCCGTAGTAAAAGGCACACCGTACTTTGCGGCGACCTTCCCTTTGCCTTTCCTTAAGTCGCAGGACAATTTTACTTCTATTTTTAAAGAAATGCGCCGGTTAACAAGAGAAGAATATTGCGCCAATGATTTAAGCGTAGCAGAACCGACATTACCCAGGCCAATTATTCCTATTTTTTTGACCATTTTTCCAACAACTCTTTTATGTAAATACCTAATTCCTTAAAAAACTCCTGCGGTAAATCAGTGAATCTTAACCTTGTTTCATAGATAAGGCCCTTCACTATTTCTTTAGAATCAACAACTTCTCCCGTAATTTCTATTTTCTGCTCAACAAAAGGAAATCTGAGCGTCATGGCAAGCTGAGTACCGTTTTCAAATTTTTTATTCGTAGTAATAAGGAGCCCACCCTGGCTTATATTCTTGGTTTGGCTAAGGTCATACGTCCCCGGGTATTGTTTTATCCTGTAGCTTACTACAAAATTAGCATTTGCCCTGGGATATTTTCTTCTTTCTGCTCCTGTATATTTCTCCATATTCTTACCTCCTTAAAAGCAAGAACTTAAATTCGCTCCTGCCTGCCCTAACCCTCTTCGAAAAGTTATAGCAAAATGCATAATTGCCATAATTAACTTTAGTTATTCATTTGCTATGACAAGTAACACGATTCTCTATCAAAATTCAAAATCGGGGGAGAGAGATTTGAACTCTCGGCCCCTTGCACCCCATGCAAGTGCGCTAATCCGGACTGCGCTACCCCCCGATTGGAAATCTAGGGGTTTAGCCCCTTTAAACCAACATGTGTAATCTCAAAGAAACAAAACCTCTTTATGCGCTAAAATGATTGATTTTATTTATTATACTAGGCTTTTTAAGGCTGTAAAGAACAAGATTCGCGCAAATGATCCGCTGTTTATGAGGCAAGATAAATCAACGATCTATGAAACCCTGGTCATCTTTCCAAATATTAATACTTCCGTCACTATCAAGATCGCTTCCTGCCGGCGTGGAGTCATCCCATGCATCAAGAGTTTCTTCTGAGGCTGACGGATTTTCTTCTTCCGTTTCTTCTTCCATTTCTTCCTTCTTTTTTTCTTTCTTTTCTTCTTTCTTTTCTTCCGCCTTCTCTTTTTCCTTTTTTATTTCTTCATCCGTTTTTACCTTTTTCTCTTCGGTCTTTCCCCCAACAGTATCTTTATCCGCACCCTTGTCAGTTATGCTGCTGCTGTTACTAACGGGGGTATTAACATTATCCTGGCAGAGGCAGATGGAAGAAAAAAATACAACAAATACACCTGCCGCAAAAAGAGTAACGATATTTCTTATCATATTTTCCTCCTTTTAATTAAAACCCTTGCAAACATTTTATACATAGTGACATACATGAATTTTCTTCATTGATTTTCTCTACAGGGTTATTTTTGGATATCTTTAAAATTGAAACAACCTGCGCATAGGCACGAGCTGAAAAAATTAACAATTCGCTTTTACCCTCTGTTTGTAAACTCTTGCATATTTCGCAATACATACTTCTTCCTTAAAATAAATTCAGTCATCGTTTCCCGCTATAAAAAAATAATATAGCGCTACAACAAGAATAAAAATAATGCAAGATATGCGTGTTACTAGTGGGTCAAACGATTCGCCGCTTTTCCTGAATAATTTCATTATATAATTCTCTATCTTTGTAACACTCAACAATATCAATGCAATGACAAAACAGAAAGAAAATGCTTTTTTTATTTTCCAGGACTTTAATAAAACGAATAACAATATAAGGAAAAACAGCCAAAATACCGGGTTGGTAACAGAAAAATTAAAATGCACCAACTCATAAAAATATGCCAAAAAACTTCTTTTAATTGTTTGCCATTCAATGCCAAAATCACCCATACTAACAATTTATTATATAATTTTACCATCCCATTGTTATTCCACAACAGGAATAATTCACCGACCAATGTAAAAGAAACAGCCCCGGTGTAATACTGGGGCTGTCAAGAATAAATCAATTATTTTCCCTGCATTGCAGAGATGACTCGTTCGCCCACACCTTCCTTTTTCAGGTAATTAATACCTTCTGCCGAAAGGTTGAATTTTGAATCTGTGGAGCGGATTTCTTTGATTATATCATCGTCTTTTAAACCTTGCTTACTCATATTTATTATCTGCTGCATAGAAAGCTGTTTGGTTTCGGGAGATTTTTCTTCAATGGTTTGAGCTGCGCTTTCAACAGTTTCCTGCTTTTGAGGTTTATCAATCTGGCTTCCTACAAGCGCTCCTGTAAGCGCTCCCGCTGCAATGCCTATGCCAGCGCCTGCTCCACCGTGACCGCTTTGATGCCCTATAATTCCTCCTGCCGCACCCCCAATAAGACCGCCAATTACAGCACCTTCGGCAACTCTTGTTTTATTACTTTCGCAACCATAACTGCACATAATCAGAAAACCGCACAAAACAAATAATACCTTTTTCATTTTTGAACCTCCTCTATTTTATAAACTTTCCGAAACCGCTATTCAGCCTTAAGCGGGCGATTCATTAAATCTTTTACAGCCGCTATTGGCGATTTATTCTTATAAAGCATATAATAGATTTCTCTTGTTATCGGCATATCTATTTTATATTTTCTGCTCAAATTGTAAACCGATTTTACAGTAGTCACACCTTCTGCGACCATTTTCATATTTTTCAATATATTATCAATCTTTTCACCTTTTCCGATTTTCTCGCCAACATAGCGATTTCTTGAAAACATAGAAAAACAAGTAGTACATAAATCACCTATCCCACTTATACCAAGAAAGGCTTTCTCATTTATTTTTAAAGCTCGGGCAAAACGCATCATTTCCTTGAGGCCTCGGCAAATAAGCGCTGATTTTGTATTTGTACCGAAGCCTAAACCGTCGGATATACCGCAAGCAATTGCTATTACATTTTTTAAAGCGCCAGCTGTTTCAATTCCCTCCACATCACTATTAGTATATAACCTTAAATTTGTTTCTTTAAATAATTCCTGTATTTTTTCTGCATTCTTAGAAGAATGCGATGCAACAGTAGCAACCGTAGGAATATTTTTTGCTACTTCTTTTGCTATTGTCGGCCCGGACAAAACTACTATTTGTTTGGAATTGATATTTAATTCCTGTTTTATTATTTCGCTTGGCCGCTTGAGGCTTTTTATCTCGATACCTTTCATTACGCTTATAAAGATTTTATTTTTAAATTTAACCTTCGCATCATTGATTCTTCTTAAAACAGGCTTCAAATGCTCTACCGGAACCGCGATTATAATAATGCGGTTAAGCAGCGCAGCTTTTAAGTCTGAAGTAACACAAACATTGAAGGGTATTTCTATTGAAGGAAGGAAATCTTTGTTCTCTTGATTCTTTATTATTTTTTTAACTTCTGCCTCAAATGGAGACCATAAAGTTATTTGAAGGTTGCTTTTTTCGGAAAGAATTACCGCCAGAGTTGTTCCCCAGCTTCCCGCACCTAATATAGATACTGTCTCTTTCAACTCTTCTCCTCTTCTTTATTTGTGATAGTTATTAAAGCATAAATAGTCCACAGTCAATAGACCATAGCCCATAGTTTAATTCTGTGGACTATTAACTGTCGACTATGGACTAAATGGAGCGGGCGATCGGGATCGAACCGACATATCCAGCTTGGAAGGCTAGTGTTCTGCCATTGAACTACGCCCGCGTTATTCCAGCTATCAGACATGGGCAGGGGAGGATTTGTATGCGCCCTTCGGCGAAGCCGAAGATTCTTTGTGGTGCATCCAAATATCCGCTGCTATAAACTAAAATTTTGTCAGGCTAATCAATGCCAGCAAATCATCAGTAAATTATATGCCCTGCTTCGCCATTCGCCACCATAATACTTCGGTGCGGCTTCGCAGGAGCATTCTTCTTCGCCCGGCGAAACAAAAGAACCTGTTCCTTCGAAGCCTTACCGGTGGTTTAAATTAGTGTAAGGCGAAGAAGAATGGGCAGGGGAGGATTTGAACCTCCGAAGTGCAAGCACAACAGATTTACAGTCTGTCCCTTTTGACCGCTCAGGAACCTGCCCGTTTTTCACAGATCGTTTTGCACAGATAATCACAGATTTACAAAACAGATGATCACAGATTTGAGAAAGTATCAGGTAACAGGTATCACGTAACACGTCATTGAATAAACAGAGAATTTAAAAAGGCGTGATACGTGTTACGTGCGACGTGATACACAATCTATCTGTGCTCATCTGTGATTTCCAATCTGTGACCATCTGTGTTTAAAGCCCAGGAAAGGACTCGAACCTTCGACCTGAGGTTTACAAAACCCCTGCTCTACCAACTGAGCTACCTGGGCGCATTTATCATGTATCACGTCACATGTATCCTCGCCACCATATAAAAATATTTAGGTGAGTCCACTTGGAGTGGAGGTAACACGTTTTTAGAAACGTGATACGTGTTACTTGTTACGTGTTACGTGTTGCTAATCTCTTTACTGCTTTCGGTAAATACTCAATTATATCGGAAGCAATCAAACAGGTTTCGGTTTTATCTTTTGCAGCTAAATCACCGGCTAAGCCGTGTATATACACCCCAAACTTCGCTGCCGTAAGTACATCTATACCTTGAGCCATTAAGCCGACAATAATACCTGTCAACACATCGCCGCAACCTGCTGTTGCCATACCGGGATTGCCGGTATTATTTTCAAATAACGTTTTGCCATTGCTTACAAGGGTGCGATTGCCCTTAAGAATGAGGGTTAAATTATACTTAAAAGCGAATTCCTTGACAAGTTCTTTTCTTTTTGCTTTTATTGCTTTAAGCGTAAGCCCGGTTAAGCGGGAAAATTCAGCCAGATGCGGAGTTAAAACTATATTTTTTGATTTTCTTTCTTTCAAAACGGTTAAAACAGTAGAAATTGCGTTTAAAGCATCTGCGTCTATAACCATTGGCTTGTCGACATTCTTAATTACTTTTAAAAGTAGCTTTTGAGCACATGGAGCTTGAGAAGCTCCTCCACCTAAAGCAACTACGTCTATCCTTTCTAACAAATCGGTTATTTGCTGAAAGCCTTTTTCCGAAAGATAACCATTTTCTTCGTTAAGAAAAAGGCTTGTCGCTTCTGTAAGTTTAGTTGAGAGTATATTACCGAGGGATGCGGGAACTGCTGCTCTTACTAAACCCGCGCCCATCCTTAAAGCGGCATTTGCGCATAAAGAAACTGCTCCGGTTAGCCCCGGCGAGCCTCCCAAAACAAAAACATAACCATAATCGCCTTTATAGGTGTCAAGTTTACGCTTTATTAGTTGTTTCGGCAGCTTCATCTTATTTTTGCTTTACACAGATTAACACAGATTACGTATCACGCCACACGTAGCATGTAACACGTTTTTAAAGACGTGTTACATGATACTTTCTCAAAATCTGCGATCATCTGTTTTGCTTCTGCGATCATCTGTGTTTCTGCGCAACAGCACAAGCCACAGCATAATCCTCAATGTGGCTTATTGAAAGTAAAATTTCTACATCAAGCTTTTTTTTGAACTCACAATAAGGAGCGCCATTTTTACGATTAAGTATTATTATGTCGTTTAATGCCAGTGGGTATTCTTTTGAAATCGCCTTAATCACTGCCTCTTTTGCGGCAAATCTGGCAGCCAAACGCTGATAATACATTTTTCCGTCAGATATATTTTTCAGTTCCTTACTATCAAAAACGCGCTTAAGAAAATCCTTACCCCACTTTTCAATGGCGCTTTGCATTTTCCCCACCTTAACCATATCTATGCCTATGCCCATTACCATTTTACTTATAAATTAACTTACCAGCCCAAACATTTCCTCAACTGCCGCAACCAGGCCTACAAATACTGAACGGCAGATTATTGAATGGCCTATGTTAAGCTCTTCTATCTCTTTTATTTTAGCTATGTCTTTTACGTTTTCATAATCAAGGCCGTGGCCGGCGGCAACAAAAAACCCTAAAGTTTTGGCAAACCTGGCAGCTTGTTTTATTTTTATCAATTCTCGTTTTACCCCTGCTACTGATTTAGCTTCAGAGTATTTTCCGGTATTAAATTCAATCAGGTCCGCGCCTGTTTTTTTTGCTTTCTCAATTTGCTTTTTATTTGGGTCTATAAAAAGGCTTACAACGATACCGCCCTGTTTTAAACTCTCAACCGCTTTCTCTACTTTTTTATAATTATTACGATTCATAAGGTCAATCCCGCCTTCGGTAGTAAGTTCGCGCCTGCGCTCCGGAACAAGCGTAGATTGTTCGGGCTTAATATTTAAGGCAAAATCAACTATGTCTTTATTTACGGACATTTCCATATTAAAAGGCACTTTGATTGCTTTTTTAATAAATAAGATGTCTCTTTCTTTTATGTGCCGGCGGTCTTCCCGTAAATGCGCAACTATTGAATTGCATCCTGCGTATTCGCAAAGTAAGGCGCCGACAACCGGATCAGGATAGACTGTGCCTCTGGCTTCTCTTAAAGTGGCTATATGGTCAATGTTAACGCCTAATTTCATCTTTTTTAGTATACAGATAATCGCAGATTTTTATCTGTGATCATCTGCGTCTACCATCTGTGATCATCTGTGTATCAAATTTTAACGCCTTTAGTTATTTCGCTGCTTACGTACAACCAGACAATTATTGCCAAAACCAAGGAAATTAGCTTAAGCCAAAAATTGTAAGTTACAAGTTCTTTTAGGTTTATTTTTCTTAATCGAAAAAGCTTCATATTTATATCCTCACTTACTTAATTGCCCTTTTAGAATAGTAAGAAGGTCTTGCGGTGTTAAATCTCCAGTTAGCTGGCCGTTTATAGCTAACGATACCTGCCCGTTTTCTTCTGAAACTATTATAACCAAAGCGTCGCTATGCTCGGAAAGGCCTATTCCTGACCGGTGACGCATACCTAAAGTTTTTTCCAGGTTCAAACTTTCGCTGTGCGGAAAAAGACAGCTGGTGGCAATTATTTTAGCGCCGTCAATAATCAGCCCTCCGTCGTGCAGCGGTGCCAGGGGATGAAATATATTTTGCAGCAACTCAGAGGTTAAATCGGCATTAATCAAAACACCGCTTTCTATGTAATCATTAAGGCCCATTTCTCTTTTTATCGCGATAAGTGCGCCGGTTTTTTTCCTTGAGAGTATGCTGACAGCTGAAACAATTTCTCTTAATATCTTTTCTATTTCCTCTTTGCCGAGGCCTTTATAAAAAATGTGGCGTTGGCCAAGCCTTATAAGAGCTTCTCTTAGTTCCGGCTGGAATATAACTACTATAATTATTAAATAAAAAGCGAAAAAGTTGGTAAGCAGCCAGCTTAAAACAGTTAAATTTAATTTTTGGAAAATAAAATAAGAAGCTATTAATACTATAACTCCCCTTATAAGATAGGCACCTTTTGTACCCTGAAGCGACACAACTACCCTGTAGATGACTATCCAAAGGATAATAATCTCAAAAACAGTTTTTAGATTAAGGAATCTTAAAAACATAAGTTAGTTGTTAATTATGCTTGCCGCTAAGTCGAGCGCTTGTTTGTTTTCTTTAACATCATGAACCCTTAAAATATTTGCCCCTCGTAATACAGCGATAATCCCAGAGGCAATTGTTCCGTAAAGCCTCTGGTCTGCTTTTTTACCGGTAATTTTACCTATGAAAGATTTTCTAGATAAACCTATAAAAATAGGCAGGCCGAAAATTTTAAACTTATAAAGCTCATTTATAATTTTAAGATTATCCTGAGTGGTTTTGCCAAAACCTATACCGGGGTCAATTAGAATTTGCTCCGGATTGATTTTTTCCTTATTTAGCATCGAAATTCTTTCCTTAAAAAAACTGATAATTTCTTCCGTCACTTTTTTGTATTTCGGATTTACCTGCATAGTCAAGGGGCTAGCCTTCATATGCATTAAAATAACTCCAAGCTTATGTTTCTTTATCAAGTTTATAATGCCGGGGGATTTACGTAAAGCAGTAATATCGTTTATTATATCTGCCCCTTCCTCGGCAACTACCTTTGCCACATTTAATTTGTTGGTATCTACGGAAATCAAAATTTCTTTGAATCTTTTTCTCGCGGCGCAAATAACCGGGGCGAGCCTTGCTATTTCTTCTTTTTCCATTATAGGCTTAGAATAGGGCCTTGATGATTCAGCGCCCATATCAATCATTGCTGCGCCGGAAGTAACCATTTCCTCTATTTTTCGTAAAACCAAATCCTTAAGCTTGCGGCCGCTGGCCTCAATAAGCAAACCATCCCCGGAAAAAGAATCGGTTGTTAGATTAATTATACCGCAGATAAGGGGTTTTTTTATTTTTATTGTTTTATCGCGTGCCCTTAAAATAAATTCCTGCTTGAATAAATTATCCAGATACAAAGACAGGCTTTGTGAAATTTCTTTAAGAGTAAAAGGCTGATTCTTCAGCTTTTCACATAATTTTTTAAGTTGGGTTATGCTGCCGAATATTACAGTATCCGTCTTTATATTCTTAACTAACGCACTCCTCTCAACAGCGCTGTCGCTTCCCAGAGAAAGCAAATGTTGCTTTATGATATTTGCTTCCCATGACTTAATGCCCTCAATCCTAAAAGCGCTATATACACATTTGGGAGAAAGTATATCTATGCCTTCGCAGCTTACGCCTACCGAAGACAATAAGCCTTTTGCGTTTTTTTCGTTTTCTATTCTAAGAGGAGTGATTATCATTTACAGTTTTGAAGTTTGAAGGTAATTAAACCGCAGGTTCTTCTTTTTCACTGCTTGTATTTCTCAGGCCAGTTATTTTCTTTGCTTCTTCTCCATCGATAACCTCTTTATTAAGTAAAGCGTCCGATAGCGCTTTAAGTTTATCTTGATTTTGTAAAATATATGCTTTTGCTTTTGCGAATGATTCATCTATAACTTTTTTTACTTCTTCGTCTATTATTCGGGCAGTTTCTTCGCTATAGTTTTTTTCTTCAAGCAAGTCTCTACCTAAAAATACCGGGCCTTCGCGCCGGCCTAAAGTAATATTACCAAGTTTTTCCGACATACCGAATTTTGTAACCATGTGCCGCGCCATTTGAGTTGCTTTTTCAAGGTCATCCTGCGCGCCGGTTGTTATATCGTGCAGATTTATCTCTTCAGAGGCTCTTCCGCCAAGGGCAAAAATAATACGCGCGAGTATTTCATTTTTAAACCAATGATGTTTATCTTCTAAGGGAGGAGCAAAGGTATAGCCGCCGGCAACTCCCCTTGGGATTATTGAAATTCTTTTTGGCGGGTCAAGTTCGGGCATCAGTAGCGATATAAGAGCGTGCCCTGCTTCATGTATTGCCGTAATTTCCTTATCCTTCTTTGACATAATGTGGCTTTTCTTCTCAGGGCCAATCATCAGCCTTTCAATTGATTTTTCAAAATCAGTCTGCTCTACTGATTCTTTATTATGCCTTGCCGCTAAAAGAGCTGCTTCGTTACAAAGGTTTGCCAGGTCTGCTCCGGAAAATCCGGGAGTCTGACTTGCTATAGATTTTAAATCAACATTTTCCGCAAGCTTTACTTTTATTGTATGCACCTTAAGCACTTCAGCTCTGCCTTTAATATCCGGGAGGGTTACAATTACGTGCCTGTCGAATCTGCCCGGGCGAAGAAGCGCTGCGTCTAACACATCAGGCCGGTTTGTTGCTGCCATAACGATTATGCCTTCTTCTGTCTGGAAACCATCCATTTCCGCAAGCAACTGATTTAAAGTCTGCTCTCTTTCATCGTGTCCGCCGCCGATTCCTGCGAAACGCTGCCTGCCTACTGCATCTATTTCATCAATAAAAATAATACAACCCCTTCCTCCTATTTTGGCAGCTTTTTTTGCCTGTTCGAATAGATCGCGCACGCGTGAGGCACCGACACCGACAAACATTTCTACGAAATCAGAACCGCTTATGCTAAAAAATGGCACCTCAGCCTCGCCTGCTACAGCTTTCGCAAGAAGGGTTTTACCGCATCCCGGAGGGCCCACCAGTATAACTCCCTTTGGAATGCGCCCACCGAGGCGTTGAAACCTTTTCGGGTCTTTAAGATATTCTATGACTTCCGTTAACTCTTCTTTTGCCTCATCTATTCCGGCAACATCTTTAAAGGTAATACGTGTTGCTTTTTCCTTTTCTATAATCTGCGCGCGGCTTCTTCCGAAAGTCCATACGCGTGAACCAAGCTGATTACCTTTATAGGAAACATACCAAAAAAATGCTATTAGAAGGCCCATTGGGATAAGGGAAAAAAGCAACTGCGTAAGGAATGTACGTGGGGGCTCGATTTCGAAGCTTTTTACGTTCTTTCTTAAAAGCGCAATAAGGTCTTTGTCTTCTTCCGGTACATAAACATAAAATTTTCCTCCGCCGGCAGTTTCGGTATATTCTCCCTGAATGGTATTTTCGGTTTTCTTTACGGATTTGATTTCCGGATTAACGAGGTTATTCTCGAGCTTAGAATAGAATTCTGTGTAACTTAGTTTCTTAACTAATCCACCCATTCCGGCATTAAAAAGATTGGTAATATACATTATGCCTAGAAAAATCAGAATCCAAAAAAATCCCCCCCTTAAAAGGTTCGGCCGCGGAGCTTGCTCTTTTTTCTTCTTCTTTTCCATAGGTAAGGTATTATACTTTATAAGATTATAAAATCAAGGTTTGTATAATGAGGCGTTTTTCTTCTTTGCGGACGGAAAGCCCGGGCAGATGGACTACACTCCCGGAAGGCCTGTTTTCAATCAGGTCTTTTATTTCATCAAGATGCCTAAGCTCCAGCTTGCGCGTATCTCCCTTTAATTCCTCAATTGCTATTCTTATTATATTGTTAAGTATAGCCGGGTGGTTTTTTTTAAGCCCTTCTAAATCAAGCTTTATTTCTCTTTTTGTTTCTCCTCTTTTTAGTTTCTCAAACTCTTTGCGGGAAAATGTATAAATAAAATCGTAATCCAGTGCTGTATTAATGCTTAGATTATATAAATTTTGCGCTATGCTAGGGTTAATTTCGCATAGCTGTGGCATAAGTTTAAGCCTTATACGGTTACGCAGAAACTTATCCTCAAAATTACTTTTATCTACACAATAAGATATATTTTTACTTTCCAGCCACTTAAGGATATCTTTTTTATGCAGCTCAATAAGCGGCCTGATTATGGTTAAACTCCTGAATTTTGATTTAGGCAAAAATGCCCGAAGGCCCTTAAGGCCAGTGCCTCTAATAATACGCATAAGCACGGTTTATACGAGATCATCCTTATGATG
>JALOCC010000086.1 GCA_023227945.1 Candidatus Omnitrophota bacterium
GTGTTGGACCTGTTATGGATAATCCACTAGCTCCAGTCGCTCCTTTTAAGCCTGTTGGACCAGTTATTGATTGACCTGAAACACCTGTTGGTCCAGTTATTGATTGACCTGAAACACCTGTTGGACCTGTTATGGATAATCCACTAGCTCCAGTCGCTCCTTTTAAGCCTGTTGGTCCTGTGATTGATTGACCTGAAACACCTGTTGGTCCTGTGATTGATTGACCTGAAACACCTGTTGGTCCTGTGATTGATTGACCTGAAACACCTGTTGGTCCTGTAATTGACTCACCAGAACTACCCGTTGGTCCTGTTGGTACAGTACTAATAATATCATTTAAATAAATTCGACCAAATAATTTAGTATTATCTATATCATTTACAATTGGAACAATTGCATTATTTATATTATCAATTGAAATCTTTGGTAATTTAATTATAACGTGTTCTATATAGTTATTTTGCATATAACATAGTTTATAATAAGAACAAAAACACCAATATTTTTATAACTATAATGAAAAATATTATAGACTTTTATTTACTATGTATTTTTAATATAGAACAAATAAACAATAATATTTGTGGTTATCACATTCTATAATGAATTATTATATCACATAGATCCTAATAATTACAGTTCCAACAGAAACTGATATTATCATAACTAACAAACCCGATTATATATAATAAAGCTGTAATAACATATGAAACACTTTTTATCCATTATTTAGGTATTGATGCTTTAACAATTTTATTTAATTTTATCATTACCAGCGCTATACCTGCTATGGTATCCTTATCATACCATGTACGTTGTACTGGTTTTGGGTCTACCTATTGACTAGACCACATGTTAACTAAACCATCTACAGAAGACGTTTTTGCATAGTATATTCCTTTAACATTCTTCAACGTAGACGAAGAATTTGCGAATTTAATTGAAGTGGCACTAGCAAATGAAAAAGTATTATTAGCACCGCCCAATTTTATATTGCTACTTCCTGACATAAAACCTCATTCCATAACTATGTACAGAGTACCTTGAATAATGTTTTCTGTTGGTGCAGACGTTACTGCTCTTAGGGATGTTATTGGATATGTATCCGTTGGTTCATACCCAACAGCAGATATATTTAAACGAGCGGTAGATACACTAGCTACGTCTGATAAATTACTTGCTTTCTTTAATGCTAGTTCCTCAGAATTCTGTGCTCTTGTTACTTCACTTGAAATAGAACTAGACAGTGTAGCTTCTACACCTGTAGATCTTTCTACTTCATAATTTAATTCTTCTTCAACATTTTTAATTTGTATTGGTTCTTCAGAATCCTCTATAAGAAGTTTTATTCTTTTTGCTCCTGTAGAAGATTCTGGAGGTTCAAAATCAATCACATATCCTTGCTTTGCGATCGCTCCTAAATCAGTTGCATATCTATTACATTTATTTGTCATTACTGATAAAATAACACATTTATATGCTTCTTTGTAATAATCATTTCTTTCATCAGTTAAAGCAAAACAGGTGTCAATTAACGTTTGAATTTCTTCTTGAGAAATTGTAGAACATAGTTCAAATGCTGGTAAAATACTTATTAGACCGAGACTATTATTTTCCGTACCCCAAGCAGTAGGAGTAATTCTTAAACTAAGATCTGCCACAGGGTCAGTACCTAAAGCTCTGCTTAATAAATTAGTATTTGATGCAATTGTTTGCAAATAAGATAATAAAGCTGGTTCATAATAAATATTATAACCAGAAGCCATATTATCAATTACTCTACACGCCTCATAACCGAATGCAACAATAGTGCCTGATCCAATTACGGGGGTACCGTCCTCCGAACACCAATCGCTAGGCAACCCATAGCAAGCATGTGCCGTTTGATTAGCCAGCAGTAATGCCAAGTTGTCCGCGTATACGGTTGCCCAATCATGAGCCGTGTCGTAAATTTCAAACGTCAAAAGTGCTGCTGGTATAAAATAGGAGGGATTGAAATAGTCATGCCATGCATCACCTGGGGCAAGCAATACTTTTCCTCCAGAGGTAGTATACAGATCGTGCGCCCAAATTTCATTTATTACAACTCTCGCAGCAGTCAAATATTTGGGGTCACAGAATTTTTCATATGCACAAATCAATGCGAATGCCATTGCTAAATCTGCATCTGTTGCACTTCCTGCTCCTACAACTGTGTGACCAAATCCAGAAACTTGCCAATCCATAAGACCATTGGAATCAAGGTTGTTATTCCAGAATGCAAGGAGCCTATCAACTCTTTTTTGATAGATTTCTGAATCTCCTAAACCAGAAGCAATTACAGCTAATTTTATACCATAACCCATACCTTCTGATACAGTAACTAATGGATCACTATGATTATCATCAAGCCATTTAATACGCCCGTATCGAGAGTCTGAACTTTCTACATAATAGGCATCGAACCAGGCGTCAATTTCTTCTAGGCATGTATCTTCATATGTGCTGTCAAGAGTAATGCCTTGAGTAAGAAATGCACCAGTACCTTTTAAGTAAACGCTAAACACCCCAAACGTGATCGTGCTTTGTTCTGTGTCATACTGAAGAGTCACATTTGTGATTCGGTCAGTAGGGATAGTCCTGATCTGTGTCCCTGTAGCCCATGTGGGTTGCGCAAACTGGGACCAAAGTAAAGTAACTGTAGACTGAGCCCCTGATGTTGAAGGAAGTGAATAAAACCAATCAGCACCGTCACCACTTTCTTGGGATTGCAAACAAAGTTTTAATATTTGAGAGCTTGAATAGGTAAGTGTTATTCCTGTGTACGTGGAAATATCTAAAGCGTTTTTAACTGATTGAGCAATCCCATCGTCGTTATAAGTAAAGTCGAAGCCGACACCAGAATAAGGATATTCACCGGCTGTTGAGTCACCTTGTAATACGCTAGTAACGGATAGACTTTTGTTTATCGTTATATGCTGACTTATTCCATCATTATCTGGTGTTATTGACGAACCGTATGAATCACAAAAAGCGTACCATCTAGCAGGTTGTTTTCCAATTAGACAAGACATCAATTTGTTGGAAGTAAAATTGGAAAGTAAAGGATCGGTCGATGTTACAGATAGACTATTTCCTGAGTTTAGATCCGTTCGAAAAGAACCACTTCTAGTGATAGAACTTAAAGACGGGGCAAGGCTAGTTCGTATTGGACTATAGGGTTTCCAACTTCTCTCATTTAAATTATAACGATAGCGATCACACCCAACATAATTAATTTCCCCGTCTTTTCCTACGTAAGCATTTAGTTCATTTACAGTATTAAAACCTATCATAATATTCTCCTTACTTAGTCATGTATATGAATGGGCGTGTATTTGTTTCTGATTCCCATTGTATCGTTTTTGGGGCAGCAGTAAGAACTCCCATGTTTGTTTTTATTCCAGCTACATAGGGTTGAAGATTCAGGTTACTAGCTGATTTACCGGCCAATGAAACACCGTTTGCGTTTGTCATAATAACCATATATACTCTTTCATTTGCTGATATGTATAGTCCACTTTCTACTGATAAAACTACTGAACTTGTCCACGCTACACTTGCTGGAAATGCTGTTATCGCGCTCTCACATATTAATGAATGAACACCGCTTGCTTCTACTTTATAGATTGCTGATATAAAACTTCCACTAACTACCTGTGTCGCGATAAACCCAATAGTTGATTGAGAAACTACCGGAGTAATTTGACCAAATGGAGCAGACATTACACCATGAGCAGACCATTGAGTAGAGGAGCCGGATTGAAGAGCAATTACATCTGAAGCTCCCCCCCCATCCATTGAAGAAAAGTGAGATATCTCACTTACAGAACTCCCAGTTGGCCCAGTAGGTCCTGTAATAGATTCCCCAGTTGGCCCAGTAGGTCCTGTAATAGATTCCCCAGTTGGCCCAGTAGGTCCTGTAATAGATTCCCCATCTGGCCCAGTAGGTCCTGTAATAGATTCCCCATCTGGCCCAGTAGGTCCTGTTGGTCCAAAACTAATGTCTGATGGTACTAAGCATTCAAGTTCGTCATCCCAAACCAACGATTGTCCATCT
>JALOCC010000030.1 GCA_023227945.1 Candidatus Omnitrophota bacterium
ATTCTTTTTTCCAGATGGGCCGAACCCACCGGCGGGGCGATTTTGATGTTTTCCGTCTTGCTCGCCTGCGCGGCTCGCAATCCGCACGCCAATTCCCGAATTGTCGTTAAAAATCAGAGGAGGAGAATTACCCCCACCCACCCAAAATTGTCTCACTGCTCGGGCTCCTGCGCCAGAGGCGCATCCGCTCCCTGCGCGACGAGCCAATTCCCTCCCCTTAATAATTTACCTTGACACATAGTGTAAAGTGCTGTAAAGTAACGACAATGGAGAAAAGATATAATCTTAGCGAAGCGGCTAAAGAATTGGGTTTAACTCGTCAGGGCCTTTATTATTGGATAAAGAAGGGTTGGGCTACGCCTAAGCGAGATTATAAGGGGTATCCGGTTTTCACTGAAATTGATTTAAAAAAGATTAAAGAGTGGCGTGATAAGTTAGAGAATTTCTAATGGAAAATAAAGAAGCAGTTAGATATATTAACGATTTAATTCAAAATATCCTTCCTGGGGTGGCAATCGATATCCATCAGCAAAACCATTTTAACTATTCTTTTAACGTCAAAAATAACGGAGAATCATGTAATATCATTTTCGGGCGCGATGATATGGATGATTTTGATAAAGCTCTGCAAAGTGATCATAACTCTGATTATTATCGTGGATTAGAGGGGAGTATTAAATTTAAAATTTATATCTCATTAGGAAAAGCTGGTCTTATCCCTAAATTTCCGATTGCTAAACAAATTTTGGATGAAAAGCGAGATTGGCATAATGATGTTATGGTCCATTTTGTTCGAGAAGATTGGTTTTATAAGGTTTTAGAGGTCGGACTTAAAGACCTAAAAATGTTTCTGGAAGATATTATAGAAAAACATGGTCCTCAATCAGAGATTGAAAATGAACTGGAACATATCGAAGGATTATTGTCCTATTACAATAAACATAAAAGTTTTGAGGAAAGAGGAGCCTCTGACGTTAGTCTGGGTTATCTGAAAGCGGCAGCTATTGCCGTGGTTCTTAAAAAAGAAAAAGAGTGTCAAGAAATAAAAATTCCACGCGTTTTGCAAACTAAAAATAAAGAAATCTATGATATTGTTGATGAACTAAGAAAAGATTTTTTTCTACAGACAAAAATGCCAGATTGCGTGTATGATTATGCTGAAAATATTAATTTAGGTCATGGGAGGAAAGAAGATGAATTTCAGATGGTCAATATCCCTTGCGGGCCTTTAGCAAAACAGACATGCGATTTGAAAACAAAAATTGATCAGGATTTTTCTAAGAAAAATATTTTTATTGATATCCCATATACTAACTATGAAGATTGTGAATTAGCTTTAAGAGAATTATTGAAAGAATTTGGGTTTAACCCGGTCGTCGCTAAAGACAGGTTAACTTGCAATGCAGTCCTTTGTAAGGTTTGCAAATTAGTAAAAATATGTAGATTTGGAATTGTAGACATATCTTCTGCAAGTAATAGTGTTGCTTATGAATATGGATTAATGCATGGATTAGGCATGAAAGTTTGTCTTTTGTTACGTACAGAGAGTGAAAAGTTTACTGATATAGAAGGATTGGAACATATCTCTTACTCGGGGTTAACTAGCCTTAAGATTGCAGTTTCAAGGTGGATTCTAGATAATATTGATGACATTAATCGTTCTTTAGTGGAAGAATTTATTTCAAAAAATGAGAGCTTACTCAAAGAAAATGGGGATACACCTTTGCAACTCCTATTACCTAAATCCATTATTGAATCGTCAAGAGAAGTAGGGTTGCAACCTGTTGACTCAAAAATTCTTGAAATATTGGGGGACATTATTATTGCAAAGGAAGATGTGGGAATGATTGTAGAAACCATAGCAGAAGTTATAAAAAATGCAGAAAAATATAAAATTTCTCAAGAGGATGTTTTTGAATCATTAGATGTGTTGGAATCAAGATATTTTTTGAAAATTTTAAAACATCTTGGTGATCCAAAAACCTATCATCTTAGTATTTCGATATCCGGATTTCTTAAGTATTGTGAATTATATTTAAGAAACTTTGGAGAAATAGTAAAAAGTATAGCCTATGAGATATTAAAAAATAATATTATGTCCAGCAAGGAGATATCTCAAAAAGTTAATTGTAAGCCAATAGTAGCATATGCTTTATTCAAGTTTTTAGAGGAAAATGACTATATAATGGCTTCAGAACATGCGATAACGCAAGATATTGTAATTTACGACCTTAAAGGCGATGGTAAAAGATGGTTCAATGATGTTCTCAATTCTTAATATCAGGCAATGAATATGTTTATAGGGATTTATATTAGAGTCTCAACCGAAGACCAAGCGTAGGAGAATTATTCTCTTGAAGTGCAATGACAATATTTAATCTATTATGAAAAATTAAAGCAGAGTCGTAGGAATTGATTGAGGAGTGAAATAGATGAAAAAGAAACTGTGGGATGAAAAAAAATATACTGATATTTTAAAAGAAGTTGGTGAGGGGCGTTATAAAATCTTCAATCCAGATGACCCTTTTATATCGTATTTGTCGCCTGGATTATTTGATAAGTATGAATATAAATTTAACTGTGTTTGTCTTGCTACATCCACAACTATTGCTACTGCGACAGTGGATTACAAGTGCGAAGGGTTTCTTATACCGAAACATTCTCAGGTAGTGTTATGGCGCAATTTTCGCTATTGTACTCATGACGGATCACCTCACCTTAATGCAGATGATAATATTATATTTCCTGACCAATCTGGCGATGTATGGAAAGTTTCTAAAACAGATGCCTACGATCATTATGTCGCAATTGCTTCATGGGCAGGACTTCAGACTATCACATCGGTCTATCATTTACCCGATCAACCTTGTGGTTTGTATCCGCAGTATATTGAGAAGGGCGCAAACGTGCCAGTGAAATTTGTTAAAGTTGAAAGCGATAAACCATGAAAGTAGTTTTTTACACTCGCGTATCAACCGAAGATCAAGCTAAAGAAGGCTATTCGCTTGAGGTCCAAAGGGAATATCTTGAATCTTTTGCTGAACGTGAAGGTTTTGAAATCTTCAAAGTTTACTGTGATGATGGTATAAGCGCTTATTCAACACGCAGACCTGCGTTACAGGGGTTACTTGCTGACGCGAAGGCAAAGCGGTTTGAGTTAGTGCTGGTTTATAAAATAGACAGGTTTAGCCGGAATCTTAAAGACTTACTGATTTTGGTTGATGAGCTTTTGGGCTATGGCGTGGGGTTTAAGTCTGCCACAGAGCCGTTTGATTCTACAACGTCAGCCGGAAAGTTGATGTTTCAGCAATTGGGTAGCTTTGCGGAGTTCGAGCGCAATAGGTTAGCGGAGCGTGTATTCCCCGGCATGATTAAAGGTGTTCAGGCTGGGAATTGGCAGGGCGCTCGGTATGCGCCATTTGGGTATCACTATAACAAGCCGGAAAAGCTTCTTGAGGTGGTTGATGATGAGGCAAAGGTTGTCCGGTTGATTTATCAGATGTATCTTGAAGGCAGAAGCACGCGGGATATTGTTAATTATTTGAATCGCAATGGTTTTAAATCCCGCGCCGGTTTAAAGTTTTACGATAAGTTTATCGGTGATGTTTTGAAGAACCGCATTTATACCGGCCAACTTATTTGGAATAAAAAGCATTACGACAAGAACCAGAAAACCAAAAAGCATTTCAAATATGTCAAAAATGACCCTGCCAAAATTATTATTTCCCAAGGCCGTCACCAGCCGATTATTTCCTTGGAAGATTTTGAGAAAGCTCAAAATCTTCTTGCCAATAAAAAACGCACTTGGCGGCCAAGAGTAAGAAATCAGGAATATCTTTTATCTGGCTTGTTAAGTTGTGCCAAGTGTAATTCAAATTATTGCGGCAACCTTTCCATATCTAATCATCATACCGGTATCAAGAAGCGCTGGTATCGTTGTTCCGGTCCGCTGTCCCACGGCATTAGGTGCAAGAACCGCGCCGTCAAAGCCGCCGAAGTTGAAGCCTTGACTGACAGTGTTGTTGCTCGTTTAGTGGAAAGTGAGGGGTTTAAAGACAGCCGATGGACGACCGTGACTGGCACAAATGGGAGTTTTTCCGCGTTTTTTGACCAAAACCCTGCCAGTCTTCGCCAAGAGCTTGTTGAAAACAAGCAAAAACAAGGAAAGCTTACTGACGCTTACCTGGATAATTTGCTTGGCGAAGACGTTTTTCATGCTAAGATGGATGAGCTTCGTTTGCGCGAAGATGAGCTGAAGAAAAACCTTGCCGGCATTGAACTTTTGGCGCTTGAGCGTGAGCGCTCCGAGGGGTATCTGAACAGGGTTAAGGACTTTCTTGACGGTTACGACGAAGGGCTTACCAAGGTAGGTTTTGAACACAAAAGGCAGATGGCCGGACTGCTTTTTAAAAACATCAAAATCGCCCCGCCGGTGGGTTCGGCCCATCTGGAAAAAAGAATTTCTTTTGCCTTTTTTGAACCATTTAATTTTATATTTTCTGAAGCGCGCGCAAATATTTTAGACAGGAAAAATCTATGCAAAATTCAAATTCCGGAAAAAAAGTCTGCATACGCACATTCGGTTGACCCTTGGTTCGTTTTATACAAGTCTCTCAAAAACATCCTTCCGTTGCTTTTGGTATGAAATATGCACCGCCCGCTGGGGCGGGCTTGGTGGGTGGTGGAGTCTCCGTTCGCCTTCGCTGCCGCTCGGCTCACTGCCTCGCTCGCTGGGCCGCTCGCTCTCTCAAGCAGTCTTGCCTCGCGCTCCCTGCGCCGCTAGGGCGGCTCCGGGGCTCGGCAAGCCTGCGGAACCACGTTTATCCCGCGGTCGTAGCGTTTTGATACCCTTCCTCAAGGCACCCGCTTTCGTCAGGCTTTTGCGCTTCGCGCAATTTTTTCCCTTTTCAATAAATCCTTTTCGGCTGGCGGCGGGGGAAATATTAAGGTGTTATTCCTCTTTCTTTATGTGGGTGAAGGCAAGCGCACAAAGTCCGTTGTGGAAATCCGAAGGATTGAAACAGGACGACTGCGATTGCCGAGAAAAGTGAACTATTGATTCCTAAATATTATTTTGTAATTATATTATTCTGTATGGTATATTGGATTTATAGATTTTACAAGAATCATCCAAACCACACTCATTTATAAGCAGCGAAACAGACTTAGCTAAGAGTTCTTGGTTAGCTGCAGGACCAACCCAAATTTCTTTAAAAATTGATGAAAAATTTTCTTTGAAATCAAACAAAAAATAAGGCACATATAATTTACCTTTAAGCTTGTTGGGTAACTTTTCTGGGAAGGGTATCGCTATTCTAATTTCTTTTTCTTCTTGAAAACCTTCATGTTTAACAAAACAAGCTAAAAGAGAAATAAGCATACCGACTCTGGCTAAAGCATCTGCTGGATCATTGGTATATGCTGAAATAAAACCAGAAATTTTCGCAAGAAAATTAGAACAAGACCCATCAAAGGAATCACCATACAATACATCTCCAATAATAAAATTATTTTCTTTGCAAATTCGTTTCATAAGGCCTGCGTCAAAACCTATGCATATACCACCACCCTTATCTCCATAGCCTCGCCATTGAGATAATGATTCTTTTAAAGCCGTGAACGATCCCACACAAGGATTATCTTTATCCTTATCCTTTTTTATAATATTAATAAATTTCTTAAAACTCTCTTCCATTTCCTTTGTTTTGTCGCTGACCATTTTTAACAATTTTTCTTGAAACATATTTAAACCCCAATCATATTCGCTATAGTCATTCATCCATGAGATATGAGAAAAATGCATGCACTCATTTTTCATTATTTTCTCTAATGAATCCATGCTAGTATAGTGATATAAAACTTGGATTTTATCGGTCAAAGCTGTATTACCCAAGACTTCTTGGACAGTTAAATCGGATTTTTCTGACATCTAATCTCCTTCTACCCAACCACCATCATCTATGTTTTATATTAAATAAAATGGGGCAAACGAGTCTCGTACCTCTTTGCCAACCGCTTCAAATTTCACGCGGGCGTTTTCTTTTCGGCAGAAAGGAGGTTAAGACATCGGGTTGCCTTTTCCCATGCATCATGAAAGAAACCCTCCTTCTCCAGATGATTCCTAAATTCAGTTAGCTTTGAAATCAATTCCACCTTATTGTTGCCCGCCTTGATTACAGCATCAAAAGCTTTGTCATCAGCAGTTAATTTCAGAGATCCTTTAACCGGCAAATCAATATCTTTAAAATGATAACGATTTAGCAATCTAATTGCCCCTAAAAGCGCGAGTTCAATCTTCATTTCTTGCGACACCCTGAACCCTATTTTTTCTTGAAAAAGTAGAGCAACTCGTTCTTGCAAAAATACCAACCGCTCGTAAGGCTCTTCACAATCTCTATGATGCAAAGTGCCATCGCCATCTTGAACTGGGAATGAATCGCGCATGGCCTCAAGCACTAGGTCAAGAGCGAAAATGCAATCCTGATCTAAAAAAAGTTGATGATCATAATAGGACTTTTTAAGTTTGTCGTATTCGCCAGTAGGTACCGGTGCTTGTTCTTGCCATCCTAACTCTGAATCATACCCAACATCAAACCACTTTTGTTTAGTTTCAGCAATCTGGCTAAGAATAGAAGCAAACGCCAAGCGTTGATGTTCAAAAAAGAGGGATGTTCGAAGTTGATACAACTGATGTTCGTGTAATGCTGACTGCATATTGGAGTTAAGCTCGGCCTTATATGCTTCAAGCCTTTGAGCATACTCGTGCTTTATACTTTCCTTTATGCGCTCAGAAATCCAATTACGCAAAAGCCATACTAACAACGCACCAGAAAGACCGCCCGATATTATATTAAGAATTATCTCCATAAAATTATCTTCCATCATCTAAAACTAATACGTCTATACCTGGGAAGGGTAAGGAATTAACCCTATGTATTGCAAGAAGTTATACCCCTGCGCCGTTATTTTTAAATTTATATCATCACTTTCGATCATGCCGTATTGCAATAAAACGCCCAGGATCACGCCTCTTTCCATAACTGAAGGAATTAGAAATTGCCAGCTCTTGTTAAAGTTATCCCTTGTTTGAGGCGAATTGCTTGAAAACCACAGAAGCACGTTTTTCGTTTTCGGAAATATTGCGCTGATAAAGATAGGCTAAAATATTTTCCATTTGCAGCATTATCAAGTATTTTCTCTTTTAATTCTTTTGACACATCTTTTTTTAAGCAATCCTCAAGGGCTTCTTTGGTTGCCTTTGTGCCTATACTTATCAAATTCTGCTTATTTGCTAAAGTGTGGAATAAATCTCGCCAGGTGGACATAGTTAACCTTCTTTATTGTGTGCTAAATAAGTAAGAATATCGTCAACGGTTTTCATTTTTTCTACGTCTTCATCAAGTATTTCAATATTAAATACTTCTTCTAATTTTATTGTAATATCTACTGAATCTAATGAGTCTGCACCTAAATCTTCGGCTATTCTGGCTTTTGGGGTAATTTTTTCCTCATCTACCTCAAGCATCTTAGATAATATGGGCTTAATTTTTGAGAAAATTTCTTGCTTTACTTGTTCTAACTTTTCATCTTTTTTCTTGCGGAAAAATAACATTTTAAAACCGCTATTAAGCTGTGTTATTACCGACCATTTCCCTGAGGGTTTCTTTTAATTGTGCGATATCTAACGGCTTAGGCAGAAATTTACTGATACCTAATCCTTGCGCCTGCTCTATTTCTTTAGCCTCGGCGCCTAATCCAGAAGTAAGAATAACTTTTACCTCTTTATTAAATTCCCTGATTGCTGTTAATATTTCTATACCATCCAGGCCGGGTTTAGGAAAACGCAGATCAAGTAAAATTACGTCGGGGTTTTCGCATTTCGCAGTTTCTATCGCTGTTTTCCCATCTAAAGCAGAAAAAACTTCATATCCCGAGCGGCGCAGTGACGTTCCAATCATTTCAGAAATTTCTTTTTCATCGTCTGCTATCAATATTTTACTCATGGTTACCCTCTTCGCCATTTAATTTCTTATCCAATGTGCTAATCTTATCTAATATCATTTTATAGTGATTGCGCATTTCATCAAGAATATTTAGCTCTCGATGTAAAATCTTGCATACCCCGTCAATAACTGCATGTAGTATAGTTTCCTTGCTAAATGGTTTCATTAAAAAAGCGTCAACCTTAAATTCTTCGGCTCTTTTCTTTGCTACTGCGTCATCATAAGCAGTAATCACGATAAAAATTGGCTTATAGCCCCCTTGGCTGCTTATCCACTGGCAATAATCTGCAATCAAATCCATTCCTGAAGCAGGCCCAAGCCGGACATCTACAATCACGATATCAGGCCTTTGTTCTTTTAACATACTTAAACCAGCGTTAGCAGAAGTTGCGTTAAGCACCAGATACCCCTTCATTAAAGTGGTAAATATTTTGCCTAATGAATTTAATACTTCTAAATCATCGTCAACAATTAGGATTTTAACTAACATTTTTTCCCACCCCCAAAATAGGTAATTTGATAATGAATTTTGTTCCCTGGTTTTGTTTAGATTCTATATTTATCGTGCCGCCGAATTTTTCAATTATTGCTTTACACTGGCTTAAACCAATACCCGAACCTTTTGTGCCTTTAGTAGTAAAACCATGGGTAAATATTTTTGAAAGAATCGCGGGAGATATGCCCGGACCGGTATCTGAAAACTCAATCAAGGCTTCTTTTGAGTTTTGCGCATCTAGTTTACAGGAAATATTGATTATTTTAGTAGGAAAATTTCTCATTGCTTCGCAAGAATTCTTATATAAGTTGATAAAAATTTGTTTAAACAACGTGGGGTTTCCTCTTATGGGATGGATATTATTCGCAATATCACAATTAACAGTTATTCCTTCTTGTATATGCGGCTCAACTTCTAAGGCTAACATCGGCACAACATCTTTAAGAAATGATTTCAAGTCTAACGGACCTATGGTTGTCTCATCGCCTTTTTGCATTTTATTGAGCATATCAACAATTAAGTGGATATGCTGAGCGTTATTTTTTAATGATTTGGTTGAGTCGCGTAACCCTAAGAGGGATTCTTTAAATTTCAGACTTTCTTTTTCTCCAAGCTGTTGGATATTATTTTCATACACTTCATATAATTTCAACAAAGACTCGCCCTCCAAATCCTCAATCCTATGCATCAGGGGAGTCAAAGGATTAAGGATTTCGTGCGCCAAGCCTTTAACTAATACCTGGACGAATTTTAAGTTTTCCTGGCGAAGCAGTTCTAATTGAGAGTGTTTTAGCTCCTGAAAATGTTTAGCATTTTCAATAGCGAGCGAAGCTTGGGAAGAGAAAATATCAAAGGTAACAAAGTCAACTTCGTTATAAAGCGCTTTTTTGGGCTTTGGCCCTAACAACAGAAATCCAAAAAGCTCGCCTTCCGCGAAAAAGGCAACGGCAATGGTTTCCAGAGGTAAATTCAATCCAAAAGAGCTTTCTACAAGTATTGTTCTTTTATGCCGGATAAGGTTTTTAATTAATAAAGAGTCTAAAGAGATTTGTTTAATGTTATGAGGGGCATCGCCTAAGATACTATTTTGATTTAAGACAAAAGCCTTATCCTCTTTTGATAAAATATAGAGCTCAACAAATTCCGGATCAACTGCTTTGCGTGCCTCTTGAATGAGCGCTTGCCATAAAGTAGGCAAATCGCTTATTTGGGCTATACGTTTAGCCGCATGCCTTAAATATTCCTGCAAACGCTGCCGTTCCTTGAAGATAACATTCTCAATCTGTTGGCGTAAGTGGCTATAACCAAAAGGGCCAATAGCCGACAAAATACCTACTAATAATACTGCCCATAACCATTGGTTCGTTGCAAATCCCAACCATAAAGGCAACCCCAAAACAAAGGTATAGACAAAAATAAAGATAGTCGCGCGAGTGATAAAGATTCGGATATCCATTAGACGATATTTAATTATTGTGAAGCTAAAAATTAGGAGAAAAAAGAATGTCGGAATACAGCCAAATGGATAAATACTTATCCCGTAATTAGGAACAAAATCTATGCATGCTAAATTGTAAATTGCAAACGCCAAAAATATATATTTAACCTGAATTTTTTCTATAGCAGAAAGAGCTTTTTTAAAAAAGAGGAAATAGGAATATAAAACCATTGAGAAAGATAACAAACCTATAAAAAAAGTTAAGAAAATAGGATGAAGTATTCCAGCCTTAGGATAATATCCCCAAAAATATTTATAAACTCCGCTCATAAAATATGGCGTAAAGAATATAGTCAAAATCCAACCTATACCAATAAAATATGACGCGAAAACAACAGGACGCATTTTTTTCATCCTTAAAAAGGATACAGCATAATGAAAATAAGTTATCGATATGAATACTACGCCGCAATAACCTATTTTCAGTAATGTTAACGCTTTTCCTTCAACGGATGTATTATATGCCAGCGAATAGAAAAATAACCATATTGAGCTTACAGAACACAAATAGAAGAATACTCGATTTAAAGAACTACTTTTATTTTTTAAAAAAACAAAAATTCCTAAAGAAAAAAGCAATAAGGAAATGATTAATGGTGGTAATGAATATGTATTCATTTATATCCTCCTTTAGTCTTTATGACGCTCTTTCGATTTCATAATAAAACCTGTCTTAATTGCATAAGCAAGAATATTAAAGAGTAAAGGTTTTGTAAATTGCGAAAATTCAAAATTATAATATTTTAAAAATTTATTAGTGGCCTCGGAAGCAGCTTTAACGTTGGTATTAATAAAAAAGATGTTATGCTTTAAAAGCATAACCTGCAAAGGCGTGGATTTGCTTACAAATTCTTCTTTACTAACAATATATAATTTCTTAAATTTAAAATGCTCTACCGATAAATTCAAAAGCTCCACAAGTGAAAGTGAATCATAACCAAAAGGATGATAGGTTTTATTCTTTTCCAAACTTTTAGAAGAAATGTAAAAAATACTGCGAGAAAGCTCGTCAACACAAACAGCTTTGAGGAAATAACCTTGAGGGAAATAATCCAAAAGGCCTTTGCTCCAAATATGAATTAACTGATGTAATGCGTAGCTGAGGGAAGGGATTTTCCCAGTAAAAGATTCTCCTATGATTGCGCAGGGGCGAAAAATATCTATCCATAACCCTTTATTTCTATATTCCCCTATTAGCTTTTCTGCTTCAAATTTTGTTTGCTCGTAGAAAGTATTAAACTTCTGCCCTACATCTAAGTTATTTTCTTGAAAAATATTCTGATAATCTCCGTAGATAAAAATAGTGCTTATATGATTTACTTTTTTTAATTTGCCGCGGTTATTCCAATCACAGCATAATTCTAAAATATTTTTTGTACCTTCTACATTCACTTTTCGCGAGCTCTCCAGGGGTGAATTTAATTTAGTAAGCGCGGCACAATGGAAGATTTCTTCTATTTCTTTTCGTAACAATTCAATATTTTCTTTTTTTAAACCTAAATTCTGTTCAGTTATGTCACCATCTAAGACTATCAAATTATCTGAATATTTAGCAATGACTTTATCATCCCAAAAGCTTAAAGCTTCTTTGACTCTGTCTTTAGCAGCTTTCTCATTCTTATTTCTCGCCAACGCATAAACTTTATGTCCATTTTCCAGAAGGATTTTTAATAAATAAGAGCCGAGCAAACCTGTTGTGCCAGTGATAAATATGGTTTTTTTCTCTGACATATTATTTATTTAACAGTTTTCCTAGTAAATCGTAAACGTTTTGGAGCGACCTTATGATGGGAATTTCTGCCTCAGGGATGACTACTTTGTATTTTTTCTCAATACCTGCAACAACTTCCAAGGCCATCATACTGTCAATACCTAAGTCTTCGGCAAATCTGGCATCATCTTTGATTTCTTCTTCTGGAATTTCAGCAATTTCAGAGATAAGTTTTCTGATTTCTTTTTTGATTTCTTCAAAATTGATATTGTCACTCATAAATTTCACCCCCCCCCTACAACCAGTATTATTATACCTTCTCACGCTTAGGGTGGCAAGAAAACTCACAATTTATCAAAATGGGAAATAGAATCCTGCCTCGGCACGTTTTTCTTTTTCAGAAATCTTACCACGAATAAAGAAACTGCTGTCACCCTTAATCTTTTTGGCAAAAGTCAATGTAAAAGAAGGTTTTCTATCCTCGCCTGTATCTAGTTCGAAAACAAGCTCTTTATCGTTGGAAAGTTTACGGCTTAAAATAAAGGTAAACGACTGACGCCTTGCGGAAGTAAAAATAAATTCGGCTTTTGCCCCATCTTGTTTCCACGTGCCCTTAAGAGAAACTGTATCGCTCGCGCCCCGGCGAGCGGTTTCGCACCGCAGGTCCGCGCCTAAAGTAAAATCAATGCCGCTTTCTTTGTCGGTGTAGATTGCCCGTTTGATTTCAAATTCCTGGGCCAAAAACGGCTTGTTGGATTTCTCCACCTGATACGACAGGATATTACCCGCAATTTCCCAAGTACCCTTTAACGCAACCGAATTGGTTATTTGCTTGCCACTGCAGGTGCGCTTAATAAGACATCCAATCTGGTTGCCATCAAATACATCCCAGGTGCCGTTTAATTTTAAAGTATCAATCGCGCCTTCGCGCTCTATTTCAAAAGCAAGCTTTTTACCGGCGAGCGCGGTCAATTCACCAGATAGCGCAATTGTTTTTACATTTTTACCGGTAGGGGTTATGCGGTGAGCCGCCCTAAACTCTAAGCTTCCTGTATTGACGCGGCTAAGTTCGGAGCCTACAGAGATGGTTTTACCGAAAATCTGGTTTTGCGAGTTATCAACAATAAATCGCAGGCGACCATTTTTAGTAATATCCCATTTGCCTACTACTTTTAAGGCATGACCAACGTTAAGCTTATCGTCTTCGGCAGGCAGGTAATAAAGCAGATTATTTTTTACTTCAAAATCTCCTGACCATATTTTCTTTTTTGGCATGCTTTTTTACTGTTGCAGGTTATTCGAGGATTATTTCTATTTTCCCAATACCTTCCTTGGGAAATTCTTTAGGCTCTTCGTTGTTAATGCGGTATGTAAACGAATCATAAGAAAAACTTATCTCATAGCACCTGAACGCTTCTTTACCGTCAAACTTAACTAAAAATCCTCCGTCGGGCATAAAAACCTCCATAATTTACGGCACTTTACTTAGCCTTTGAGGCTGACACCTTATTATCTCTCCTAGCATCAATAAGAACAATATACTTCTCATTTAAAAGACCTAAATCACCAATTATTCCTTTTGCCCGTGATTCCTCTTCTGCGGAAAAAAACAAAATAACCTTTATCGCTTTATTCGTATCATGCGCCTTTTTATAAATTTCAACTTGGTTTAAAAGATTCTGCCGAAGCTTAGAACTCGAAGCTAATTTAAATTCAACCAATGTCTTATCGCGCGCGCCTTTCGATATCGCGAAATCTACCGGCCCCCGACCGGCATTCGTTTCCGGTGTAATAGCTGACTCGCTTGCACACCAAGTCAACTTAAACATAATATGCAAGTATGATTCACGATTGATTGGCTTACCGTCAGGCGTCGGGTAAAATATTTTATAACCATCCTGATCCTCTATGACATGTTTTAAGAACATAACCCTCTGATAACTTTCTCGTAACGTATTGCCAGAACTTTTATAAAAATCAGTTTTGCTAAATAAGTAACTAATAAATAATGATAATTTCTCAACAAAAAGGCTATAAACCTCTTCTACTCGTTCAGCGCTAATAGATACTGCATTATCCCCTTGATCTTCTTTGTATTTTATGTAGTAATCAAGCAAAACAGGATATTTTTGCATAACGGCATTAATCGCCTTGGCTATATCCTTCTTGGCTGGCTTTTTTTCTTTACCTTTTTTTGTGTATTCTGGCTTAGGCAAATTCTGTGAAAAATAAAAATTCAATTGTGAACGCAATTGGTCATTCGATACAGATAAAACGATATTATCAAATTGATTGATTAAATCTGGCTTATTAATCCAAGTATCGTCTTTAGTTAGAAGATCGCGCGGTGTGAGCAACACAAAATCATTATCAAAGCAAGGCAACATATGCTTAGAAGATACCCAAGACGATGTTTTATAGTTAAAAACAACCCGGGACACATTAAACTCTTTCAACCTGGAAACATCAATATATTTTCGCGCGAAATCTTGGGTATATGATAAAAGATAGCCCTTAATTAAATTAGTCACAAAATCGCTGATATTATCACGCCCTGTGTTTTCCCTTATTAAACATAATTTTTCAAGATGAGCGCTACGGGATATCTTATTTTTATCAAAATCAGCGAATATATTACTTAAATTATTGTCCAGGGATTTTGCGAACTCAATACCAGGACCTCGCCCCGCATTCCCAATCTCGCTATAACCAAGCCATGTTTGCTTAACCTCGGGAAAACAATACCAACTACGCAATAAACCATCGCTAACCTCAATAGAAATAGAACGGTCACGAAGAAAGGCTACATATTTTAAAATATCTTCGTGTAATTTTTGATACTCTTTTTTGTCGCTATTGAACAATAGGAAGGGATCGATAAACAAAGGCAGGTCATTTATTAATGAAACATTAAATGCACCATATTTTTCTATCGTCTTTGGTTTAACATCAAAAATATCAGAAAAATAAACATTCATTTAAGGTGCCTACTTATTTAATTTCTCAATAATCCTCTTAAAGCTCTCCAACCCAACCTCGATGTTTTCGATAATCTCTATCGCCAAAACATCTGAAAAATTCTGAAATTCTGGAGACCTAATTGTAAATAATTACGTGCGTGCCCACCGAATTAGAATTATCAAACTACCACTTTCTCATACAAATACTTCTGGAAATCAATAAAAGTGGCACGGATACTATCAACCCCGCCCAATATTTCCTCTGCGTCACGAATTGCCTGATATTTCAGAGTCAGAAGGTCTGGCAGTTTTTCCTGATCAAGCTCCTCCACACCAGTTTCAATATATTTAGAAAGCACAAACTCCAGAAACTCCTTTTGTTTATTATCCAACCCTTGAAAAATCTTTGTCTGTGCCTGTGCAACACGTTCTTCTCGCGTGATTGGTTTTATAGCGAAAGAAATGTATTCGAGGACATCAAATAGATCGCTCTTCTCAGCATTAATTAATTTCTGCAAAGCAGCTAGTTCATCTTTACCGTAGCCAGCATTAAATAGTTTTTCAAGCAACGCCCTCCGGGTAATCGGGTTAGACCAAATTTTACGCAACTCGTCTTCATTTTTGAAGAATTCAGGCAATGCCCCAAAGATGCTCTTTAAGAATTCTTCTGCAGACATTGGCCTACCATCAGCACTTAAGAAAGTTGTCGCAATCATATGCTGTATTTCTCTCTCCTTACCATCGCGCAGCTTAATCTTAATCTTCTTCTTGGGCGGCTCAGGTGGTTCTGGAGGAACAGGTGGCTCTTTCGGCTTCTTTGGCTCCTTCTCCTTTGTTTCGTCTATTGGTTCACCATCCCAAGTAGGATCTAAAAAATGGTGATACGCATCAACGAAATCATAAATAGTAAAATAATCTTTCCCTTCAAATAACCGTGTCCCACGTCCAATAATTTGTTTAAACTCAATTATAGAATTAATCGGCCGCATAAGTATAATATTTCTAATATTACGCGCATCTACGCCCGTAGATAATTTTTGTGAGGTAGTTAGTATCGTTGGGATGGTTTTCTCGTTATCCTGAAATTCTCTCAAATACTGTTCACCAAGAAAACCATCGTTAGCGGTAACGCGCACACAATAATTGGGTTCCTTGCTATCTTTATATTGATTAACCAGATCGCGTACTGCGAGCGCATGATCTTGGGTAGCACAAAAAACGATAGTTTTCTCTTTTTGATTAATTTCAGAAAGGAATATCTGCGCTCGCTTAGATTCACGCTCTTTAATCTCTATAATTCTATTGAAATCCGGCTCTGTGTATATTCTCCCCTCTTCAATTTCACCTTCTATAATCTTATCGTCCGAAGTATAAACATAATCATCAATAGTCGTCTTGATTCGCTTAATTTTAAACGGTGTTAAAAATCCATCGTTGATACCTTCTTTAAGCGAATATACATAAACCGGATCACCAAAATAGCGATAAGTATCAACGTTATCTTTACGTTTAGGCGTTGCGGTAAGGCCGAGCTGTACAGCAGGAGAGAAATATTCCAGAATACCTCGCCAATTGCTTTCGTCATTCGCCCCGCCGCGATGACATTCATCAATAATGATAAAATCAAAATAATCTACAGGATATTCGCCAAAGTATGGAGCAGGCTTACCGTCTTTATCCTTACCGCTCATAAAGGTCTGAAAGATGGTAAAGAAAATACTGCCGTTAGTCGGAACACTGCCTTTTTTGCTGATTTCTTTGGGGTTAATTCGAACGAGCGCGTCCTCGGGGAATGTTGAAAAGGCGTTGAATGCCTGATCAGCAAGAATATTTCTATCGGCAAGAAATAAAATACGAGGTCTACGGCTTCCATCGCGCTTCAAGTTCCAGCGGGTATGATAAAGTTTCCACGCTATCTGAAAAGCGATGAAGGTTTTACCGGTGCCTGTGGCCAAGGTAAGCAATATGCGCGGTTTATCTTCGGCAATGGCGGCCATAGCGTTATTAACCGCGATTTCCTGATAATAGCGCACTTCTTTTGTACCGCCGACATCTTCAAACGGGACTTGATTAAACTTATCCCGCCATTGGTTTTGCGTCTCAAAAGTTCTATTCCATAATTCTTCCGGTGACGGGAAAGAAGCAACCAAGCCTTCCTTCCCGGTTTTCATACAGATTTGGTAAATCTCTTTGCCGTTACTGGCATAAGTCGTATCAAGATGCATCATTTCGGCATAGTTCTTGGCTTGAGCAACGCCTTCGCCAACTTCAAGCTCATCACTCTTGGCTTCAATGATGGCAAGCTTACGACCGCGATACACCAGAACATAGTCAGCAATCAACGGCTTGGCGCGACCTCCACCAGTCTGGATTTTACCGGCAGTGATTTTGTATTCACGCAGAACCTTGGTGCCTTCCACGATACCCCAGCCGCTGGCTTTTAGCTTAGGATCAATATATTCTGCTCTGGTTTCGGCTTCATTCATGAGCATACTCCTGCGAGTTCACCGTTAAAGGCCTTATGTAATATCGGTTTCTTAAGTTCTTCAAGATCAATTAGCTTCTGCTGATATACAATCTCGAGTTTTTTAATCTCCGTGGAAAGAGCATCAAGCTTGGTGACAATCTGTCCTTGTTTCTCAAAGGATCTCGGAAAATAAAACACAAGCTCTTTTAATACTCCGCCGTTAAACTGTGGCTGAGCAGAGCCAGAAGAAAGCTTGTTTGCTTGTTCCCAATAAATTCTGGATTTGGAGAAATACCAGTAAAGCTTGTTTACAATATCCTGTCTAAACTTGATCCGGATCAAATAAGAAGCAAAAATTGATTTTTCAATGTCTTTGTATAGCAATACTTTCGCATAGGTTGCGCCGGTCCTTACCATTAACAGATCACCATCCTTTAATAAATATTTTTTAGCCTCTTCGGAAGCATCAACAAAAACCTTGCCATCTTTTACTAAATTTCCGTTCTTATCAATATCCGTGATCCTGATGTATCGATAATCACCCGCGTATTTTGCTTTATCAGTGAATCCATATTCAATATCAGCAATCTCACCAACACTTTTTTCTTCCCAATCATCGCCCGGATTGGCAAAAATGCTTTGCAAGTACGACTCAAAAAGCTCTCGAGCATTTTGCAGATTCTTTTCAGCGTTTTCTTTTGCCTTAGTTGTCTTTTCGAAAATCTCATCAATTACATGAAGCATTTTCTTTTGCTCGGAAATCGGTGGAAGAGGCAGTGAAATTTCTCGCATCTTCGCTTGATTGAGCTTGGGGACTGTTAAACCTGTAACGTACTTGGATAAATCGCTAAAGTTTAAGAAATAAACTAACCAATTATCTAAAACAATTTTTCTATCAGGCCTGATAACATGGGCGTGATTATTCACCCAATATTTTCCTTCTGCAATAAATGCCGTATTCTCACCAGCTCCCCATTTTGCCCCATCCTCACCAATCAAAATCAACTTTTCATCAAAAATATAATCATGCACATAATCCAAAATACCAGTAGCTCCGTAGTAAGGATACTCACCGGCAGTCCGATCTCGTTTTGTGATTGGCTTGCGTCTGTTATCCAAAATCTCACAGACTTCGCCAAGAGTTTTATTTTCCCATCGATTACTCATAACAGCTCTTTTATGCCCTTCAATATCTTCGCGCTTTCCATGTCCAGCGTCTGCATTTCATCTAGAATTATTTGAGGGGCGCGAATAGTTATTTCATTTCTTCTATGCGGATTCTTGACCGATAGATCGCTTGTTTCCTTATCTACATCGACAATATCAACAGACCAAGAATTCTCTGAGTCCGCTTTGGTCTTTTGAAGCATTAAGAAATCAGCGAGATCATTTTCATTCAGCGGGTTAGTCTTGCCAAGGTTGCGGTCAAGATTTAGCTGATAAAACCAAACCTTACGCGTCGGAACGCCTTTCTCAAAGAAAAGTACGACAGTCTTAACACCTGCGCCAGTAAATGTACCGCCGGGCAGATCAAGGACTGCATGCAGATTACAGCTTTCCAGCAGAAGTTTGCGAAGACTGACTGAAGCATTGTCCGCGTTGGAGAGGAAAGTGTTTTTAATCACTACGCCAGCCTGACCGCCAGCTTTCAGAATCTTGATGAAATGCTGTAAGAATAAAAACGCCGTTTCACCGGTCTTGATAGGGAAATTCTGTTGCACCTCGGCACGTTCCTTGCCACCAAATGGCGGATTGGCGAGAACAATATCATAACGATCTTTTTCTTGAATATCGGCGAGGTTTTCCGCAAGCGTATTGGTATGCACGATATTCGGCGCCTCGATGCCATGCAAAATCATGTTCATCGTACCGATGATGTAGGCGAGCGATTTCTTTTCTTTGCCGTAAAAGGTGTTTTTCTGTAGGGTCTGGGCGTCTTTTGTGGTTAGATTTTTTTTGGTCTTAAGATATTCAAATGCTTCGCACAAAAACCCTGCCGAACCTACTGCGCCATCATAAATCTTGCTTCCGATTTCCGGAGCGACAACTTTCACGATGGTTTTGATAAGCGGACGGGGCGTGTAATATTCCCCGCCGTTTCTACCCGCATTCCCCATATTCTTGATCTTGTCCTCATATAGATGAGACATCTCATGTTTTTCGGCATGGGAACGGAAACGCAGTTCATCTATTAAATTAATAACCTCTCGCAGATTATAACCACTCTGGATTCTATTTTTAAGCTCGCTAAAAATCTCGCCAATTTTATACTCGATAGTATCGGCGCTCTCGGCATTGGTTTTAAACTTTTTTAGGTAGGGAAATAACTTGTGGTCGACAAAATCTTTTAAATCATCTCCGGTAAGCGCCTTGTGATGATCAATCTTGCCGTCATTATCTTTAGGGACTGCCCAGACTTCCCAGCGATATTCCGGGCTAATAATACCCGCGTGAGCCTTGCCTGATAGCTTTGCCGCTGTTTTTTTATCTTTCTCGAGATCATCAAGATATTTCAAGAAGAGAATCCATGAGGTCTGCTCCACATAATCCAGCTCGCTACTGCACCCGGCATCTTTATGCAGGATATCGTCAATATTCTTAAAGGTTTGCTCAAACATTAGCTATCTTCTCCTTAAAATTAGGAAATATTAGTTGATTATACACCATTTAAATGATCCAAACAACCCTGAGTGAGAAGGGCAATTCTATCCCCTCCAATCCTCAATAACCACTTTTTTCCCTAAAAGTTTAACCAATACCTTTTGTTTACAGCGCCAGCCCAACTCCTCGATATATTCCGCGGGAATGGTTACGTAATAAGTATAATCGCCAGTCTTGGTGATTTTTCGGGTAACGCCGCCTTTTTTCTTATGTTGTGCCATTATCTACACCCCCATTACTACGTAGTATACTACGTAGTTTAACTCTCGGCAAGGCTTTCGTCCTACTGCTCTAAAGCTTCGAAGGATTCCAGCTTAACATAATCTAAAACTCTCTATCTGCTAAGCTTGCGTCTAAAAGCCTTTGGTTTAAGAATTCACCTTTCTCTAAGACCGCTAGGGGGTCTTTTCCGTCCTTTAAGTAGAATATATCCGTAAGGTAACGGTCGTATTTATCCCGGCCGTGGCTTTTTATTATAACAAACGGTAAGCCTTTAAGTTCATTGCAAACGAACTTGTAAGATTTCATGCCCTCTTTGGTTGTAATGCCAGGCGTGTCTATGCCGCGCAAGCGGAGCTTCTGACTGACCCAGATTTTAAACCCGCAATCTATGGTTACCCAAAGGGTATCGCCGTCCACGATTTTTTTAACGTAGGCTTTATAGGTGTATAAATGCTTAAGGGTGGCGTTGGACTTGACCAGCTTGTAAGTGTCGCCGGTTTTAACAGTTTCTACCAGATTGCCGCTTCTGCCAAAGGCGGATCCGCCCGATGACTTTAATGAGGTAGCGGGGAACTTTGTCATATCTGATTCATAGTAAACATTAAACCCGCAGTCTATAAGAACATTTTCAGCACAAGCGTCTTTAAATATACCGTAAGTATAAAGCTGGCCCTTAAAAAAAGATAGTTTTGTAGATTTTGGCTTGGCGGCTTTAACGCTTTTTTCCTTGTCGTCCTTAATGAAAGTTTCCAAGGCGCGCTTCGACCAGTTGTCGTCGGCGGCTTTGGTTTCGAGTATAGCCCTCTGCTCTTCGTCTTTAACCGAAGTCAGCAACCGGTAATGAGACCATTTAAGGTTTTGCGAAGGCTTTAAATCCGGGTAGGCATAATAGAATTGCGACATCTGGTAAAGCAAGCGTTCGCCGATATTTAAATCGCGCGAAAGCCGGCTATACAACTGCTTGCCGTAATCGGCTCTGTCCTTATTCTCCAACAGGTGTTTATCTATGGCTTGACCAATTTTCCAGTAAGAAATAACTTTTTCCCGTTCATAAGCCTTTTGGGCGCGGACTAGGCCGTCGGTTATTTCGTGTTTTATCTGCTTTAGCAGGTTGGAATAGGAGTTATCCGATACAACAAACTCAGCCATATTGTATTATACCACATTTTGAATACAGGGTGCAATATCTAAATACCTAGTTTTGCCAATAGGATAACTAGCCCGACAAGGGCATAATAGAAGGCGAGCAATTTGAGCATTGGAAGAAAACCATTTGGCCTTTTGTACTTTTTAACCAGTTTCTTGCGGGCATTCAAACCCTTTCGCACACGGCTTTTATTGAGATACATCTGAAGGTCATATAAGGACTTTGAGGAATGGGCAGTAGGAACTTTGTATTTACTAGGCCTCTTTTCTAACTTATAAATTTTCTTTTCCATTGAACACCTCCTTTCATTTTTTTATTTAAAACATCCAGAGAGGCTCGTTTGTCAAGGAGGAACGGAAGTCCTGCCCCTTCGGGGAAGGAAGCCGTAGTATCCTTGACAAATGAGGAAGCGCGAAGCGCTGGGTGGGATGTAGAATGAAAAGAAATGAAAGGAGAATCCAGGTTATAGCGTATTATTTCTTAGGGGGAAAACAGGCACATAAAGGGCGATGCGGAAATCGACAGATTGGAGCCGCCCGACTGTGACTGTTGGGTGGGTGGGGATTTGAAAAAAACCAAATATACAGGTTTCTTTTTCCGCTGAGGGGAAAGCTGGCGCATAAAGGGTGGAGCGAAAATCGCCAAAGGCGATTGAAGCCGCCCGGCTGCGACAGCTGGGTGGTCGGGGGATGGTTTGGCGGGGTGTTTTGCCTTTACTAAGGCAAAACAATACCCTGACGATGGCGCCTGCTTGAGGAGGGCTTTACCCCCCTTTCCCCCGCCGCCAGCCGAAAAGGATTTATTGAAAAGGAAAAAATTTGCGCGAAGCGCGAAAGCCCGACGAAAGCGGGTGCCTGAGGAAGGGTATCAAAACGCTACGACCGCGGGACAAACGTGGTTCCGCAGGCTTGCCAAGCCCCGGAGCCGCCCTAGCGGCGCAGGGAGCGCGAGGCAAGACTGCTTGAGAGAGCGAGCGGCCCAGCGAGCGAGGCAGCGAAGTCCCCGCCCAAGGCGGGGCGAGCGGTGAATGCGCCAACCACCAAGCCCGCCCAAGCGGGCGGTGCATATTTCATACCAAAAGCAACGGAAGGATGTTTTTGAGAGACTTGTATAAAACGAACCAAGGGTCAGCCGAACGTCTTTATATATATGCTATACTTACTCATCGTATCCCAATATGCTATACAACACCAGGGTGTCCCCTTGGGGAACGTCCCTCATTTCGTGCTCATTCGTGCGTTATACATCATTTCTATTTTTCAGCGATAACTAACATCTCAAAATTCTCTGTCGTAAGTTTATCTTCCCTCGAAAAAGCTCCAAGTTTTGCTCCGCAAATATCAATTTTTTTATATCCGAGCGATTTTAAAAGCCAGGTTATTTCACTCGGCACATAGTAACGCTCATTACATGTTAATTCTTTTTTATTCCCTGCATCATCCTCGAAGGCGACGGTGTTGTGGTCACGGAACGTCATCAGATCGAAGGAGCAATTTTTACAGGCGGAATTACCCTCTTTGGCCGCCGACTCATAAAATTCTTTGACGGAATGAAAAAGCGGAAATAACCCGTTCAATGTCGTGAATATAAACTTGCCCTTATCTTTTAACGCCTTTGTCGCGTTCTTTAA
>JALOCC010000031.1 GCA_023227945.1 Candidatus Omnitrophota bacterium
ATAGAGATTATAAATTTTAACCGGGTTTAATAGCTTCTCAAGTTTTGTAAAATCTGAAATCAACATGCTTTTATGCAGCTTTTTACAATCTCACTGTCTTTAAACGGGAATTTCTTGTCGCCTATTATCTGATAATTTTCATGCCCTTTACCGGCGATAATCAGACAGGCATCGGGCTCGCAGCTCTTCATTTTAACCGCTTTTTTTATTGCTTCTTTTCTATCCGGAATTAAAACGTATTTTTTACTGCTGAATCCTGATTCTATCTGCTTGCAAATAGACAATGGATTTTCGTGCCTGGGATTATCCGAAGTAATAAAAGTAAAATCAGCCAACTTACAGGCAATACTCCCCATAATTTTCCTTTTTCCTTTATCCCTGTTTCCGCCACAGCCAAAAAGGCAAATTATTTTTTTATAACCTATGTCTTTCAGGGCAGATAATGCCTTTCGTAATGAATCGGGAGAATGAGCATAGTCAATGAATATACCGTTTGATACCTCTTGGAGCCTGCCCTCAACCCCCTTGAAGGTACCTATATATTTTATTATATCATCCAAAGAAAATCCGAGAGAAAAAGTTGTTGCTATGGCCGCAAGTATATTAGAAATATTATGCCTACCCAACAACGTGCTTTCTACGCAATATTTTTTCCCCTTGTAATATAATTGAAATTGTATACCGGATTTGTTTACCGTTATGTTTTTTGCCGTAAAATCGGCCTTCGAATCTATTGCGTATGTTATCGCTTTACTCGCTTGTCTTATAAGCTTAAGCCCATATTTATCGTTTTTATTTATTATGGAAAGACTTTTTTTATTTTGCAGGAAAAAATTTTCTTTTGCAGCAAAATAGTTGCTCATCGTCTTATGATAATCCAAGTGCTCGCGCGATAAATTGGTAAATACACACCTTGAAAAATTTATTCCGGAAACTCTCTGCTGCTCTATGCCGTGAGAAGAAACCTCCATTATAATATACTTTGAATTCTGTTTCTTTATCTCGCTAAAAATTTTTCTTGACCGAAGGTAGTCTGGAGTTGTATGGGTTGCTTCATATTCTTTTTTGCCTATTATATATTTTATCGTACCGAGCAGCGAAGCATTCTGCTTTAAGCTTCCGAATAAATGGTACAAAAGAAATGCTGTCGTAGTTTTCCCTTTAGTCCCGGTAATTCCTATAAACTTAAAATTCCGGGTATCAAAACCATAAAATATATCTACCGCTTTTCTATATACATCATCAATATTATTTACAAAGATAACCGGTGCTTGCAGATTACAGTTAAGCACCTCTTTCTTGTTTTTATGGCTGGCAATGAAACAAGAAACCTTACCCTCTATACTTTTTAAAACAGAAAAAATATCAAAAGCTTTTCCCTCAAGAACAAAAAATGCGTCCCCTGGGGCCGCCTTACGTGAATCATCGTTTATATTTTTTATAGAAAGAGTGCTTATATTTTTATTCAGTTTCTGATTGGGTAAAATTTTTTTCAGTTCCATAATGCTAATTTTGTTTCACGGCGGGATTTGATGCTATTTTTTCGCCGCCAAGATATTTTACGGCTTTTTCCGCAATTTTTTTAAACAACGGCGCAGAAACAACACCTCCGAAATGCGATCCTTTTGGCTCAAACACGCTAACCCCTATGACTATAGGCGGATTTAAATCGCCTATAAAACCTACGAAAGAAGCCCTGTATTGAGTTGACGAATAACGTCCGATTTTTGTATCAAAATATTGGGCGGTGCCGGTTTTGCCGCCTATTTTTACGCCTTCTATACTGGCAAGCTTTCCTGTTCCATCCTTTACAACATCTTCCAATATGCCTCTAGCACGCTTTGCGGTAGAAGCAGAAATCACCATTTTATGTTCGATAGGCGTTTCTTTATATCCACCCTGGGAATAGATGGCTTTAACTACATGCGGCTTTACAAGATAGCCATCGTTTACAATAACTGCATATGCGCACACAAGCTGAATGAGGCTTACACCAACTTCCTGGCCTATCGGAATCATATAAGGAGAAGTTTTCGACCAGGAGTTCAAGGGCTTAACATTACCTCTTATTTCACCGGGGAGATCTATGCCGGTTTTGTCTCCAAAACCAAGCTTTTTTACATAAACATATATCTTCTGGCTGCCTATTTTATTCGCAATCTTGCCTACCCCTATATTACTTGATTTTTTGAAAACTTCACGAAAAGTAAGTGCCCCATAAGGATGCACGTCATGTAAGGTGCTTCCTGGTATCTTATAAGAACCATTTTCACAAAAAATCACATCAGAATCAGAAAATTTGTTTTCTTCTATCGCCGCAACCAGAGTAACTGCCTTAAAAACAGAACCTGGTTCAAACATATCACAAACAGCTTTATCTCGCATTATTTGCGGTGAAAATTCCTTTAAATTATTAGGATTAAAATTAGGATAGTTTGCAAGAACCAATATTTCACCAGTTAGCGCATTCATAATAACAACGCTTCCCTCTTTGGCAGAAAATTTTTTGATAGTTTCTTCAAGAAAGTTTTCAACCCAATATTGTAATTGGCTATCGATAGTCAAAACCACATCCCTTCCTTCTTGAGGAGTTATTATCTGCGGAGTGAGTATTACCTCACGGGAAGCTGAATCCTGCAGCACCCTTACCATTCCGTCTTTTCCGCATAGATGTGAATCATATTGCAATTCCAAACCGTCAACACCCCTACTATCAATATCAGTTAACCCAAGCAAAGAAGACGTTAATTTCTCTTGAGGATAAAATCGTTTATGCTCCCTTAAAAATCCGATTCCTTTTATTTTTAAGGATTTTATTTTCTCCTTTTCTGACCACGAAATCTTTCTTTTTATCCATACGAATCTCTTTTCCTTTATTAACCTTTCTTTTATTTTCTGTTTAGGAATATCAAGGTTTTCTGAAAGAAGGCGGGCGGTAGTTTCTTTGTCTTTGACAAAAAGCGGATCAGCAAACACTGAGTGCGTATTTATTTCCGTAGCAAGAATTCTACCCTTAGAATCGAAAATTGTGCCGCGTTTGCCAGAAAGCGGGATTAAACGGTAATATTGATTTTGGGCAAGGTTCTGAAAGAAATTTTTTCTAAAAACCTGCAGGTAGGTAATTCTTAAAAAAAGCAGGATAAAAAAAACGACAAAAAAGACGTATATATAGTTTACTCTAAGGCCGTCCCTTATTTTCACTTTTAGTTTAAAGACTAAGGAGAAATTTTAGACTATTATTTTTCGCCCGCAAGCGCCGTGGAAGAGCCAGTTGGTATGCCTAAAAGGCCATTGAGCATGGCCATAACTTTATTGGTAGATTTTACCGGCTCCGCCCGCCTTAAGTTTAAAGCAAGAACCTTTTCAGTAGGCAGGAAGTTATTTTTCTCTGCCCACTGGTTTATCTTTTCCACTGAAGTCTCTTTTGTAAGATTATATGCTAAGTAGTCTCTCTTATCAATAAGTTCGTTAGATAAACGATGGTTTTTGCTTATCTTGTAGGCCTCCACATAAATGAGGATTTTTTGATGAAGATAGATAAGGCTGGCTATAAATAAGAAAACGATAAAAATAGCAAAAGATTTTTTCTTCATAATATTACATTTTTTCTGCTACGCGCAATTTACCTGAACGTGAAGCAATATTTTCTTTCACTTCCTCCGGGCTTGGGGTAATTGGTTTTTTGGTAATAATTTTTAGCATACCGCGCGAATCAAATTCCTTAAATGTCTGTTTTACAATCCTGTCTTCAAGCGAATGGAAAGAAATTACACCAATGCGGCCTCTGCAAGCAAGCAAATTAATAGCTTTATCAAGCCCGGTTTTTAAAACTTCCAGTTCCCGGTTCACGGCTATTCTCAAAGCCTGGAATATCCTGGTTGCCGGATGTATTTTATATTTAAAGACTATATGAGGCATAGCGCTTACAATTGCCTGGGCCAGCTGTGTTGTACTTGAAATAGGCTCTTTTTGCCTTTTTTCAACAAGCACATGCGCAACGCGTCTTGCATATTTTTCTTCTCCGAATTTTCTAAATATACTTTCTAATTCAAATTCACTTAAGTTATTTACAAGATCATAAGCAGAGATAAATGAAGCCCTATCCATTCTCATATCCAGTGGCCCTTCTCTCGTAAAGCTAAAACCTCTTTCGGGATCGGTAAGCTGATACATAGATATACCTAAATCAAATAAAAATACATCTGCTTTGGAAATTCCTAAATTTTTTAAAATATTATCCATATCAGCAAAATTGCCTTTTACGAGGCTAAATTTTATATTTAATGCCTTAAGTTTATCATTAATTATTTTTAATGATTCTTCGTCTTTATCTATTCCGATGTAATATGAATCCGGCTGCATGATATCGGCAAATTTCAAAGCATGAGAACCTAAGCCGGCAGTGCAATCAACTATAATTTTTTTATTCTTTATATCCAGTAATTCAATAATTTCCCGGTGCATAACGGGATAATGAAACACTTCTTTCATTTTTATTTCGTTTTTAGATAATAATTGGTTCATATTTTATATTGTACATATATTTATAGAGATTACAAATATATTAGTAAGTTTTTATTCAAAAAGATTCTCTGCCGCGCTTTCAAATTTTTTCTTATTTTCCTGATAAAAATTCATCCAACATTCTTTGTCCCATACTTCGATTCTGTCTCCAACGCCTACGATAACGATATCTCTTTTAATCTGGGAGAATTCTTTAAGGTAACTTGGGATAAACACTCGCCCTTGAGAATCGATCTCAATTTCCTGGGCACCGCTGAAATATAAGCGGTTGAAAGACCTTCCTTCGGACTTGGTAAAAGATACTGCCTTAAGCTTCTCTTCAAGAGCCTGCCATACATCATGCGAAAAAAGAAAAAGACAGCCCTCGAGTCCACGGGTTATATAGAAAGTTTTCTTCTCGAGGGCCCTTATTTTTTCTCTGAATTTCGCCGGAAGGACAAATCTGTCCTTCTTGTCTAATTTGTGTATATATTCGCCATACCACATTCCACATTACTCCACTTTGTGCCACAATATAAATATAGTTCCCCACCCTAAAATTGTCAACACTTTTCCATTAATAAATCTTTGTAATACAATAAGTTGTGGCTTTCCTCTGGAGGCTACACCATAGATTGATAGCAGAAAGATGCAGGAAAAAGAAACACTTAAAAATCCTTATTAACTATGGCTTATGCGGGGGGTTGAAATGTACAATTTGCAGTTTTAATTTTTAAATTTTGAATAGTATTTTCTAATATGAGAAACGTCTTTTGCTATCGCTTTTATCAAATTTTCTTTCGAAGAAAATTTTTTCTCGTCCCTGATCTTTTGAATAAACCACAATTTTATTTTTTTACCCAATATGTTTCTTTTGAAATTTATGATATGTGCTTCCAGAATTTTTTCTGTGCTTTTATTTATACTCGGACGCTCGCCGATATTTACTGCACACAGATACCGCATACCATCTATTTCAATAATTGCAGCATAAATTCCGCTTAAAGGAATTACATAGCCGCCGTAATTGATATTCGCCGTAGGATACCCAAGCTTTCTTCCTATGCCACTGCCTCTTATTATTTTTCCTTTAACAAAATAATCCCTGCCTAAAAAATTTTTAACTTTTCCAAAAGCTGTATTTTTTATCAAATGCCTGACAAGAGAACTGCTTACGATTTTCCCATTTCTACGCATTTTCTTTAAAACCGTAACGTCAAATCCATATCTATTCGATACCTTCTCTAAATATCTTATGCCGGATTTTCCTTTATATCCGAAACGGAAATCTTCACCAATTAATAAATGTTTGGGTGAAAAATAACGAAAAAGATATTCGACAAATTCTTTTCCGGAAAGCCCAAGAAACGACTTCGTGGTTTTAAGGAACCATAGATAATCTATACCAAGGGAAGCGAAAATATTTCTTTTGTCTTCCCTGTCGGTAAGAAAACCATGAAATTTATCGAATTTACGCCGGTTAGATTCTTCAAGTAGTATTTGAGGAGGAATATCGAAAGTAATAACTAGTGACGGCAATTTTTGGCGAGTAGCAAGATTTTTTAATTTATCTAGAATAAACCTGTGGCCAAGGTGAATGCCGTCAAAAACGCCTATCGTAGCTATGCATTTTATTTTGTTAGATGGTAGTTTTCTGTAGATGACTTTCATCTATATCATCTAATTTTACAGCATCTTCAAGCTTAAACCTTCCGATGCTTAATCTTTTTATTTTAATAATGTGAGCGCCGCAGCCAAGGCGTTCGCCTATATCTTCAGCGAGCTTTCTTACGTAAGTCCCTTTTGAACAACGGACACAAAATTCAACGAAAGGAAGATTTATGTTCAATATATTTAAAGAATATATATTCACACGGCGAGCGGGCCTGGCAATAGTTATTCCCTTCCTTGCTAGGCTATAAAGCCTTTTTCCCCCTACCCTTACGGCGCTGACCATAGGAGGAACTTGTTCTATCTCCCCTTCAAACGAAGAAAAAACCTCTCTTATCCTGCTTTCCGTTATATATGAATAATCCTCTTGTTTCACTAATTGCCCTTCGCAATCACCGGTTGTAGTTACCTCTCCCAGCTTTAACACTCCAAGATATTCTTTATCAAAATTTACAAACTTCGGAAAAAGTTTAGTATATTTTCCAACAAGCACAATCAAAAGCCCCTCAGCCAATGGATCAAGCGTTCCTGCATGGCCAACGCGCCGGATTTTAAATTTATTGCGAACAAAGTCAACAATATCATGTGAAGTCATATTGCCCGGCTTTGACACCAAAAGAAGCCCTTCTATATTGTTTTTTGCCAATTTTGTCATATTCATTTCAATTTGTTTGTATATCTTTTTACAAAAGAAATAACCTTTCTTTCAGCCTGGGCTAACTCTCCTTCAATAGTAGTTCCGCTGGCACTTTTATGGCCTCCTCCGCCGAAAAACTGCGCAATGCGATTGACATCAACAGTGGGCCGGGAACGGAAATTAACTCTTATTTTATTCTTATCAACCTTTTTAAAAAGAATCAAAACTTCTACATTTTTTAGAAGGCGCATTATTGAAAATATGACTTCCGTAAGGTCATAATCTTTATCTTTCCATTTATTTATAATCGCCCAACAAATTCTGCGCGAAGCATCAAACTTAAGATGGGAAATAATTTTTCCAATAAGCTTTAAGTCTTTATCTTCACAAAGACTATGCACATTCTCGTAAATCAGGCGCGGGGATACACCATAATGCATAAGGTTAGCAACTATTCTGTGTGTTTCTTTTGTAGTATTCGTGTAAGTAAAATTTCCCGTATCGGTAAAAATTCCGGTATACAGGCATAAAGCAATATTTTTGTCCATTATTTCTATCTTATCACAAAGCCTATACAATATCTGACAGGCAGAACTTGCTTTTGAATCAACCAAATTTATGTCTCCGAAAAAAGTATTGCTTATGTGGTGGTCTATATTTATGATACATTTTGCCCGGGCAAGATAGTCCTTAACTCTGCCGGTGCGTGAAGAATCTGAACAATCTAGCACTATGGCAACATCAAATTTGTCTTCTTTTAGAACATTTTTGATGACTCCGGAATGCGGGAGGAATTTATATATGGGGGGCGTATGATCGTTGTTATAGATAACTACTCTTTTCTTAAGTTTTCGCAGTAACGCATAAGTTGCAAGCTCAGACCCTAAAGCGTCCCCTTCCAGGCTTACATGCGCAGTTATAAGAAAACTTTTACTGTTTTTTATCTTCTCAATTATCTCTTTTAGTAAATTCCTCATTTAGATTCTCTTTCGCGGTCATTTTTTCTTACTTCTTCGATTTTTTTATATATATCTACGCTGTATTTTATTGAAACATCCGGTATAAACTTAAGCTCCGGAAGGATTTTTAGCCTGATTCTCTTTCCTAAAAGCATACGTATAAACCCATTCATCGCTTTAAGTATGTCTTTGACTCTGTCGTATTTTGCTTCATCCAACAGGCTAAAATAAATTTTGCTTTCTTTTAAATCAGAGGTAGTTTCTACTCTTGTTATAGACAAAAGGCCAACATAAGGGTCGTCTATTTCCTTCTGGATTATATCCATAAGCTGTTTTCTGATTTCGCTGTTTACTTTTTCCATTCGTAAAGACATGATTTAGTTATAAGTTCTAGGTTCTAAGTTCTAAGTTTTAGGTTTTACGGCGCAATTTGGCGAAAGGAGATTATAGCTTAAAGCGCAATGATTATCAATGTTTACTTTGGCAATTTTCAAATATGATATGCGCCTCACGAATTTCTTCCTCAAGTGTTTTAAAACCTTTGTCTATTTTTGTATATAGAAGCTTTTCGAAAATTTTTCCGTAAAGCGTGGTTGGCTTAAATCCAAGTTTTCTTAAATCTTCCCCTTTTAGCCTCAAGCGTACGTTGATTAGTTTATCCAGAAAAATTTCTATATGCCTTTTTATCGCCTTTTTCTGGCAATACGCATAAAAAAATATTATATTTTCAAAACTTAAAGGATTAAGCGTTTTGTAAATTACGTGCGACAAAACCTTCCTATTTAATTGTTTGATTTTATCCATATTATCATACAATGAAAGGATTCTAATCTTTTCTCCCTTCCTAAAACCAAAAGTATCTAAAAACTTGGATGCATCCTGGCTCTTCAATCTATATAGAATACCCATAAGATAGATGAGCCAATCTTCAAGCTGCCGATGCCTTTTAAACCTGGCTTTATAAAACTCTATTGCCGGCTCTATTTTTACAAGAATATGAAAATCCTTTTTATTCAATCTAATATTTCTATCTATGAGAGGCAATATTCTTAATTCATACAGCCTTTTGATATACCTGCGCGGCAAAGGCTCTTCCAACATAAGGACCAATTCTTCCCTCAGCCTGTGGGGGTTAACTAAATTAAAAGCATTTTTGCTTATGGCTTCTTTAGCAAGTTTGAGAGTGTGCCTCTCTAATTTGAATGAAAATCTTTGTTCAAATCTTATTGCCCGAAGTATCCTGGTAGGGTCATCCATAAAACTATCACCGTGGAGAACGCGTATAAGGCCTTTTTTTAAATCATTTTCTCCCGAATAAAAATCAATCAATTTTCCGTAATCAGATTTATTCAAGCTTATTGCCATTGCGTTTATAGTAAAATCTCTGCGCAATAAATCCTCTTTTAGCGAAGCGGGTTTAACCTTAGGTAGCGCTCCGCTAAAGGAATAGGTTTCGCTGCGAGCAGTTACAAAATCTATGTGATGATTATCAAAGAAAACAGTTGCTGTGCCAAAAGTATGATGCTTCTTGAATTGTTTTTTATGTATCTCGGCAAACTTATGCGCAAATTCTATCGCATCAGCTTCAATAACTATATCCAAATCAAATATTTTCTCACCAAGCATAAGGTCTCTTACAACTCCCCCGACAAGATAAACCCTAACGCTCAACCTGTCGGCAAGCCCGGAAAGGCTCTCGAGTATAGGCTTAAAATATGGGTTTATGTTTTTCAGTTTACTTACCATTTTAATGTGCTCTTGGATGAAACTTTGTGTGTATTTCCTTTAGCCTCGTCTGGTTTATATGCGTATATATTTGCGTCGTGGTAATGCTTGAGTGCCCCAGCATCTCCTGCACACTCCTTAAATCCGCCCCTCTTTCCAAGAGATGCGTTGCAAAAGAATGCCTAAGCGTATGCGGGCTTGTATGTTTTCGTATACCGGCAAGAAAAACATTCTTTCTGATTGCCTTCCATATGCTTTGACGTGATAGCCTCCTCGATCCTTGAGCAAGAAAAATATATTGCGACGGTTTTTTGCCTGCGAACTTAGGCCTTGCTTCATCGACATATTTTTGCACAAAATCTTTGGCAATTTTTCCCAGAGGCACAATTCTTTCCTTCGAGCCTTTTCCTTTACATTTTATAAACCCGAGCTCCGAATTTATATCCGACATTTTCAAAAATGATACTTCGGAAACACGCAGCCCCGTTGCATACATAAGCTCTAAAATTGCCCTGTCTCTTATGCCTTGATGATTTCTTAAATTCGGCGCCTTCAATATTCTACTCACTTCCTCAAAATTTAAGAATGAAGGTATTTTTTTATCTAAACGCGGGGTTTCGATAAACTCAGCCGGATTAGTAGGCGTAATTTTCTCTCTAACTAAAAATTTATGAAAACTTTTGACTGTTGAAAGCACCCTGGAAATGCTGGTTACGGATATACTGCTTCGCATCACAAACAAAAACTCGGATATATCTTTGGTAATAACCCTTGAAGGCTCTTTTATCCCTTTTTTATCCAAGTACTCAAAATATTTTTTTAAATCCTGGTTATAAGAAAGAATGGAATTATGTGAAAGGCCCTTTTCCACTTTAAGGTAATCAATAAATGCCTCTTGATAAACTTGCATTGCTTATTTCAAAAAAGGGTTGGAAACAACCTCTTCCCCAATTGTACTGGATTCTCCATGCCCGGGATAAATTATTGTATCTTTGGGTAAAACAAGTATTTTTTCTTTTAAAGCTTTAATTAATGACGTATAAGAACCAAGCGGCACATCGGTTCTTCCTATAGTACCGAAAAACAGCGAGTCTCCGCTAAATAACCAGTTTCCTATCTTCATACAGACGCCCCCGGGAGTATGCCCTGGAGTATGGATAACTTCTATTTTTGAATCACCGAAAATAAGAGGCTTATTCTCTTCTAAAAGAAGAATTGGTTCTTTTTCTGTCTTTATTGATAAGTTAAAAATGATTGAGCCGTTTAAATCGGGATTTTTGAGCAATTGGACATCTTCCTTATGCACATAAAAAGGAAAAGGCATCTCGGAAAGCGCACTAATATGGTCAAAATGGCCGTGGGTAAGGGCAATAAATTCGATATTGAGTTTTTCTTTATTTATAAAGCCAAGTACTTCCCCTGAAGGTGACGGAGCATCTATGATAAAGCCGCGTTTTTGTTCACTATCATAAACAATATAACAATTAGTATAAAGCTCGCCTAATGTAAAGATTTTTAAAGAAAGGTTAACCATAAGGTATAAAAACTCTAAACCCGAAACCCTAAACTCTAAACAAACTCGAAACTATAAATCACAAACTCTAAACGTTTCGAGTTTGTAGTTTCGTGTTTGTGATTTGTTTAGAATTTTCCGCCAGAGGCGGATCCGCCTTATTTTTTCAAGGTGGCGGACGAGTTTAGTGTTTAGAGTTTAAATTAGTCCATCCACTTCTGTGCTTCGCTATATTTAAATTCAGCCTCGAATTCACGGCGGAAATGCTCTATTTTCTGCAGGATAAGAGCGCGCCGGGGCGAGCTCATATTGGGGCTTTTCTCCATGCTATCTCTTATTTTAACCAGGTCAATGTATAAAGGATAAATCTTTTCCTTACCTTCCTGGTTGAAAAACGAAATTATCTGCTCAAGATTCATCACAGCGCCATTTATAGCACGTTTCTCTCTTTTAGTGTTATAGCCGGTATTAAACCTTTCAATTCTCAGGGATTCGGTTAAATCATCAATCCAGCCCTTAACAAAGAGGAAATAATCTACATAGGCATCACGACTGGGCTTGGCAGGATAATTTTTAAAATTGATGTAGACCGGCTCTTCTTTCTGGTATTTCTTTTTCCGGATGAATTTCTTGCGTAAAGAGTAACATCCGCCGGTTGAAAGAATAATTCCCGCAAGTAGCAAAATTAATATTTTTCTCATTGTTAATCCCGTCTTTTGATGTAAATCCAGCCTTTATGCATAAATAAGAATAACATTATTTTTATTATATCATTATGGCTTGAAAAATCTATATAAATTTAGGGGCTTTTAGGCTTCTTTAGCCAAAGATTATCATAAAGTGCAAGTAAGGCAATAAGCGCCGCCGCAAGATATACATATACAAATTTAAAAGGTGCTGTTTTTGTAAATTCCTTATATCGGAAGTCTCTGTTTAGAAAAACCTGGGTTATATCATTTTCGAAAATAAGATTTAATTTTTTACCCTTTAGCTTCAACATATCCTCTTTGAGGATTGGTTTAATTAAAACAATCAGCTTAGCATAATCGGAATATAGGAATTTATTTTCAGGCTGCACCTCTTTGAGTATGGAGCTGTTCGATGGCCTGTCAGAAAGAGAAGAAAAGATTTGTGCCGCCACAATGATATTCGATGAAATAATATCGTTTGTAGAGCTATTCTGCTGTATGGCTTTTATAATCGGGGGGTAAAATTTTTCTGAAAATATCGGCCTGAAAGTAATATCTTCGTAGGCTTTTTGAGCAAAGAGGCTATAGAATGTCGAATCAAAAACATTAAATTTGATTTTATTTTCCTCCATTTTAACGGTTGCATTGATAAAAAATAAATATAATGAAATCAATACCAGAAAAAGATTGTTCTTTTTGCCAAAATAGTTAGAAACTGCCAGTAAGCCTAGCGAAGCGAAAAAAGCAAACCCTACAAACCCTTGAGCGCAAAAAAATCGATAAGGGTATTTAATGAAAATTAATGCGCTGGCGATAAAATAACCCCAAAAAAGTAATACGGCAAAATTTCTATTGCGCCGGTTTAAATACATCGACACTAACGCGAAGGATATAACACCTAGGTTAAATGAAATGAAATTTGATTCCATTAGCCTGCTTAAATGAATAGATTTTAGATAGCGGGCCTCATGAAAAATAAAAGGCATAAATATAATAATACTTGCGAGAATTACCTTTAGGGCTAATTTCCGGTATTCACGGTTAAAAATCGTAACTGTAAGTAAGGACGTAAAAAACATCCAAGGGATGCCTGCGTGTGAATAAAAACAAAAAGACATAAATATTGCGGCGCTAACCCATTTTTTTTTCTTGAGGAAAAGCCAGGTTAACAATCCAAATATCAGGGCTAAACTTGCCGGGACATTGGCTGACACTGAAGAATAAAAAGCGAAAAAACTACTTGTAATTGACAAGGCCAGGAAAGCGATTTTATCACCCGTAAGGCGCCTTGATACAAACCAGAGGAAGAAAAAGAATAACGGGACAATCAAAACTTCTGTTAGCCGTAAAGCATTTAGGCCGCTAAAGCCGCTTTTGATTAAGAAAGTCAGGATAAGATGGTAAAAAGGCGGGTAGAGATGCGGCCGGCCAAAAGGAGCAAAATCCCACCATGCCCAGCCAACCCATCCGCCTGATTTGATAAAACCATTGGCTACTGATAAATGATAATAGCCGTCAATGAACTGAGGTAAATAATTAAATCTTACTGCGGAGAAAATTACAATAAGCGCAAGAATTCCCAGGCTTATTAAATCAAAAATGCTTAATTTACGCATATTTAACCTTAATCAGATAAAGGCCATGGGCTGGCGCAGGCTTATTACTATAGGGTTTATTTTTGCTTAATATTTGAGTTGCTTCTTTCTGGCTTATATTGCCACAGCCAACTTTTACCAGAAATGCAACTATGTTTCTTGCCATATTTCTCAAAAAGCCGCTTGCCTCAAGGTCGATATCAATAAAACCTTTTGATTTTTTTATAGAAATATTTTTAAGATGCCTTATGCAAGTTTCATAAGTATGCGCTTCTTTTGCGAAAATAGAAAAATCTTTTAAACCTTTTATTCTTTTTGAAATACGCAACATTTTAGAGACATCCAAAGGTTTTGCGATGTGCCAGGAAAAATTCAACCAGAACACTGTTGGTTCTACTTTATTAAATATAATGTATCGATATATTTTTGATTTAGCCTTAAAGCGGGAATGAAAATCATCTGAAGCGATTTTTATTTTTTTCACCCTAACATCATCAGGCAAAAAAGCATTCAAAGCGTTTTTAATCTTCTTAAGCGGTATTACTGTATCTACTTTAAAATTTACAACCTGACCCTTGGCGTGAACCCCCCTGTCGGTTCGAGAAGCATACGCAATTCTTATCTTTTTCTTAAAAAGTTTACGAATTGCCCTTTCCAAAACCTCCTGAACAGTAATTTCCTTTTCGCCGGCTTTATTCTGAAGCTGGAAACCATAATAATTGGTGCCGAGATATTCAATTTCTAAAAGAATATTTTTTTGCATATAAGTAACGCCTATTGGTTGCGGTTGCGCTGCTCGTATCGTTATGCGGTTACGTTTTACGACTTTTCAAATGATAAAAACTCTATATTTATTATAACAAATATAAGGCTAAAATATAGGCAAAATATAGATTTATGCAATATTTTTCTTTTGATTCATCCGAACCATGCTATAATTTGAATATAGCAAAATATAGTTGTATGATATTAAAAAGGAGGTAAAAATGATAGTTGCATTAGGCGGTTTATTCATGTTTTTGATAGGCGTTGTCGGGTTGATCTTTTGGATAATGATGCTTGTCGATTGCTTGCAGAGAAAATTCGAAAACTCCACAGAAAAAATAGTCTGGGTTGTGGTAATAATTGCCCTAAGCTTGCTTGGTGCTATCCTCTATTGGGCTATGGTGAAAAACAAGAAATCCTAAGTTAGATTAGTTGATTTTTATGCTATCTTTCCTATTTAACTTATAAATTTTTATTTCGCGATAAGATATTCCGCTATCTGGACAGCGTTTAAGGCAGCGCCTTTTAGGAGATTGTCCGCAACTACCCAAAGCTAAAAACAGCTTATTCAAAATGTAACAATTTTTCTTGCTATAGCAGGTTTTTTTGTGACATCCTTGGAAGGGAAAAGATGCGGGGAAGGTTCATTTGCCGTGAAAACTTCAAACGAATTATAGAAACGCAAATTTATTGTTTGTTAGCCGAAATAAAGAAATTTTTATTTCGCGATGAGATATTCCGCTATCTGGACAGCGTTTAAGGCAGCGCCTTTTAGGAGGTTATCCGCAACTACCCAAAGCCAGAGGCCGTTTTTATTAAATGGGTCACGCCTGATGCGGCCGACAAACACTTCGTATTTACCCTCCACATCTTTTGGCATTGGATAAAGGCCTTTTTTGGGCTCATCGATGACAATGATACCTGCGGATTTTGAAAGCAGATTCTTAACTTTTTCGGGGTCAATTGGCTTATTGGCTTCAATATAAATTGACTCGGAATGCCCGGTTCTAACCGGAACTCTTACGGTGGTAGCTGAAACTTTTATTTTCTTATCACCCATAATTTTGTGAGTTTCACGAACAAGTTTCCACTCTTCACTGGTAAAATCACATTCGGTAAACCCGCCAATCTGTGGAAAAACATTATAGGCAAGCTGCTGCGGCATTGCCTTATCCTCTAAATTAACATGGATATCTTTATAATTAGCTGATGCTATTTGAGATAATTCCTTACTCAACTGCTCAACCGCCTGTTTGCCTGCACCAGAAGACGCCTGCAAGGTAGTCACAATTACTCTTTTAATGCCAACCTTTTTATAAATTGGCCAAAGAGCAACAACCATCTGAACGGTTGAACAATTTGGATTGGCAATTATTCCCTTATGCTTTTTTACCCCGTTAGAAATATCCGGGACCCCGCTACGAAACCAATTTCTAACGGGGTTAATATCTTTTGCGTTAACTTCCGGAACAACTAAAGGAACATTGGGGTCCATTCTAAAATCTGCGCCGTTATCTATTACTACAGCTCCTCTTTTAACTGCTGCTTTAGCGAAAGTCACAGCTGCGCCTTTTTCTCCTTCGGTTCCGGCAAAAAGTGCTATATCTATTCCGTTAAAACCCTTTTCAGAAATAGCTTCGACCTGGTATTTTTTCCCGTCGATATCTATTTCGCGGCTTGAACGGGCAAAAATCTTTAAAATATTAACAGGAAAATTCCTGTCCCGAAGACATCTAATCATTTCAATACCGACAACACCAGCACCGACTACTGCTATATTATATTTTTTCATTTACTGTCACCTCGTTTCCATTTTTTTTAATTAATTCTTTAATTTTGTTAACAATCTCTTCCTTAGTAACACTATTGCTGAATATGTTAAAACTTTCTTCCGCGCTACAACAACCGATATCTAACTTAATGCTGTCTGAAACAAGCGGAACTATGAATTCATTTTTTAGTAGTGTCAAATGCCTAACCTTGTTATAAAGCTCTTGTGCCATTTGTTTATTTTCAAAAAGCAAAAATAAAGTTACATAAGACGGCTTAAAGAGGCTACAGGCAATACTCTCTAACTGGCTGGATGATTTCCCTTCCTCTGCGAGCCAATAAATACGCCGGCCTTGCCTTTCAAATAACAAGAAAGACCTATGTGGCAATGAATAGATTAGTTGTGCCGACGATAACTCCCCTTGGACTTTTTCATTTTTTTCATATCCGGCAGGGCATTCATACAGCAAAAAACAATCTTTGCCGTTCCGCAAATAATCTATTAAACCCCTTAAGTAACCTTGCGCAATCAGCAAATCTATTCCGGAACCAAACCACCCTTTCCCAAGAGGCACTTTGATATCAAGGAAGTAATTATTGTGCTCTAAGATTGTTTGTTCCTTAGATATAATTATCGAAGGAATTAATCCTGCCATTATATGTATTATTTTCTTGTTCTTGAAACTTTTAAAAGCTGTCGATAGCTACGGTTATCTGCGCCTATCAAAGATTATTAACCACCAAATCTCCAACTTCAGCCGTGGAGTATCCCATTTTACCTGCAGCAAGAGATTTTAACTTTTTCGTACTTACTTCGATTACTGCTTTTTCAATAGCTTCAGCTGCTTTAACTTCGCCTAAAGTTTCAAGCATCATACCTAGCGCACAAATTGCAGCCAGTGGATTAATTACATTTTTTCCTGTATACTTTGGCGCGCTTCCGCCAATTGGCTCAAACATTGAAACGCCTTCAGGATTAATGTTTCCGCCGGCGGCTATGCCCATTCCTCCCTGAATCATTGCGCCTAAATCCGTGATGATATCGCCAAAAAGATTATCTGTAACAATCACGTCAAACCACTCAGGATTCTTTACAAACCACATTGTGGTTGCATCAACATGAGCGTAATCAGTTGTAATATCCGAATATTCCTTTGCAACTTCATAAAAGGTTCTCTGCCAAAGGTCCCAAGCATAAGTTAAAACATTGGTCTTTCCGCAAAGCGTCACTTTCTTCCTTTTGTTACGTTTTCTTGCACATTCAAAAGCATAGCGGATGCAACGCTCAACGCCCTTTCTGGTATTATAAGAAATTTGTATGGCAACTTCGTCTTTTGTGCCTTTATTTTTAAATTCGCCCATACCTTTATAAAGCCCTTCGGAATTTTCACGCACAACCACGAAATCTATATCCTGGGGCTTTTTATCTTTTAAGGGGCAAAACTTTGAATCGTAAAGCTTAACCGGACGCAAATTAATATACTGATCCAAAGAAAAACGCAGCTTAAGAAGAACGCCTGTTTCAATTATCCCGGGCTTAACAGCCGGATCGCCCACAGCGCCTAAGAAAATTGCTGAATATTTTTTTAACTCCGCTATATCTTTATCGTCTACGAGTTTGCCCGTTTCCAAATAGCGCTTTCCGCTGAAATCAAAATCTTTAGTTTCGTATTCGAATTTATATTTTTCGCTTACTGCTTTTAATACTTTCAATCCCTCGGCAGCAACTTCTGGGCCTGTTCCGTCTCCGCCGATTACGGCAATTTTGTAAGTCTTGTTCATTTTATAACTCCTCTACCCATCTAATAGCTTGCATATTAAGCAATAATACATTCTTTGCCTTGGATATCCCTGATGTCAATTTAAAAGAATGTATTTCTTTTAAATTTTGCACTTCGGCATTTGTAACCGCAATAAAAGAATTTTTTTGGTCATTTAAAAAATCACTTACCCTTAAGCCTTCGCTGATATGAATTGTACCTTTTATCCAAGCGCCATCAGTACAAAGAATAAGAACTTTGATTTTTTCTTTAGGTATTTTCATTTTTTGCCTCCTTTGGCCTTAATCCAATTAATCAATCCGCCAAATTTAACGATTTCCTGCAAAAATTGAGGGAAAATATTTGTTTTATATACCTTATTCTTGCTTATATTATTTATTGCGCCTTTGGATAAATCAAGCTCTATTATATCGCCACTATCTATATCGTCTACTTCCTTAAGCTCAATAATAGGCAGGCCTATATTGATTGCATTACGGTAAAATATACGGGCAAAACTTTTGGCGACAACCGCGGCGATACCGCAGCCTCTGATTGCCCAGGGAGCGTGTTCCCTGCTTGAACCGCAGCCAAAATTACGTCCGGCGACTATTATATCACTAGGCTGAACGCGCTTTATAAAATCAGGGTCAATATTTTCCATACACTTTGAGCCAAGGAATTTTTCATCCTGCGAATCAAGGTATTTTGCCGCAATAATATCGTCGGTATTAATATTATCGCCAAATTTGTGAGCCTTACCTTTTATTATCATTTATAAATCCTTTTTCACACAAATTAGCGCAGATTTAGTATATCGTCTATCGGTTGCGGTTGCGCAGCTCGTTTCGTCTTACGGTTACGTTCTACGTTAGACGCAACCGATACGAGCATCGTAACCGCAACCGTATAACGCAACCTTTATCTGCGTATCTCATCCGGATGTGTTATCCTTCCCTTTATGGCACTTGCCGCGGCAACTGCCGCGCTTGATAGATAAACAAAGCTTTCCGGATGCCCCATTCTACCGATAAAATTTCTATTGGTAGTTGCAAGCGCAACTTCACCCTTATCCAATACGCCCATGTGTCCCCCAAGGCACGGGCCGCAGGTTGCCGGGCTCATAATACAATTTGCTTCCATAAATATTTTTACAAGGCCTTCTTTTTCTGCCTGCTTATAAATACTGGGGCTTGCCGGTAGAATAATAACCCGAAGACCTTTCTTCACTTTTTTGTTCTTTAAGATTTTTGCCGCTATCCTTAAATCAGTTATCCTGCCGTTGGTACAGGAACCTATGACTACCTGATTAAGTGTAATATTTTTTAATTCGCCTACCGGCTTTGTATTGCTCGGTAAATGCGGGCAGGCAACCTGAGGCTCCAGCTTTGTTACATCTATTTCTATAATTTCTTTATAACATGCGTCCTTATCGCTTCTTAGCTGCTTGATTGAACCTTTGAATTTGAATTTCTTACCTTGAATTTGTTTCAAATATTTGATAGTAGATTCGTCAGGCTCGACAACTCCGGTTTTTCCGCCTGCCTCAATTGCCATATTAGTCATACTAAGCCTGTCATCAAGGCCAAGTTTTTCTATGACGGGTCCGGAAAACTCCATAACCTTGTAATGAGCGCCTTCAACGCCAATTTTACCTATTGTAGCTAAAATCAAATCTTTTCCGCTGAGCCACTTACTTAGCTTTCCTTTATAGACGAACTTAATTGTCTGCGGCACTTTCAGCCAACACCTTCCTTCCTTCATAACCGCGGCAAGGTCAGTTGAGCCGATACCGAAGGAAGCACTACCAATACCGCCTAAAGTGCAGGTATGCGAATCAGCGCCTACAGCGAGGGAGCCCGGGAAAACCAGGCCTTCTTCGATTAAAAAAACATGTTCTACTCCGCATTCGTTGATATCAAAAAAGTTTTTTATTTTATATTTTTGCGAAAAATCTTTAAGTAATTTTGCGTTATTGGCGGCTTTTAAGTCTCTTGCCGGAAGAAAATGGTCACAGATAAAGCCAATTTTTTGCCTGTCGAAAACTGAGTCAAAGCCTGCTTTTACAAATTCCTTTACGGCTAAGGGCGCGGTTATGTCGTTACCAAATGCAAAATCCACCTTGGCATAAACAAAATCCCCAAGTTCCTTTTTGCCGCAAGCCCTCAATAATATTTTTTCAATTAATGTTAAACCCATAATATAGTTCTAAGTTCTAAGTTCTAAGTTGTAAGTTCTAAGTTGTAAGTTGTAAGTTACGAATTTTAAGCTATAAATAAATCCCTTTTTCCCAAAAGCTTACAGCTTATAGCTTATTATTTGAATTCCTTAACCAGGAGTGCGGCGTTGTGTCCGCCAAAGCCAAGTGAATTCGATATAGCAACTTTGACATCGCGCTTAAGCGCTTTGTTTGGCGTATAATTCAAATCACATGCCGGGTCGGGATTTTCGTAGTTTATAGTTGGCGGAATAATTTTATTTTTTACGACCAGGCAAGCTACGATAAATTCAACTGCGCCAGCTGCGCCTAACATATGCCCGGTCATTGATTTGGTTGAACTAATATTTACCTCTTTTGCAAACTTACCAAAAACTCTTTTTATGGCAAGAGTTTCAATAGCGTCATTTAGTTGGGTACTTGTGCCGTGGGCATTTATATAGATATCCCCGCTAACAGTAACGCCTGCTTCAGAAAGAGCAAATTCCATGGCTTTCGCCGGGCCGATAGCGTCAGGATCTGGCGCGGTAATATGATACGCATCGCAAGTTGCGCCATAACCGCCTACCTCTGCAAAAATAGGCGCATTACGACTTTTAGCGTGTTCATATTCTTCAAGGACTATCACGCCTGAGCCTTCTGCCATTATAAAACCGTCCCTTTCTTTATCAAACGGCCGACATGCACGTGATGGCTCATCATTTCTTTTAGAAAGAGCTTTCAGGGCACAAAAACCACCCACACCCATAGGTGTTATAGAAGCTTCTGCACCGCCACAAACGATAACATCAGCACGGCCGTACTTAACAGCTGAATACGCTTCTCCTATCGCGTGAGCGCCTGAAGCGCAGGCTGTAACCGTGCAGAAATTTATGCCTTTTAAACCAAAATGTATAGCCACAGCACCAGCTGCTTCATTAGTAATTAAGCTTGGTATAAGAAATGGCGATATCTTATCCGGGCCTTTTTGAAGATACTTAAAACACTCGCTTTCAACTATTTGCAGGCATCCTATGCCGGAACCGATTATTACGCCGGTTCGATATGGGTCTATTTTTTTTAAATCAAGTTTGCTTTGTAAAAGAGCTTCCTCGCAGGCCTTTAGAGCAAACTGGACAAAACGAGGGGTTCTTCTTATGTCTTTTGGCGGAATAAATGAAGGTGTAACAAAATCTTTTGCTTCTCCGGCAATTTTCGAATCAAAGAGTTCAGGGTCAAATTGCGCAATTCTTGTAATACCACTTTTACCATTTATTAACGAATCCCAAAAAGATGGTACTCCAATCCCCAGAGGAGAAACTGCCCCATAGCCAGTAACTACAACTCGCCTTTCCATTTTGAAAGAACTTTTTCCTTACTTTTTGGCTTTAGCTTCTATATATTTTATCGCTTCGCCGACTGTAGTTATTTTTTCAGCGTCTTCATCGGGTATTTCTATGCCGAATTCCTCTTCAAGTGCCATTACCACTTCTACTGTATCCAATGAATCAGCGCCCAAATCATCGATAAAGGAACTTTCTCCCTTAATTTCTTCTTTCTTTACCCCCAACTGCTCCGCGATAATCTCTTTCACTTTTTCCTCAACGCCCATAATTTCCTCCTTTCTTGAAAAAACCTACACTGCAAATTCTGAATTTACGAATTAAATTAACCCTCCATCAACAACCAACACGTGGCTGGTAATATAATCGGCATCAGATGACGCCAGAAAGAGTACAGCTTTTGCTACATCGCTGGGCTCGCCAAACCTGCCCAGAGGAATTCTTTTAAACATTTCCTCCTTAATGCTGTCGTTAAGCTTATCTGTCATAGCAGTCTTAATATAACCGGGAGCAACTGCATTCACCGTTATATTTCTTGAGCCTAATTCTTTTGCTAAAGATTTAGTTACCCCTATAAGCCCTGCTTTTGAAGCAGCATAATTAATCTGGCCTGCGTTACCCATTATACCTATTATTGAGCTGATATTTACGATTTTACCGTAACGCTGCTTTACCATAAACCTTGAAACTGCTTTTATGCAGTTAAACGCTCCCTTCAGATTAACAGTTAAAACCTTATCCCAGTCGTTTTCAGAGAGCCTGAGCAGGAGATTATCACGGGTAATTCCTGCATTGTTTACTAATATATCAATTCTCTTAAAGTTGTCAATGATTTTGTTAACATTTTTCTCAGCTTCCTCGAGATTTGTTACATCAACCTTAAGGGCAGTTGCTTCGCAATAAGCTTTAAGTTCGGATTCGGTAGCTGCAAGCTGCTCGTCATTTAAATCAAAGATTATAACCTTTGCTTTTTCTTTGGCAAATTGCAGGGCAATTTCCTTTCCTATTCCCTGAGCGCCCCCGGTTACTATTACCACTTTATCTGTAAACCGCATAATTCCTCCTATTTGCGTATCCCACATCAAGTAACAGGTAGCACGTGAGGGTATTAAAACTTGTTACGTCCACTCCAAGTGGACTCGCCTAAATATTTTTATATGGTGGCGAGGCTACGTGCGACTTATTATGCTACGTTATCCAAATCTTCTTTTTTTTCTATATTTATAACCTTAAGTTCCGGGTTTATTTTGCGTATAAGCCCGCGCAAAACTTTCGAAGGGCCTACCTCGAAAAAGGTGTCAACTGAGTTTTTTGACATAAATTCAATACAATCTTTCCATAAAACCGTTGAGGTAAGCTGTTCAAGAAGATTTTTCTTAATCTCCATAACGTTTGTAGCCGGCTTGGCAGTAAAATTACTTACAATAGGAATTTTTGCGTCATTAAACTGCATAGCCTGTAAGACTTTTTCGAGGTGCTTTTTGGCTGGCTGCATAAATTGAGAATGAAACCCACCGCCTACATCAAGCTCAACAACCCGAGCTCCTTTGCTTTCCAAAAGTTCTTTTATTCTTTGTTTATTATCTTTGAGAAGGGAAATTGCTATTTGCTGGCTGGAATTTAT
>JALOCC010000087.1 GCA_023227945.1 Candidatus Omnitrophota bacterium
TGCTGAATTCCTCCTTTTCTACTAGCCGATCCATTTTTTTAACAAGATGTGGGCTTAATGTTGTATTTACAAGCATTTTTTTTTTAATTGCCTTCTTTTTTTGCGGTTGTTGTAATTCCATCTATTATACTCCATCTTAATTGTAATTACAATGTTATACTAGATAATAAGACTTTCTAGTATAAAAATGTTGTTATTGCAATAGTATACTATTAGTGTAATGGTGTAATTACAATATAGAAATATTATATATACTCGGGTGTTACTATAGTAACATTATGACAGGATATGACAACTCCCCACCGCCCACCAGAAAAAAGGTTAACGTGACTGCTACCATATCTCCACATATTCACGATTGGGTTGCCTCTCAAGTAGATAACAAGGTGTTTTCTTCTCCCTCTGATGCAATATCCATAGCATTATGTGAATTGAAATATCGGATGGAAGGGGAATCAGAGAAAGAATCTGCTATAGATGAAATTAAAAAAGCATCTCTTGAAGCAATCGAACTTATACAAAAAACAGCCGCATCTAATGAAAATTCAACAATGTTACTTTTAAATTTATTGACTACACATGATGAGTTAGTTGAAGAAATTAATAATTTAATCAGGGCACGGCGTGGGGAAGTTTCGTCTAACTCAAAAAAAGTTACTTTTAAATAATCCCCTTCCTATTAATAGGATATAACTTTTTTTATTTTGATGAATTCCAAAATCTTTTTAAATAAAACTGTCTAAATAATTGTGGTTTTCAACATATAACGGCAACAAAACCCAGGCGAGGTGTAAAAAATATTGATAGTGAAATGTGAATGTCCATTATGTCATGGAGAATTTCCGGCGGTTGTGTGGATTGAATGTTTTGAAAATCAAATATTTGATACCGAAGCCGAGGCAAAACAGTATCTTATAGATCACATTGCTGTCAAAACGATATTACAAAACAATCATGAAATATAATTAATGTTAAGGTGTTGCCCGCCAGGAAGAAGCACAACTCGGGAAAGTTTATGACAATCTTCCGGACGAGCAAAATAATGTTCACAGATAATATATATAAACGTTTTTATTTAATTATGATTCATCACCGTGTCTCTTATTATTTGTTTTGTTGTGGCGACTTGTTTTAAGAGGGGATTATTGATTTCTGAAAGTATATAGCTATATAGATAGTCATCTTAAATAATACTTCATACTTCCCATATACCAACCATCTTTTATATATTCAGCAACAATACTTATATATAATTTGTTGCCAGTATCATATACTATGCCAGGTGAGTACAACCAATTAGATAAAGATGTGTGGGAAGAAGTCCCCAAAAGACACATTCTAAAGTCTGGCAATGTTTACGTTGGAAAGAACTTTTTTGAAGAATACGATGTACGAGTTTTCGTACGGAAAATGAAGAAGGAGTGAGCGTCAAGGATGTCAATCTCTAAAAGTTTAAAAATGTTGCAAATACGCGTAGATCAACTTAAAGAAGCGAATCTGTCAGACAACGTATATGATTATAATGATGTCTATGTCAAGGACATATTAAACGCGATGAAACGACAGATTGCAGACATGGAACAGGAAATTGATACTCAATTAAGAAAAGAACGTCTAGAGGTCAAAATATGAAAAAATTATACATAGCAATTGGTGTACTCCTATTAGTATTCCTAGCAATTGGTTGCTCAGGCAGTGACAGTAGTTCTGATAACGCACAGAGCGGGACAACTGAACAGACGGCTCAGACGGATACACAAGAACAAGAAAAAACAGCTCTAACTCTCGTAAATGTCACACTCACCCCCGAAAGTTATGGAGGATATTCAGCGAAAGGAACCGCGATAGCAAATAAAGATTTATCCTATGCGCAAATCAATGCACAATTTTTCGATAAGGACGGTGCGTTGGTATATAACTCGCTCACGAACGTTCAGAACATCAAGGCCGGGACGCAGTGGAAATATACAATTCCCTGTATAGTTGATAAGTCTGTGATAGTTGCGACGTGTAACGTGACTGAGGGGACTTGTTATTAATTATTTCTAATTATTTTCTTTTTTAGATTATTTTTCTGGAGAAATGCCACATGCTCTCAAAAAATCAAATGAATATAATAATTGCCTGTCTCTTACTAGGTCTCGTTATAATAGGACTTGCAGGATCGGGCTATCTAATCACAGAAAAGAAATATACACTCCCCGGGAATCCAGACGTATACATGACCTTCAATACAAAGGATCATACTTTCTTTTATCATGGAACGGGTGATCGAAATTACCAAGGAACTTATGTAGAAACTGATACTGATTATAGTGTGTTTTTTGACGATGGCTCAGGGATGATATATACAAAATTTGAGAATGGAAGTATCGCGATGAAATCTGAGAATGCGCCGACGTTTGTGCCGGTTGAGAGTACTGGGCTTCAGAAATTAGGACTTTAATACTTTAAAGCACTGACCGAGGTCTAATATATGTATACAGATCCACAATCCGGAATTACAGTATCAACAAATGGAAGTTTTACAGCGGAATCCTTTATGAGCACGTTTATTCAGGTTGGAATTGAACAAGATAAACGCATACTAAAAACAAAAGAACTAATTCGTGAAAAATATGGTTTTGTTTACTATGTCGAGGCGAACGGGTGGGCTTACAAATGCAAACAGAAAGGAGATCACTGTTACGAAGGGATCTTAGAACACTATCCCACAGAACTAATTCCTGAACTCGGAGAACTGGTTTGTGTAGGTAATTACGAATGGAACGGAGCAGTTATTTATAAAATAGTAGGAATACAACGTTCGTTCGCTGGATTGGGACACTGTACTGTTTATGGAGAAGAAGTCGAAGAATTTATCATTAATCCAAAAACAGAACGTGAAACCCAAAATCAGGATAGGAAGATATTAAAAAATATGTATAATAAAATTATTTATTTAATATCTAAAAATTATAACCATAGTTAAACACGCTCTGTGTCTTTAATACCACCTTTTTAATATCCTGAATATACTCCCCGTTCTCCCCCTTCTACGCCATAACCTACATCTTCTGTATATTCCTCTGTATGATGATATCCAGTTAATCCATATTCAACAGCCATTGTAAATATCCCATATCGGGTTCCATCAAGTGCATGATTAAATACTTGCACTGGCTCATCAAATACGTTTCCAGCTTTATCTTCTTTATATTTGTAATTATTAGATTCTTTAATAAGATTCACCGACTTTGAACAGATATGTACTTTTTTACCTTTAACAAAGTCGATACCTGCTTTCACGTCTTTCTTAGCTGGTTTAGTATTAAAACCATTTATCCATATAGTAGATTCCTCACCCTCTATTGATGAAGTTACTTTCCTTGACGTGCATAATGTTTCAATCCGATCCGGCTCGGCAGAATCTGCATATACAGTATCAGAATGTGAGATCCCGTGGACCTCCATCCAAAAAGCTAAATCATCAGTTGTTTTCTCAGATTTATAAAAACGTTCCATTACGTAAAATTCATCTTCGAAATACCATATTTCAACTAGGGCCATTGGGTTATTATATCCGAAGTCCAACCCGTAACAGTGAGGGGCTATGTTAAGCTGTGCCCAATTCCAAGTTGAGGAGTCTTCAATTAAGAAATGTGTGTATATTTTATTTTTGAGAACCCCTGGTAACCCGAGTGCATATATTCTATAAAAGTTTTCGTCGGTGTCTATCAGAGATTCAAGTTCTTTCACAAACGTTTTTGAAAGGTTCTTTATATTATCTTTGTAGGTGGAATGGTGTACAAGAAAATCATCTGAATGAAGTTTACCATACTCCGTTAACTTAACACACCAATGATTTTCATCTATTGGATTGAATGATAGATAAATCTGAACATCTTCTGCGGATTTATCACGGGACAACCGGAGAGTCAATTGTTTGTAATCATCTTCATTAAATTCAGTGGCTTCTTCCATCC
>JALOCC010000088.1 GCA_023227945.1 Candidatus Omnitrophota bacterium
CTGAATAAAGCAATTGAGCTTTATTCCACGCGAGAAAGGAGATTCGGCAAGGTCTATGGGTAAAAGGTTATTGAGCTCACTATTTTTGGGTATAGTTGTAGTCTTGGCGTCTGTTTATTATCCTGTTTGCGGGTTTATGGTTACTCTTCTTATAGTCGTAGGATTGTATGAGTTCTTTTACATGGTTGAAAAAAAAGGCGTAAAGTTATTTAAAATTTTTGGGATAGTCATCGGCATTCTTATACCTATAACAACATTTTTTCATTTTTCAATAAAAGAGGGTTGGCAGTTTCTGTTCGCTGTCCTTGGGCTTTTTGTCCTTTTCCTTCTTGAGCTTACGAAAAAAGAAAATCATCAGGCAATACTATCTCTCTCAACGACGGTGTTCGGTATTATCTATATTGCCTGGTGTTTTAGTTTTTTGATAAAAGTAAGACAGCTTCCTGAGGGAGCTTTGTTGGTTGCGTTTTTGGTGGTAGTTACAAAATCATCAGACATAGGAGCTTATTTATGGGGGAGGAAATACGGGAAAACGCCGCTTCTTGAAAGGATAAGCCCTAAAAAGTCGCTTGAAGGCGCGGTTGGTGGATTTTTTACCAGTCTGGTAGTAGGAATTATCTTTTCTTTTTTTGTAGAAAGTATAGGTTTTTGGGAGAAATTTTTCTTAATTATCATAATCGCGATTATTTCTCAACTTGGAGACCTGTTTGAATCCCTGCTTAAGAGAGATTGCCAGGTTAAGGATTCCGGAAAAATTTTCCCCGGTATGGGGGGTGTTCTTGATGTGATAGACAGCATAATTTTTACCGCCCCGACTTTCTATCTTTATGTTACGATGATGAAAGAGAGCTTGTCTTTCCCGGCTTTATAATTTAACCCAGAATTTATTATAGAAATTTTTAAAAATAGTATGAAAACGATAAATATTTTTGGCTCAACCGGCTCTATAGGCAAAAATGCCTTGGATGTTATAAGGAAAAATAAAAAAGATTTTAAGGTTCTTGGTTTATGTGCGCATACCAATATTGATGCGCTTTACGCTCAGATAAAAGAATTTTCTCCTTCCTATGTCTGTGTCGTTAATGAAGAAAGCGCCGAAAAGATTAAGAATCTTTCTAAAAAAATAAAATTATTTAAAGGCCAAATTGGCCTTTATGAGTTTGCTTCTATCAATTGTGATATCTCGCTTATGGCGATTTCAGGTATTTCTGCACTTCGACCGCTTATGATAAATATTGAGCATGCAAAAAAAATTGCGCTTGCCAATAAAGAGTCTATAGTAACTGCGGGAAATTTTGTTTTAAACAAAGCAAAACAGTTCAAAACGAAAATTCTGCCTGTTGATAGCGAGATAAATGCGTTATATCAGCTTTTTACTCCGCAGAGTAATTTCAGCAAAGTATATTTAACTGCTTCAGGAGGAGCGCTTTTTGATTATAAACCGAAAGACTTAAACAAGGTTTGCGTAAAAACAGTATTGTCGCACCCAACCTGGCGTATGGGTAAGCGTATAACTATTGATAGCGCAACCTTAGTTAATAAGGGTTTTGAGGTAGTAGAATCTCATTATTTTTTCAATTTACCTTACGAAAATATTGATATAGTTATTCACAGAGAATCCAACGTGCATGCATTCGTAGAATTTAAGGATAAAACGCTTTTTGCCTGTATGTATCCGCCGGACATGCGGATACCAATTTCGTTTGCTTTAAGTTACCCTAAGCGTATAGACGCGTTGCAGACCCCCAACTTTAGAGGCAGGTTTTCTCTTTCGTTTGAGCCACTTCACGCAAAACAGTTTCCGCTTTTGGATATAATTCTTAAAGGTGCCAAGCGCGGCGGTAATTCGCTCGCTGTTTTAAATGGTTGCGATGAGGTGGCAATAGAATATTTTTTAAGCAATAAAATAAAATTTACGGATATCTATAGGGCAATGAATTATATATTCTCGCATTACAAGCAGGCTAGGCTAAAAGCATTAGACGATGTTTTTTATTGGGATAATTGGGCAAAAGAAAAAACAAAGGAATACCTGAGGGCATTATGAGCTTTATTATTTTTATAATAATTTTGAGCATTCTTGTGGTAGCGCATGAATTTGGCCATTATCTTGCCGCGAAGCGTAATAAAGTAAAGGTAGAAAAATTTGCTATTGGTTTCGGCCCGGCACTTTTTACCAGAAAAGGCAAGGAAACCGATTTTGTAATTTGCCTTTTTCCTTTGGGCGGATATGTTAAATTGGCCGGTGATAACCGTTTAGAGCTTAAAGGAAAGGATTACGAATTTCTTTCAAAACCGGTATCGGCAAAGATAGAAATTGTATTTGCCGGGCCATTATTTAATTACGTTTTTGCTTTTGTGCTTTTCTGGTTGGTTGCGATGTTCGGTATGACTTACAAGTATGTTGACCCGGTAGTTGGCATTGTAAAGGCGGATTCTCCGGCCCAAAAAGCCGGCATACTTAAGGGTGATGAGATTATTGAAGCTAACGGCAAGCCGGTTAAAGTATGGGATGATTTTGACAAAAGAGTTTATAAGAGCAGCACTAAAGTAGAGTTAAAAGTTAAAAGAGATAATAAAGTTATAACGTTCGATGTCCCGACCGTGAAGGGCCAGATTTTTGATGAGTTCGGCGCAAAAAGAAAAGTTTATTCCATAGGTATTTCAGCGTATATACCGCCGGTTGTCGGTATCCTGATAGAAAATTTTCCCGCGCAGAAAGCCGGTATACAGAAGGGCGATAAAATAATTTCCGTAAATGGCACAAAAGTTAACCAATGGGAAGATATGACCAACATCATCCATAATTCTAAAGGCCCAATTGCCCTTGTTATTGAGCGTAATAACAAAACTTTTTCAATTACTGTCCCAACTAAACAGCAGGAAGTTATAGATGAAGCCGGCATCAGGAAAGAAATTTCTTTTATAGGCATTGACCGGTTTATCAAAACCAAGGTGGTTAAATATAACTTTTTTGAAGCTTTCGTAAAAGGGTTTGAAGAGGTTTACAGGGTTTCTTCCATAACCATACGAGGCTTTGGCGCAATAATTTTCAGGATTCTTCCCTTAAAAGATGCAGTAACTGGCCCGTTGGGTATTTATAAAATCACTGCTGATACAGCTAAGCTGGGGTTACTTCCTCTTATTACTTTTATGGCGATTTTAAGCGTAAGTTTGGCGATAGTAAATTTAATACCGCTTCCTTTGTTTGACGGTGGGCATATACTGACCTTTCTTGTTGAGAAAATAAGAAAAAAGCCTTTAAGCGAAAAAACAGATAACTTACTTACACGTATCGGGTTCGCAATCATAGCTTTGATAATTGTGTTTGTTTTCTATAACGATATAGTCAGGTTTGGCCCAAAAATATGGGGAAAATGGTTTTAATAAGCACAGATTATCACAGACGGCAGACGCAGATGACCACAGATAAAATTATCTGCGATTATCTGTTTTCCAATCTGCGATCATCTGTGTAATAAAAAAATGACAAGGACAGTAACATTAGGCAGCTTAAAGATAGGCTCAAAATATCCGGTAAGGATAAAGGGTATGCTTAAGACCTCATACCAGAATATGGAAGGGCTTATTGCGGAAGCTAAGCTGCTTGAGAAGGAAGGAGCAGAGGCTCTGCGTATCGCGGTTCGTGAGGAAGCTGATGCAAAAATAGCAAAAGTGCTTAAGAAAGAGATAAAAATACCTATAGTTGCTGACATACATTTTCATTACAAAATTGCGTTAGTTGCTATAGAGAATGGTTTCGATGGGATAAGGCTTAACCCTTTAAATATCTATAAATTGGCTGAAGTAAAAGCCGTAGCAAAAGAGGCTAAAATATGCAAAATTCCCATAAGGGTAGGGATAAATTCAGGAGGTTTTAAAAAAGATTTTTCTTCTCCCGGGGTTCTAGCGAAGCAAATGGTTGCAACTGT
>JALOCC010000089.1 GCA_023227945.1 Candidatus Omnitrophota bacterium
TGCAAGCCAGTTCCAAAAGCGTTGATGCTCTTTGTATTTGAATTCTATCCCTTTATAAAATGGGTTGCTCATTTTATTTTTCCTCGCATCTTCTGATTATTTCAGACCTGATTTTTTCTGTGATGAGCCAATTGCAATCACGCCGTTCGATCACTGACTTGCCTCCAGAATATTCAGTCACATGATTCAAAATAGCGTTCTCACAAACCGTAGCGTCTTTAACGGACGCAATCAAATCGACTAGCAGTTTTTCAATCGGGATAGTTTTAATGTCTTCCATTTACTCCTCCAGTTTCGTTTCGAGAATTAAGTCTCGAAGTTTTTTATTTATTCCTAAAAGAATCCCATGCTCTTCTCTAATGTGGCCGTTAATCCGCTCCACCACCTTTTGCAGCAGGGCCACGCGCTTCTTTTCGTCGATGGCGGCTTGTTCTTCAGCCTCTTTCTTTCTTGATATTAATTTTTGCTCCATTCGTTCACAGTAAAATCGAATATCGTGGAGCAAATCAATAAGATCCAAACTGCCTAAACTTTTTGCTATTTGTTCGGCTTTATCTAGTTTTCCACAAACTAATTCATCTCTTGGCGTAAAAATATTTTTTGGCATTTGTGTTTGTCCTTAATTTCCTTTGTGTGTAAATGGCCCGAACCCAGATGATTTGCTTTTTCGTTGTGGAGCGGGATTTACCGGGCCGCTTATTTTACGACTTACTCCGCTTGACCGTCTCGACCGTTGACTCTGTGCGCTGCAAATCAAAGTACATCTCGGGATGTTCTTTGACGTACCCAGCGTAGACGCTACGGGCTTCTTTCTCTTCGGCCTCGGTAAATACTCTCACCACTACCATTCTGGACTTGGTGACGCTTTCCACGCGCTGGCGGATCGTGAACTTTACTCGTGTTACTTTATGCATTGTGTTCCTCGTTGTTGTTTGTTAAAGTAAAATAAAATATTTTTTTCCAGTCTTTTTTGAAGCTGCACTAGATGTTTATCATCTCTCCAATTCCATCCACTTGCGGTATTAAATCCGAACTCATCCGATTCGCAACTTTCAGAGGGATATTTATTTTCTATCATTTTCTGAGATTCTTTTCTAGCGCACCAACGCTTGCTAAAATAATGTCTACCGCATATTTCAGAGTAATAAACTTTTTTCGTTTTTTCAATCATGTGGTTTACTCCCAGTTAAAAAGTGTCATTACATACAAATTCATCGACCGCTATTTTGAACGAATCAAAATCACGGATCACGATCAATAAAAAAGATTTCCATTTCTTTTGTTCTTCCGTGAGTGTTCCTGTTTTGCTCTTGAGTTCAATCTTTAAACTCTCGCCATCACGTCTGAAAATGAGCAGGTCTGGAATTCCCTTTAGCGCATAGCTAGCCTCTTTTGCAATATGGATAGGCACGTGTGAAGCCTTGTTCCAAATGAACCGCTGGAGGCTACCTGGGATATGGATGTACATGATCCTGCCTTGGGCCTTGAGCAGCTCAAGGTAGGCATTGCATTGCCGCTGTAAAATATCTTCGTCGTGCGCTCTCATCATTGCCTCTTACTCCATTTTACCAATTCTTCGATGCTGTAAAAAACTGGAATTCTTATTTTCTTTGCAATCAATACTTCTTCGTCAGCTCCTTTTGATTCGCCGGGCAACCGAAGTACCGCATCGCATTTGTAGAGCCAATGAATGTCAAACTCAATCCAGTCTTTTTCTGGCCTCGGGAAAATCTCGTCTTGAAAGTGATTTAGAAGTGGGGCGTACGGAACAAAACCTTTATCCATAAGGATGTTAGCGGCTTCAAGAGATTTTTTAACGTTGGTTAGTTTGTCTCCAATGTTGTACGGACTTGCGATGTAAATGAATAGTAGTTTCATGCTTTTGCCTCTTCGGCTGAATTGTCAATATACATAGGCACCCCCGTTTCCTTGGCATGGAGCCAACACGCGTACCATGTGGTGATCGACAGCGGCCCTGTCTCATGCTGTGGCCACTCGCCAGCCTCCCACTCGGCTAAATACTTTGTGTGCGATTCGTCCACTTCGGCGGGCACCGGAGTGCTTGCGGCTTGCTCGTAGTAGTCTTGGTAGGTCTTCATGTCAGTCCTTGATGAACTCTTCTGTGTGGATTGCATACCCTCCGTAATTAATTTGTGCGCTGTCGCAGTCAATTACAATGGATGCGTGTGGGTTAGTGTTGTTGTCGTTAAGCCACTTGATAAGCGGCTTAACAAGTGTTTCAAACTCTGTGGTTTGTTCTTTTGACAGCATATTATTCTCCTTGTTGTAAATTTTAAATCGGATATTTCATTTTGTTATCCCAATCCAAAATTGCCTTGTATGGCGTTTTTCCAAATCCAACAATTTTATTTTCATAAGAGCACGACCACCCATCAGGCACTTTTGAAAGGACTGGTTTTAACATTGAAAATAATTTGTACTCATTTTCGATGGACAAAATTTTCATTTGTTCTTGATATAAAATATCTTGCTGGCGTTCTGTTAGCATTCTATTCCTCCAGCCCCATGTTTTGCGCCGTGGGCTCCATTGGTTCGCCGTCCCAAGTGCAGATGGAAACGACGGATTTTCCACATTCGCTATTTAGTTTTTCATATTCAAAATCGCATGATGTGCGGGCGTATTTTTCTTGGTCTAACCAAAATCCATTACCACCTAAAATCCATTTTGATATTTCTTTTATAGTGACTCGTCTCGATTTCTTTTCGTGCTCGGAGGAGAGCAGGGCGCAATGCTTATGACCTACAAGTGTGACAGATACAAAATATTTTTCGTAGTCTGCTTGTGAGCGAATCAAAAGTATTTTGTGACCCACAGCATTTAGGATATCTTCATCCCATACATAACATGACTCAGGCGGGTTGAACGCCTGGTTCTTATCCGTGGCTTCAAGCTCCCAATACCACTTCCCATTGATTTGTACTTCTTTACGCATAAATTAATTCTCCTTGTTTTTCATATTTCATCAGAAACTCTGATTGGCATTACCATAATTTTTATTTCTATTTCTCTTGGCTCGTACATGGTTGCTCCATATAAACCATTCCACTTCGGACAAAATACACTTTTTCGAAGTCCAAGAGTCTTAAATATTTTTTGAACTCTGCCGTATATTTCAAAAGAAAAATATGGACGTTCTTTTGGATCGCAAGAAAATGTGGTGGGAATAATACTGTCGTAATCAGGTGGGTTCATATCTTTTGGCAAATCTTCTTTCTTTTCGAAAAATGAAAAATTTTCAAAATGATTTCTGTTTTGTTTTGAAATGAAAAATCGCCCTTCACATATTTCACTCGGAATCAAAGATCCGAATTCTTTTTTAAGTCCATAAGACAAGGCTTTCCAGAATTCTGGATCAATAAGAATAGTCAATAAAATATGACCATCTGTAGAAATGAGTCTGAATTGCTCGCCAATTTTTTGGCAAACAATTCCGACCAAACCTATTCTTGAAAAGTCTTTTGACTCGGCTAGGTGTAAGGCCTTTAAAATTGAGACTTCTTTTTTGCCATACAAAATATTATTTCTATTCATCTTTATTTTCCTCTGCGCACTTCGCGCAATTTCCGTTTTCGTCCAAGTCCTCGACCGTGCAAACTTTTCCACAGTCGGCACATTCCGAGTGACAAACGTCCTCGTAGTCCAACAGTTTCGCGCCGCACACGCAACGCCGTCCATGCCAGGATTCATAGTCCATCTCTAAGCCTCGTTAGTTTATATTTAATTCGTACAGTTTGAAATTTTTGCGCACCCATTTGGCTTGCGCAGCCCCCGCAGCAGCCCCCGCAGCAGCCCACGCAGCATCACTCGCAGCCATATCTTCTTCCGTGATGGTTTCGTTTGCGCACAATTTTGTGAGGATATTTTTTGAGCGGCGGTTCGT
>JALOCC010000032.1 GCA_023227945.1 Candidatus Omnitrophota bacterium
CTTCAAATCAAAATCTTCTATATATCTTGTTCCTACAAGTTCAATCAAAAATTCGCCTGGAATGCAAAAGTTTTCAAGAGGATTGATAATAGAAAACCCGTCACTTGGAAGCTTGGCTCCAGTGTATCCAAGCAAAGCAAAGTCACTTACGCTTGTTGCAACACTTTCGTGAATTCTAAAATTCTGTAAATACTCCTTAAAATCATTTCTGCTTCGAGGCGGTATTCTACCAATGAACGACTCTAGAACCCCAGAGTCATGCAGCGCTTCCCTATCACGAAATGCTGGGTACATTGTAAACCCTAATTTCTGTGCTTCTTTAAAATCGGCAGTATCTTTCAAATACTTTAATGCATACTTACCCTCTGGGCTTCTATACAATTCCGCAACAACATAGCGAGACCCATCATTTGGAGCTTGCCAACAAAGAAGCAACTTTTCTGGTTCGCAGATATGCTTAATATAGTTCATACTAATTACCAAAAATTGATAAGATATTCTTTTGTCTGAATGCTAAAAGCTTTACAATAAACTTCGCCCTTTTATATGACAAAGGACAAGGAACCTTAAATTTAGTTAATTCCATTATATCATTTTCAAGTCTGGTTGTGTCAAATTTCATCAACCCGGCTATAACACTTTTCATTTCCGGATATTCAACTATTAATCGCTGCAGGAATTCAACTTGACTTAATTTTTGTGACTCCTGAAGATCCCATTTCATGTGATGCGACCCTCTCGAAATATATTTACGTATCCTCTCTTCCTTATCGAAATCTGTAAAATGATTTTCTAATATTTCATGCCCCATGCTTGTTCCATTATCAAAGATTGGCGTCACTCTCGACGGTGCTAATCTTTTATTTTCGTATTTCCATATTATACCCCAATTATCTTGATGCCTGTCAGTATTCCCAATTAAAGTATCGAAAGCTAAAACCTTGGTCCAATGTTCAACCCAATTAATATCCCATTTATGTTGACCGAATTTTAAAGCCTCAAATAATCTTCTTATCGCTTGAAAATTATGTTGTTTACCTTTTGCTATGTCATAATCTTTAATCAATAGTTGCATGTATAAAGCACCTGAAGCCTTTACCTCACTTCTTGTAAAAGGATAGCCAAGGAACCATTCTATTAAAGCTCCGGTCTTATTTTCGTTTTTGTTAATTGCAACAAAGGTTGGAGGCACTTCCACCCCTACCAAAATACCTATTTTATAAGCAATTATCTCTCCCCAAAATTGCTCCGGATAACGACTGAAAGATAATTTGAATAGATAATGATGCAAAGGAATGATGAAATTATACTTTTTTTTGCTTGGGGCTACATATAAAGCCTTTTCTCTCGAACCTTCCGGAAAGGCTTCACCGGTTGCTTCGTCCCTTTTCCAATCGGAAACATCAACAACTTCATTTAAACCTTGAATTTTAGCAGTAATACTCATGTGTTTTATATTTTCATTCGGTATTATACTTTATCATAAATGGAAGTCAATGAATTGAGAGGATAGACCATCAACGCAGCATTTGAAGTTTCTTAATAAGCCACTATTAGTTAACAGTTTACATTTTTGCAACACTAAATTTGAAAATTATTGATTTTATAGGTAGATATGATTGACCATTTCTGGTCCGTAGCCAGATGCTCTATCCAATTGAGCTACGGGCGCATTGTAAATAGCACTATTGCCTTAAAGGCCATTGCGCCAGACGATCCCTGCCTGCCGGCAGGCAGGTATCCAATTGATCTACGGGCGCAAACAGCTTATAGCCAAAAAATTGCTGGAATTAATTATTAAAAGAACAGAAAATCTTCGTAACGCCTAATTATTCGGAGAGAACTTTTTGTATCATTTCTAACAGTTTTTCTTTTGTAACCGGCTTTGCCAATACGTAACGTTTACCAGTTTTTCCCGCAAAGCCTTCTTCGCTCTTTGTAAGGATTCCTGTCAGAAATATAATAGGAATATTTGAAGTAGCGGCATTTTTTGAAAGAAGAGAAGCAACTTCTCCTCCGTCTATATCTGGAAGGATTATATCTAAAACTATAATATCTGGCCTATTATTCGCAGCAAGGTCAAAAACCTCTTTTCCTTTAGTAGTTGAAAAAACCTTATAATTTTCGCGTTCCAAAATATGACAAAGATAACTCAAAGTAGCTTCTTCGTCGTCGACTATAAGTACCTTCTTTTTTATTACTTCTGCCATATTCTATATCCTAAAAAAATACCCACGGAGGTGGCATTGGTAAGCTTCCCGCTAAACTCATTGCCTCACCCGCAAGCCCGATAGCAGAGCCTACCAACTGAAGCGGTAAAGTAAGTAATTCACAACCGCTTAAAACCATACAAAACAAAAATAAAAAAAGCAACGAAAATAAACTCCTCTGTCTCATTGAACCTATGATACTATGTTTTTGTTTTTTTTCAACAGAAATGTTATGGTCCTGACAAGGTAAGTGTTTGCGAAAAATGTGTTATTCTATAAAGCAGATTTGCTTCGAATTCTTCCGGTTCTGGTTTTCTTTCCTTACTTCCTTAACTGCAAAAAATACCTTGGATTTCTTTGACTCTAGGCTAACCTGCTTAAGCAAAGCCATAGCAATTGTTTCTGCGGTAAGATGCTCGCCGGAGCTACAAATTATCTTGAATACTTTTTCTGTCATGATCTGCCTCCATGCCTTTGCCACGGAACCTTTAAAACGGTAACAACCAAAAAGCGGAAGAAATTATATCTCTACTAATGAATATGTCAACCTAAAAATACAATGTCTAATTCTTAATAAATATACCCAATCAACTATATTCTTAGGTACTTACGCGAAAGGCCAACGATAAATATCGACATAACAAACATCCCACACATCGCCTCAAACATGACAACTGCCTTAGTAGCACCCACAGCGATTATGTCTCCGTAGCCAACCGTAGAAAAAGTTACCACGCTAAAATACAAAGCTTCAAAAAAGTCTGGCTTAAAAGTGACACCATCTCTGGCAAGATAACCAAGAGTATACAGTAATGCCGAGGCAAAAATTATGGCTAATCCTGACAAAACTGTCCTTGAAGGCCGTTCGCCATGGCCCCAGATAATATAGGAAAAGGTCAAAGCCAGCCAGGAACAAACACGCCTTGCAAACGGCATAACACCCCTTTCTTCTTCGCTTTTTGCTATTGGGTGTAATTTCTTTCGATTTAAAAGCAAATAGTTTAGAAATTTCCTGCGGCATTCTTTGGAATTATAAAAACAATCGGCAAATTGAAGAAACTCCATATCCCTTTCATAGTTAGCGGCAGCGTATTTATACAACAACGACGCATATTCATAATCCCCGGCCCTCTCTGCTTCTTTGGAAGCTTCCTCGTAACACATAGCCGAATTATAAAAGGTTTTTTCGCCACATTTTATACTCCAGCTACTTCCTGCTGCAGCAAGGCATATAGCCGCTTGTTTATGATTGCCTTTGGTTTTATAGATATCTCCTGCTTTTCTAAACAGGCCAAAAGCTTCATCAAATTTTTCCTGATAAAGGAATGAATATGCTTCTGCTTCCAAAATTTTCGGTTCTCTATCCATATGAAACACCTTAATATACTAACCTGTAACACTTAAGCATGCCTACCGTGGGGCCTGTTTATTTAGTGACATCCGCCGACTTGTCCTCCGAAGCTTTAGCGTAGGAGGAAGCCCGTCATAGCTATTTCTATCCTAATAAAGGGCGAAGGCGGATAAAATTATTTGTTAGCCGTGAATAAACGCTTTTTGGAAACAACGTACATTAAAAGAAATGTTGGCAAAATAAGCCCTATAACTCCGGAAAATTTATAAAGAATATTCGGCATCTCATGGTAACTGCCTTGGATACTCGGGACTATCTCGAAAAAAGTCATCTTTGAGGCAGTAAAACTGTTAACTATCCCAATAATGATACTTACGATATAAAAAACAATGTAAGCTGTCCATGCATTTTTTCGCATCCGTAAGAAACCTATAGAAATATACAAATTGATTACGCTTACCAATAAAAAATAAATCTTTTCGCCGGTTCCGGAAAGAAACAGTCCTCCGATTAAAGGAGACTTAGGATACGTCGGTACAAAAATAAAAATAGCGCTAAACAAAGCGGTAAAAAATGTCAATATCGATATAAGGGTTATACCAAGCGGCCTCTTTTTATTCGTAATTTGAAGTTTTTTTGCACCGAATATTGTTTTTACTGCACCCTTATTAAAAAAAATCATAAAATACATCGGGATGCATATAAAGAAAATAAAATTTGTAACAGAAATAAAAAATTCTGGAATATAATTCGCAGGTTTTGTTTGCGCATCATAAACAGATTGAGGGATAAATATGAGCGAAACGGCAGATGATATCCCTATGAATATTGCAAATACCGACATAACGATGATAGAATACCTTGCCCAGTTTTTTTTAAATGTTATCCCTAGTCCGGTTGCTATCGGCCATAAAACCAAAAATAGCAAATAAAGAATGATTGCGCCTAAAAAAGGCGGATTCTTGGTTAAATTGCCGCGAGCCAACAGCCCAAGTGCCATTGTGATAGACACAATGACACCTACGCATAAAACATAGATACCGGACAACCGGATAAGTGTCTTCTCCATTGTTATATTTTATTCTTTGGCTGGCTCTTCATTTTTTACGGAAATCTCCCCAAGGTCAACTTTTTCTGCCCCTTCTTTAATGCTTGTTTCGAATTCCTTTTTTATGCTGTCTAATTTATCTTTAATATCGCTCTGCATTGCTTTATAACTTTCCTGAATGCTTTTCATTTCTTTTTTCAGGCTTTCTATTTTGCCATTAATTTCGGATTTAATCTGTTCCGATTGGCCAAACTTTCCGGAAAGATCATTTTTGTATTTCTCGTAATCAATTTTAAATTCTTCAATATTCAGTTTAAAGCTTGATATATTCATCTCAAATTCATTCAGTTTATTATCCAAAGATTTATATTGTTTTTTCGAAAGCTCTATTTTGTCGTCACAATCCTTGTATAGCTTAAAATTAAGAGCTGTAGCAGCGGCTATAGCAATGAATAAAACACCTATCAATAGTGTAAATATTTTACCGGACTTCATAACTACCTCCTTTTAATGACCAACCATACATACAAAAACCCTACTATCACAAATTTGATACCATACTCTTGATATCAATATCAATATTACGCTTAACGTTAACGCGGTTTTCTTTGGATGAATTCGCCGAGTTTCTCGAAAATAATTTGCTCCAAATTTGTAAATTCCACCCCTGTTTCGTATATAAAGCCTTTCGCAACCTCCTTTTGCCTTACTACTTTTCCGGACAAATTTACGCGTTCAGAAAAAAACGGAAGAAAAGTAAGCATCTTAAGCGTTGCCCCTATTGGAAAAACTTCGCTCGTTGTGATAAGCATGCCTCCCTGGCTTACATTCACCGTTTGTGAAATATTGAAATTAGAATCTGAATACATATCTTTATAGCTGACAAGGAAACCTGCATTTGCCCTGGGGTAACGCCGCCTTTCTACTCCATTGTACATGCTAATCCTCCTTGAGGCTTTATCCTCATAAAATTATATTTTACCTGGAAAAAGCAAGATATCCAATAATTATAAAATTTGCAAATGGTAATGGTAACATCATCAAAAGGCCCAGCCATGCCGGTTTATTGCGCATTTTCGCAATTTCCATCCAAATGATAATTATACATATAAAATTCACTAACGGAATTAACAAAAGAATAAGCCACCAGAATGATTTCCTCGCTATCATCAGCATAAGAAATATGTTTAATATGGGAAGCCAAGCAAACCAGCCAAAAGGCGTATTTGTTTTATTGGCTATTTTAGACAGGCATAACGAATTATAGATATAAAGCACAATCGATACAGCCAGGAGAGTAAGCACAAAAATACTTTCATAACCAAGGCTAGACACCCTGCGGTTATTGCCGGATTTTTTTCGAGATGCCTGCTGAGACTTCGGACGGTTAATAAATTTCGTTATTTCTGCAGTTTTTTTATAAATAAGCTGGGGAGTAAGGCAGCCTTCTCCTATTGTTTTTTCAAATGTTTTCCCTTTGTATTCGAAAGAAACCGTCGAATCCGAAATTTTTACTATTGTCATTCCATTAATCTGTTCTCCCTGCCTTAAAGATTCTCCGTTAACAACTGCCAAAGAACTATCAGTATCGTATAAAATTCCGCTCACGCATACATCGGGAAGTTTTATCTCTTCATTTTCAGGATAAATTGTTCCGGCAACAGAAAAAAACAGTAACAAAAATATAAAAAGTTTTAGTTTGCTAACCATAAATTCCCTATTATCACAAATACCTTATAATAATATCAGTATATTATATTCTATTATATTACAGAATAAAATTTTTGGTAGAACTTTTGATAATAATTTAGCTGGGAGAAAAACAACGAAGGCGTAGACTGAATTTCTTCAATCTACGCCTTCAATTTAAGACATTGCGGGGACAGGATTTGTATGTAATCTCCGCCGAAGGCGGAGTGTGCCGAAGGCACTATTACATCCAAATATTACTATTGTTAAAAGAATGGTGTCGTTGGCTTGAAAATGATGTAAAAAAGAAGACATTGCGGGGACAGGATTTGAACCTGTGACCTCAAGGTTATGCTTTACTGCTACAGTTTTCACTGCCCCCTAACAACTGCTTGTTAAGAGTTTGTAGTCTGGACTATACCTTAACCCAGCACTAATTATGTTACACTTTAAATTAGCGTTGGGTCCCTGCCACCTAGTCTCTACACCTTCCTTGACGCAATGTCAAGGCTTGGCTCGGTATTGCTCTGACTTAACATCGAGAGTTTCACCGAATTTGACAAGTTTTCCATCAATCGTTACCGACTGAGGGACCCATTGGATAACAAATCCCATCGCTCTCTGTAAATCGCTGTTTTTGGCCCACGCTGCCGCTTTTTTGATTCAACAAATGTATGGTGCTTTTATAACCAGAGAACGCGGCTATAGGCATAACGTAGAACACATTTGAATCAGCGATGTAAACAATTGCGAAATCAAAGTCGTTCTTGCGGTAATGCGCTCTTAACATACGCCGGCGATTAGTCTTAGTTCGCCGAGCATCAACGATATAACACTTGTCCTTTGTGTTAAACCACGCGCTTTTTACCTGGATACGGATAAACTCTCCTTGAAAATCTACACCCAAATCATAGGAAAGCCTATCGCCTACGGCCGTAACACCCTAAAACCTCTTTTAAGAAGTTCAGTGATTACGGCTGATTCCGCAATGTCAGCTTTAAGTTTTGTATCCATCGAGCCTTGCGAGCTACCTGTCTGCTCCACCCCGCGAATATATTTTCTAACAATGAGCAAATATCTGTGCTGTAGATTGTAACAACTTATTCTGCTATGTCAACAACTATTTCGTTTTCCCTGGCTACACCAAGGCTGTCGCGCGCAAGCTTTTCATAAAGATACGGGTCTTTACCGACTCTTTTTACTTTTATCTGCAAATTCTTGATTTCTTTATGCAAATCTTTGTTTTTACGCAAGAGATCCTGATTTAACTGCCGTAATTTTTTTAATTTCGCGTAATTTGGAAAATAAATAATCAGGCCGGATACAAGCAATACCGCGCCTATAAAGATAATCTTGATAGCCTTAAAGTGATTTAAATTTAAAAGTTTTACCAGCATATTCGGCATACTTACCAAGTTCTTCTTCAATTCTTAATAATTCATTATACTTAGCAACTCTATCCGTTCTTGAAAGCGAACCTGTCTTAATTTGCCCACAGGCTGTTCCTACTGCAAGATGGGCAATTGTTACGTCTTCAGTTTCTCCGGACCGGTGCGACATTACTGCGGTAAAATTATTCTTAAACGCTAAACCTATCGCTGCAAGCGTTTCTGAAAGGCTTCCGATTTGGTTAACCTTTATTAAAATAGAATTAGCTGCCTTTTCCTCTATGCCTTTCTCAAGCCTTTTCGTGTTTGTAACAAATAAATCATCGCCTACGATCTGAATCTTGCTACCTAAATTTGCGGTAAACTTTTTCCATCCACCCCAATCGTCCTCGGCTAAACCGTCTTCAATGGAAACAATCGGAAATTTAGCGATGAGTTGCGAATAGAAATTAATCATATAATCCGAATCAACCTTCTGCCCTTCTAGCATATAACCGCCGTCCTTAAAAAATGAGCTGGACGCCGGATCCAAGGCCAAAGCAACTTCTTTGCCGGGCTTATATCCTGCTTTTTCAATTGCCTGGATAATCAATTCTAACGCTTCGCTATTTTTGGTTAAATTAGGGGCAAAACCACCTTCATCTCCTACCGAGGTGGACAATTTTTTGCTTTTCAAAATCGATTTTAGATTATGAAATATTTCTGTTGCAGCCTGCAGTGCCCGCTTAAAGCTATCGAAACCTATCGGCGCAATCATAAACTCCTGGATATCCAAATTGTTGTCGGCATGCAAACCGCCGTTTAGAATGTTCATCAACGGAACCGGCAAGAGGTTACCCTTTTTCCCGCCTATATAGCGATAAAGCGGTACCTTTTTCGCGTTGGCTGCCGCCTTTGCTACAGCCAGAGACACTCCCAGAATTGCGTTTGCGCCAAGTTTGGATTTATTGGGCGTACCATCAAGCTTAAGCATAAGCTTGTCAATTTTCTTAAAGTTGGGCTCCTCGCCTTTTATTTCAGGAAAAATTATTTTATTTACGTTTTCAACAGCCTTTAGCACTCCTTTACCCATAAACCGCTTACTATCTTTATCTCTAAGCTCAAGCGCTTCGTGCTCACCGGTAGAAGCTCCGGAAGGAACTGCGGCTCTGCCGAGCGTGCCGTTACTTAGAATAACATCCACTTCAACTGTTGGATTACCCCTTGAATCAAGAATCTCCCTTGCGTGAACTTGCTTAATCTTTGCCATGCTACTCCTTTTTTTATACACAGATAGTCACAGATTGCAAATTACATCCTATTACGCTAAAGCTTTGTAGGATGAGGATGACCACAGATAAAAGGTCATCAAACGGTTGCGGTTACGCGGTTCGTTTCGTTTTACGGTTACGTTTTACGAATGACGCAACCGAAACGCATTGCGCAACCGATAAACGAATGACAATATAGTAAATCTGTGCTAATCCGCTTCAAAATCTGTGATCATCTGCGTTATCAATAATTAAATTTGTTGGTAATCGGCATACGCCTGTCTTTGCCAAAAGCGCGGGGCGTAATTTTTATACCTATTGGGCCTTGCCTGCGCTTATACTCACTTGAGTCAATCATTGTCATTACCTTACGGGCCAGTTTCTGATTAAAGCCTTTTTTTACGATTTTTTCAAGTGAAAAATCATCTTCGACATATAATTTTACAATCGGGTCAAGCAATGAATACGGCGGCAAGCTATCCGTGTCCTTCTGATTGGGCTTAAGTTCCGCTGAAGGGGCCCTGCGTATAACCGAAAGCGGGATTGCCGGCTTAGGATAAATATGATTAATGTAGCGTGCGATTTTATAAACCAGCATTTTCGGTATATCTTTCAGCAACCCAAACCCGCCCACCATATCGCCATAAAGAGTGCAATAACCGCAGGAAACCTCGCTCTTATTTCCTGTATTTAATACAAGGTATCCGAACTCGTTGGAATAAGCCATAAGCAAATTGCCTCTTATTCTTGCCTGTAGATTTTCTTCCGTCTTGGTGCCATCTTTTTTCTTAAACAGCGGCCAAAGTATTTTTAAATATGCGTCAAGCATTTCATTTATATTTATAATTTTATAATCTATACCTAGATTTTCGCATAAGATTTTCGCATCCGTAAAAGTTGCTTTGGATGTATAGCGTGAAGGCATAATAAGCGCACAGACATTATCTTTTCCAAGAGCAGACGCCGCGAGAGCCGCAACAACAGCAGAATCAATTCCTCCGCTTACACCGATTATAACCCGCTTGAAACTATTTTTATGCACATAATCGCATAAACCAAGCCTAAGTGCAGAAAACGCCTCGTCTTCTTGCTTTATGGATATCTTCTTTACGGGATACTTTTTATTGTTACCCAATTCAAAAAGCAGAAAATCTTCCTTAAACCTGTTCGCAACCGCAGCTATCTTGCCAGAAGGAGAAACTACCATACTGGTGCCATCAAACACAAGCTCGTCCTGGCCTCCTACTAAATCAGCGTAAAACACAAAAGCATTGGTTTGTTTAGCAAGATTTGAAATAATTTCTTCCCGCATGGAGATTTTCCCGAGATGAAACGGAGAAGCAGATATATTAATGATAAAATCGAGTTTTTTACTGGCCAAGTTGTTTACAAAACCTTTTCTCCATATGTCCTCGCATATGCTAACACAGAATTTATACCCCTTAAATGCATAGAAGGACAGAAGATTTCCGGGCACAAAATATCGTTTTTCATCAAAAACTCCATAATTCGGAAGATAAATTTTCCGGTAAACATCTTTTAACTTACCATCTTTTAAAAAAGCGCAGGAATTATATATCCTATCGTTGCATTTATCTACAAATCCTAAAAGCACTATTATGCCTTTTGACTCTTTCTCAATAATCTTCAAATAGCGCAGATTTTCATCAATGAAATGCGGCTTAAGTAAAAGGTCCTCCGGTGGATAACCCGTAAGGGACAATTCCGGAAATATAACGATATCTGCCTTTGCTTTCTTTGCCCTCTTGATATTAGAAATGATTTTATTCGCATTATAATCCAAATCTCCAACGCAAGGATTTATTTGAGCTAATGCAACTTTTAACATACTCATAGATTATATAGTTTTATTCGTTTTTTCCTGCTGTTTGCGCAGCCTAAGCCAGAAATGCAAAAATATACCGAAAACCATAAGAATTACTGAAATAAACTGCGAAAGCGAAAGGAAGAATACACTGCCTCTTGGATCGCCCCGGAGAAATTCGATAATAAATCTGATGATTGAATAAAAAATCAGATAAAATGCCAAAAGCTGGCCGTCAAACTTCTTTCGCTTTCTCAAAAATATTAGAGCAAGAAAAAGCAAGAAAAGCGACAATGCTTCTATTAACTGCGTAGGTATCACACGAACTCCTGCGAAACCCGCAGGAGAATCTTTCGGAAATAAAACGCCAAGAAACGAATCAGTTGGCCGGCCGTAACAACAACCATAAGAAAAACACCCCAGCCTTCCAAAGGCATGCGCCAGGGGAACACCTGAAACAATTATATCAGATAATTTAAAAAAATTTATTTTATGCAGCTTAGCCAGGGCATAAAGCGCAATTATCCCGAAAACTACTCCTCCATAAAAAACAAACCCGCTTCTGCTTAATAATATTTCCAAGGGATTAAGCAGAAAATTTTCAAAATCTGCGAATATATAAAAAACTCTTGCGCCAAGAAAAGAAAAAATAAGAGTCCAGAAAATTATATCGGAGAATACACTTTTGTTTATGTTTTCCCGTTTGGCTTGCTTTAGGCAGAAAAAGTATCCGAACAAAACTCCTAAAAAAACAAAAAATCCATAAGTATATATGGTAAATGAACCGAATTTGAAAAGTATTGGATGCATTTTTATTTAATTTTATTGCCGCATGATTAAAATAACCAATAACCAAGAGACAAGACACAAACAATATTCAAATCTCAATCACCAATAACCAAACAGAAATGTTTGGTTATTGGAATTTGAATATTGTTTATTGTTTGGTTATTGTTTCTTGTATCTTGGTTATTTAGTCTCATAGGCGTTACTATTATATTAAATCACTGGTTTGTAACAAAGCTTATCCGTCCTATGCCTGCTTCTTTGCAGGCCTGCCATACTTCGGTTAAAACTCCTACATTTGAATTTTTGTCTGCCTTGATAAAAACAGTATCATACTTGTTTTTTTTCAAGAATATAGCCACATCTTTGATAAATGCCGGCTTACCCTGTATATATATTGTATCGTCATCTGAAATCCTGACATCAATCATCTTACTTAACTCTTTTGAGGTTACAACATTTGGGAGTTTAACGTTCAATCCCGGCACAATCGCAAAGCCGGTACCGAGCATAAGAAAAGCAAAGAATAACAATAATATATTTAAAAAAGAAATATTGTTTACCTGATTGAAATAAGAGGTTTTTCCCAGGCGCCTTTTAAATTTCACCTGCATATCTCCTCTGAGACAAAGCTTCCAGCACTTCTCCGGAAGCTCTCTCTGCTTCAAGAATATAAAAATTAACCTTGTGCACAAAATATTGATAGAATATTGACGCAAGTAGCGCAACTGCCAGAGCGCTTACCGTAACAATTAACGACTGCCATAAACCGATTGCTATATCAGCTTGTGCAACGATCCCAACACTAATTGCTTTTTGTGAAATTGCATAGAAGCTTTTGAATAAACCGATAGCCGTGCCTAAAAGCCCAAGCAATGGTGTTATATTGGCCAACATATTTAAGAAACTTAAATTTTTCTCCAATTTAGGCAACTCATAAAGCGAAGCAGTTTCTATGGCCTCTTTTATGGCCTCTCTGGAATCTTCGTAATAAACCAAACCTGCTTTTAATATGTTTGTCATATAATACGGATTTTTTTCGCACATATCAACCGCCTCTGAAATTTTGTTTTTACGCACACGATCTACTATTTGATTGAGTAAATCCTGGCTATTTACTTTAATCTTTGAAAAATAGAATAAAATACGCTCAACAATAATAGCTAAAGTAAATACTGAACAGAGCATAATAGGCACCATCATTAAGCCACCCTTAGATATCCACAGCCACATTATGTCCCCCTTTTTTGTAGAAGCGGATTACCGCGGATATTTACGCGGATTTACGCACGCTAACTCAGCTTTCGGCAATCCGCGTTTTAATCCGCGGTAATCCGCTTCTATTACTTACTCTTACCTAGTTCTTCCAGGCGCACCTTGGCAATTTTTGACTCTTCGGTATTAAAACCTGCTATCTTTTGATAAAGCTCTTTTGCAGCTTCTATTCTATTTTCTTTCTCATAAATTTTTGCAATTCTAAAATACGCCTTAACATCATAGTCGCTATCCGATTCCTTAACCGAAGAATCTTTTGCCGAAGAAAATAGATAAATTACCTTAAAATATTCCTCTATGGCTTCCTTATTTTTTTCCATTTTTTCTAAACAAAAGGCTAAAGAGAATCTCACTTCCATAGAATCCACCCCTTCACCAATCAGCTTTTTAAAAAGCTTACTTGCCGGTTCGTATTCCCTGGTATCTTTAAGCAGTAATGCCTTCTCCAGCATTGCTGCCTTTGAAATACTGGGAGAAGCGCTTATCAAATCATCATAAACGCCTAGCGCATCTTTAGTTAAACCTTTACGCGCATAAATCTTTGCAAGATAAATTTTTGCTTTCAGGGAAACCGGGTCATCTGAAAGCGCTATTTTTCTAAAATAATCTTCTGCCTTTGTATAATCTTCCTTCATCATGGCAAGATGCCCTAATGAAAACATGGCTTCCGCGGCAATTGAAGAATCCTGGTAATTATCAAGTGTCATCCTATAATATTTTTCTGCTTCAACGTAATTCTGCTCTTTTTCGTATAACCCGCCAAGATATAACGCGACAGACGCTGCATATGGAGAGGATTTAAATTTAATCAGAAACTCTTCCCATGTTTTTCTTGCTTTATCAAACTCCGATAAATTAAGATAACAGTTGCCTATATCTATAAATCCAAGCTCTTGCGTTTGGCTATCCTTAAATTTATCTATCATTTCCTTAAAGGTGTCGGCTGCTTTTTGATATTTCCCTTCATTAAAAAAGCATTTTCCATACAAGTAATAAACGCGCGCAAGTAACTCGTCCTGCGGGAACTTTTTCATAAAATCTTCCAGAAGCAATTTTGTTTCCTGATAATTATCCTGGCTAAAGTAGCCGACTGCCAGATAATATTGCGCTTGAGGAATAAGCTTAGAAGATGGGAAATTTTTCTGTAAATTTCGTAACGCGACAAGAGATTCTTCTAATTTTTTACTTTTCAAAAAAACCATGCCTATCTGAAATTGTATATAATCCGTATAAACCGTATTTGGGTTATTTGCGAGAATTTCATTATATACATCCAGCGCCTGATTAAAATTACCTGCCTCCTGATAGGCATCGGCTATTTGAATCTGCGAACTTACCATAACAACCTGGTTATTCGTATATTTTAAGGTATTCTTAAATTCGTCAATTGCCTTTTTGAACTCTCCCTTTTTAAGATAGCACCACGCGAGCCCGTAATGTGCCTTATCGAGCACATCTGAATATTGAGCATTTTTAAACTTATCGAGAATATACTTGTATGCTGACAAAGAATCATTGATTCTGCCCATTTCATACAACGTATCAGCTTTTGCGAGGTAAATATTCGAAACCATCTTGCTTTGCGAAAAATCTCTCAAAAATTTCTCGAAAGCATCTAAAGCATTTTGATAGTTGCCTGTACGAAAATAAAAAGTGCCCTCGCAAAAAAGCTTAACCTGCGCATCCTTTATTTCAGAAATACTGCTCTTTGCTTCTTCATTGTTCCCTCTAGCTACTGAGGAAAAGACGAGCCCCTGATAAATTAAATCATCAAGATAATCATCGCTGCTTGCCTCCAAGGCACGACGATAATATCGGCTGGCACGCTCGAAATCCTTGCGGTCATAAAAAGATTCTCCGAGATAAAAATAGGTGGTAGCAATAATTTTGCTTTTCGGATAAGCTTTCAAAAATTTTTCGTATTTTTCTCCAAGGGAAATAATACGTGGGTAGTTCTTTTTTTGAAAATAGAAATCAAAAAGGCTGGAATAGGCATTATCGATAGTATCATTTTCTTTACTCTGTGAGATTGCCTGCTCAAGATAATCCTGGGCTGCAGCCACATCTCCCAGCTCAAGCGAATTCACTCCTGCCAGATAGTAAGCCTGCCAAAGAAACTTTGATTGAGGATAATCAGAAATGATTTTTTTTGCGCAGATAAGCGAATTGGAAAAATTCTTCCCTCTTGAATAAACCTGAGCAAGCAAATAGTTGACTTCATCATAAACATCTGATGCGTCAGGCTTTGAGAGTAAGTCATTTAGGATAGGCAGCGCGGCAGAATAATCACCCTTATAATAAAGGCATTTTGCCATATACAATTTAGCATTGTAAACATTCTTACTGCCTGGAAAGTCTTCTGTAAATTTTTTAAAAAGCGAAAAGCTTGCTTCGTAAAACCCGTCGGAGAAGGCCTTACTCGCTACGAAAAATTTTTCTTCTTCATTATCCAGAGCAAAAATTGCCTGGGTTAAGGAAAGCATCAAGATAAAAATCAGGATAATCCTTTTTGCTATTTTCATATTTTTTTAGGTTGCAATAGCTTTAATTTTTCTTTCAAAAAAATACCCGTATACGAAGACTTATATTTTATAACTTCTTCAGGTGCTCCGCAAGCAACAAGATAGCCACCCGCCTCTCCGCCTTCCGGCCCCAAATCTATTATGTAGTCGGCGCATTTGATAACATCGAGGTTATGCTCAATAACTAAAACAGTATTTTTTTTATCTACAAGCCGATGGAGTACAGACAAAAGCTTCTTTGTATCGTCAAAGTGCAGGCCTGTTGTGGGCTCATCCAGTATATAGATAGTTTTACCTGTTGCTTTTTTACGTAGCTGCGAGGCAAGCTTTATCCTTTGGGCTTCGCCGCCGGAAAGAGTGGTGGCAGCCTGTCCCAAAGTAATATAACCCAATCCTACATCCTCTACTGTTTTAAGAATATTCCTTATGTGAGGAAAATTTTCGAAAAGCTCATAGGCCTGGCCAACACTCATCATGAGGCAGTCGTATATGCTTTTTCCTTTAAAAGTTATCTCAAGCGTTTGCTTATTAAATCTTTTTCCTTCGCATACTTCGCAAGGAACATACACATCAGGTAAAAAATGCATTTCTATTTTCTTTGTTCCATCCCCCTGGCAGGCCTCGCACCTGCCTCCTGTGACATTAAAGCTAAACCTTGATGGTTTATACCCTCTTTGTTTTGCTTCTGGAAGCTGGCTAAAAACATCCCGTATGTAAGTAAATACCCCGGTATAGGTTGCCGGGTTTGAACGCGGAGTTCTGCCTATCGGAGACTGGTCAACAATTATTACTTTATCGACAGAATTAAGCCCCTCTATTTTTTTATGCGCTCCTGGTTTTTCTCTGGAATCGTATAAATTTTTGGCCAATACTTTATACAATATATCCTCAACCAAAGTTGATTTTCCTGAACCTGACACTCCGGTTACACAAACAAAAACTTCAAGAGGTATTTTTATGTCGATATTTTTAAGATTATGTTCGGTTGCTTTTTTTATATGTAAATAAGGCTTATCGGCATAAGGCCTTCTGTGTTTTGGAATTTCTATTCTTTCTTCGCCGCGTAAATATTTTGCGGTAAGAGTGTTGGCCTTAAAAACATCCTTTTTTGCTCCATTATATACAATGCTGCCGCCATTTATGCCTGCTCCGGGGCCAAGGTCAATTACCCAGTCACTTGCGTCTATCATCTGCTCATCATGCTCAACAACAATAACGGTATTTCCTAAAACTCTTAAGTTTTTTAAAGTATTGATAAGTTTTTTATCGTCGCGCGAATGCAGGCCTATGGTTGGTTCATCAAGTATATAAATGACGCCTGAAAGCGAAGAACCGACCTGTGTTGCGAGCCTTATCCTTTGTGCTTCTCCTCCGGAAAGTGTCGAACTTAGCCTGTCCAGGGAAAGATAAGAAAGCCCCACGTCAATGCAAAAACTAAACCGTTTTTTTATTTCTTTTATTATGTAATATGCGATTTTTTCCTCGTATGAAGTTAGCTTAAGGCTGACAAAAAAATCATGGCAGCCACCTATGCTCATTTTAACTATATCCCAAATAGACTTTCCTCCTACACGCACCGCTATGCTTTCTTTTCTGATTCTTGCCCCATTACATTCCGGACAAGGCAGTTTTGACATATATTTAGCTATCTCTTCTTTCATGTACGCGCTTTCGGTCTTGCTGAACATTCTTCCAAGCCGTTTGAATACCCCTTCATAAGGCTTTCCCCATACATACACATCATCTGCTCCATACAAAATAAGGCGCCTTGTTTCTTTGGGTAAATCTTTAAATGGAGTACTCATAGAAAAATTTGCTTCATGAGATAGCTCTCTAAGCAAAGCCTTATGAAACATTACGTAACCGCGGCTTCCATGATGCCAGACTTCTATAGCTCCTTCTTCTAAGGTTTTTTTCTTATCGGGTATTATTAAATCAGTATCAAATTCAGGTTTAGTCCCGAGACCACGACAAGCAGGACAAGCCCCGTCAGGAGAATTAAAACTGAACATCCTTGGTTCAAGTTCACCTATGGAAATACCGCAGGTTGAACAACTCATTTGCGAATTATAAAGAAATTCTTTATTCTGAGTTTCATCATACACAATAACCAACCCATTTGAGTGTTTAAGAGCAGTTTCTACAGAATCGCCTATTCTTTTTGCATAATTAGAAGAAATCTGTATCCTGTCGACAACAATTTCTATATTATGAATTTTATATTTTGCTAATCTTATTTCTTCCGATAGCTCATAGATACTACCGTCAATACGTACACGAGAAAACCCTTCTTTGATAAGCCTGCTAAATAAAGCTGAATACTCGCCTTTTTTGCCACGAATTACCGGCGAAAGAATGTATATCTTGTTACCTGAAGGTACAGCTAATATTTTTTCGATGATTTCCTGGGAAGTTTGCTTGCTGATTGGTTTTCCGCATTTATAGCAATGAGGCTTACCAATACGCGCAAAAAGAAGCCTTAAGTAATCATACACTTCTGTTTGCGTAGCAACAATTGAGCGAGGCGAACCTCCTGCGGTTCTTTGCTCAATGGCAATAGCAGGAGATAAACCTTCAATATGTTCAACCTCAGGTTTATGCAATTGCTCTAAAAATTGACGGGCGTAGCTTGAAAGGCTTTCAACGTAGCGGCGTTGGCCTTCGGCGTAAATCGTATCAAACGCCAAAGAAGATTTACCGGAGCCGGATAAACCGGTTATACAGACAAGCTTATTCTTTGGAATTTTTAAATCTATATTCTTTAAGTTGTGCTCTTTGGCACCCTTTATTATGATATAGTCATTCATTTTTATATATTATTACACAGATGATCACAGATTGGAAATCACAGATGATCGCAGATGTTATTGAAAATTACAAACCACAATTTACAAATTACAAACAAATCACAATTCCAAAATCACAATGACCAAAATTTTAAATCCCTTTGTGATTTCGGAATTGTTTATTGTATATTGTTTGTGATTTGTGGTTTGTATATTGTGATTTAAAAATCTGTGCTCATCCATTCAAATCTGCGCTAATCTGTGTATTATACAATCAACTACCTATTTTAAAAGAAGAAAAAATCTTCTTCAGCAGATACTGGGTGGAAAGAATCGCCAGAGTGCTTGTTTTAGGGTTTGCCTTAGAAGGAACATTCTCAACAGATATATTTATCTTGGCTTCTTCGGTATCTATTTCTATACGATGTATATTGCGTTTTACTTGCGGATCAGCTTTTATCATAACTTCCACGTCTTTAAATGAGGAGGCTAAAAGCAAAATTGCTGCAACATTTATATTCTGCGGAAAATATTTTATCGCCTCTTTCACTCTTCCTTTAAATACAATTTTCGCCGTTTTTAGATTATCGAGGTTTATATTGTTCTTTTTTAGATAATCAACCCCCTGAAGCCCACGGGGCGGTTTTGAGGTTGTGAGGGAAATCTTCTTTATCTCTCCAAGGCTTAATGAACCTAAGCCGTCTACCCCGCATATCGCGCCAGACGGGACATAAATATTAATCCCCTGCTCTTCGCATCTTTTTATTATGGTTTTATCATTGATAAATGCACCTACGCTTAAGATTACAACATCTTTTTTAAATTTTATAGCTTCGTTAAGCACAATACCGGCTGCTTCAACTGATGCCGCTTCAATTACCAGGTCTACAGATTTAACCAATTCATGAATACTGCTTAGTCTTGGAACAACCGAAAGCTTTTCAATCAGAAATTCGGCCTTTTCGCTGTCTTTATCGGCAATAGCGCATAACACCGCTTTACCGCGCAATTGCTTATCTATAAAAGTTGCAACACCTTCTCCTATCGCGCCGCAACCAACTATTCCTATTTTTGTTTTATTCTTATTCCTCTGCATAAAACCTCCTTGGTTTTAACTCCCTTTAAGATGCACGATTACGTTGTCAATCAATCTTGTTTTACCGATATATACAGCAATAGCGATTAACACATTTTTTTGCATTTTGTCAACTTTCTGCAGGCTTTGCGCATCAACTATTTCGATATAGTCTATCTTGGCGCTTTTTTTGGAAAGTATAAGCTTGCGCATCTTAGCGATTATTTTCTTTGGGTTTTTTCCGCCGCCTCTTACAAGTTTCTTTGCAAGCTCTATTGATTCAAATAAAACCAAAGCATCCTTTCTCTCCTGACAATTCAAATATGCATTCCTCGAGCTCATTGCCAAACCGTCTTTCTCGCGCACCGTAGAAACCACTTTTACAGTGACGGGGAAATTTAAATCTTTTACCATACGCTTTATAATACACGCCTGCTGATAATCTTTCTGGCCAAAATAGGCGGTGTCCGGCTCTATTATATTAAATAACTTTGCCACAACCGTACAAACTCCCCTGAAATGGCCCGGGCGTATTAACCCACAAAGCGGCTTACTTAAATATATTTCTTCAACATAGGTAGAAAAATCTTTTGGGTACATTTCGGCAACAGAAGGATAAAAAATTAAATCAACCTTCTCCTTTTGTAATAGCCGTTCATCCCGGATAAACGCCCTTGGATATTTTCTAAAATCTTCCTTCGGCCCAAATTGTGCCGGGTTAACAAAAATGCTTACAGCAACAAAATCGCAGCTCTTTCTTGCTGCTCTTACCAGAGAAAGATGGCCATAATGTAAAGCGCCCATTGTCGGCACAAAACCAATGGTTCTATTCTTTAGTTTTGCTTCGCTGATTGCTTTTTTTGCTTGTTTGATAGTTTTTGCTATTAACATAGGCTTATGGCTACGTTTTACGGTTGCGTTTGCGCGGCTTGTTTCGTTTACCGTTTATCGGTTACGTCTCAAAAAACGATCAACGAGTAACGCAACCGATACGAGATGCGTAACCGGTTAACGCAACCTTATTTTTTAATTTGTTTCAAAATATCGGGTTCTATCTCAAGAAGCGGATTCATTACAAACTCACGCTCAAACATTTTTGGATGCGGCACCTGTAAACCAGGTTCATCTATTATTTTATCACCATATAAAAGTATATCTAAATCTATTGTACGCGGGCCGTCCTTTATTGCCCGCATTCTTCCTAATTTTTTCTCTATATTTTGCAAAGTACATAGAAGCTTTTTAGCAGAGATTTCGGTTTTTATTTTGATAACACCGTTTAGGTAGTTTCCCTGGGAAGGCCCACCTACCGGCGCGGTCTCAATAATTGAAGAAATTTTCTCTATTCTGATAGCGGGATTATTTTTCAGTTCTTCTATCGCGCTATTTATATTAGCCAGCCGATCCCCTAAATTTGAACCGATACCGATATAAACATACATCTATATTAGGTATTACAACAAGTCAATTGCTTCTTTGAGAACCTGCTTATCACGCGTCAAAGCAAACCGCATAAAACCTTCGCCGTATTTTCCGAAACCTACGCCAGGAGTGGCTACTATCCGTTTTTCCTGGATAAGATATTTTGAGAACTCAATAGACGATTTAAATTTGCGTGGCAATTTTACCCAAACGTAAAATGTAGCGTCAGCGTGAACATTTTTGAAAATTTTACCCCTTATATTTTGCACAAAAAAATCCCTTCTTTCTTTAAATATTTTTCTCATATCTTCCATGTATGCTGTTTCCTTCTCTAAAGCAAAACCTGCAGCATCCTGTATCGCTCCAAAAATTCCGGAATCAATATTGGTTTTTACTTTCAAAAGGCCTTTTATCAAATTTTCGCAGCCAGCAGCCCAGCCAACTCTAAAACCGGTCATACAAAAGGTCTTGGAAAATGAATGGAATTCTATGGCAATTTCGCGCGCGCCAGGAACCTCAAGAATACTGTGAGGCTTTTCTTCAAAATAAATTTCAGAATAAGCATTATCGTACGCAAGGATAATCCCGTATTTAGCGCAAAAAGCAACCAGCTTTTTAAGAAATTCAAGCGGCGCGGCAACGCTGGTCGGGTTATTCGGATAATTCACATAAATGATTTTAGCCTTATTCCTGACACTTTCGGGTATTTTGTCTAAATCAGGCAAAAAATTGTTTTTTTCCAAAAGCGGCATCTCATATATTTTTGCGCCGGAAAAAACTGCAGCTCCGCGGTATCCTGGATACCCGGGACTTGGGATAAGCACGTAGTCGCCATTATTAACAAAAGCTAAAGGAAAATGCACAAGCCCTTCTTTTGACCCAATTAAAGGCAATATCTCCTTATTTTCATCTAAGGTGACTGCGAATCGTTTTAAAAACCAGCGGCTTATGCTGGCTCGAAGCGCTTGCTTTCCCTGGTCCAACGCGTATTTTTGGTTTTCTTTATTCTTGGCTGCCTGATATAAATTATCTATAACAGCAGCTGGGGCAGAAATGTCCGGATCCCCTATGCTTAAATCAATAAATTTTATTCCTTTATCGCGTAAATCTTTTTTTTGCCGGTCGATTTCCGCGAATAAATACGGTGGCAACGAAGTAAGCCTTTTTGAGAATTCAAAATTTTTCATCTGTTTATTTATTTATTTCCGATAAAACGTCATCCATTGAATATAACCCGGGCCCTTTATCAATAACCCATTTTGCGGCAATAAGCGCGCCCTTGACAAATATATCGCGGGTTTTCGCATGATGAAACAATTCAATCCTGTCTACTTCGCTCTCAAGAATTATTCTGTGATCTCCCACGATTTCGCCTTCACGTATGGCTCTTATGTCTTCAGCCTGACAACTGAGCCCCTCTTCGTTTATTATCTGCGCAATGCGCTTTGCAGTTCCCGAAGGAGCATCTTTTTTGTGAATGTGATGAGCCTCTTCAATCAACACTTTGTATCCGCGTAAAGTTT
>JALOCC010000090.1 GCA_023227945.1 Candidatus Omnitrophota bacterium
CTTACGGCCTTCCTTGTAGGCGTTCGTCAATTTCTTAAAACTTGATTCATACTTGTCTATCTTTCCCGTATATTCTTCCATCGCTTTGGCGGCGGAATTCAATGCCTTTACAAGCTTGTTGATTTCCCCGACACCAAGATTTGAACCTTTAAGGACACCTTTCTTTTCTGAAGCAGATAGTTTCGCCCAAAATTCACGAACGGCTCCATTTTCTAAAATTTTTGAAGCACCTGCTAAGTCTTGGCCTTTAAGGCTTATATTTGAAAGGATATCTTGCGGCATTTATACACCTATACCTACGGTTTAAGGACACCTTTAACTAATAAGTGTCTGCCTTTCAAATAAGGTAAACACTATATCCCAGATGACGGTATGAAGCCTGTTAATCCAATCTATAGTTTCAACAGAAAGGCTTCCTTCTTTTTCCCGAATGATTTCTACAGGGTTTCCGGAAGAATCCTGCATAGACCATGATTTCAAATGACCTAAAAGAATAAAATTACGGAAAAGATTCGTGTCAATTACCTGTTCTTTCCCGATAAAACGGCTCGACTTCTGCCTATAAATACAAACGTCATCAAAATTAGGAACTGAAAATTCAAACCATTGTTCTGTTTTCAGAATTAGTTTTTCCATAGCCTGAGATTCTATATCTCCCTTCTTTGTGACAGAAAGGATTCTTCCTGTTTCAGGATCGCTCCAAACATCGACGTCAATCCTCACAGCCTGATCCGGTTCCATAAAGAAAGACGGTTTTTTCGGTTCCTTCTGCGTTCCTTTTACGGATTCCGTTACCGACCTGAAAGCCGCTTTTTCCAAGCCTTCCTTGTCGGAGAAAGAGGTTTTAAGTAAAGCAGAAGTTTTATTTTCCTGTTCTTCCTTTTTGGATTCGTCATTATCGATATCTTTATTTTCTTCATTCATGTTGTCATCCTAGAGTTAGTATGTTTTGATCGTTTTTACCTATCGCCGAACTCTGTATAGAATAACGGTAAGAAGGTAATTCGTTTAAGCCGCCGATAGAATAACCTGTCGCCGTTGTTCGGCCGACGATCTTAAAGGAATCCGTAGCGATATAAACCGTATCCGTTACAAGTGGGCAAAAAGTGTTGAAATCAAGGTTTATTGAAACTTCACCCACAAAGAGATATACCGGAGAACTTGCGAGGATTCCTTCTGTTATGAGTTGATATCGATTTAAATTTGAAAATTTAGGAGTTACCGTCTGAGAATATGTAAGATTCCAATCCCTTACATATGAATTTCCACTCCACCAATACGGAATAATGTCCGAAATGTGTGAATCTCTATTGTTTGTGGAAAGACTTGAAAATTTTTTAGAAGCCGGGTTCCTGCAAGAAAAATTCAAACTCGCTGCAATAAAACCGTTCGGCGTTCCGTTTACGGTAATCGTGTCTAATACGCATCCGTCTTCCCCCGTCCCACCAATTTCAAAACCATATTTTCCGTCATACATTTCCACGCTGAAGCGCTGATTTCTAGACATTAAATTTTCAATAACGCTTAGACCGTTAAGAGTCAAATCAAAACCCATGCTTCCTGAATGGGTAACGGTTCCATCCGCATGCAATACCCTGCTTCTGTTTGTTTCATCCATCGGTGCCAAGTAACCGGATGTGTAAGCTGGTGATACGGAATTTTCTAAACTTCCCGAAGTCATCAGTACTTCAGTGCCGTTGATAAACCCTCGTCCACCGTACCCTAGTCTTATTGATGTGATGGTATCTGTCATACATCCCTCATTTTTTCCGCTTCCTTTGTAAGAATGAGTTTGATTTTCGAATATTCTTTCAGTGTCATCTTTTCTATATCTGCTTTGGTAAGCCCGAATTTATCCCATAGACTTTCTAAAGTGAATGTCGAGGATATCCCTGGACTCGGGTCAAACACTTTCCCTGACTTGCTTCCGAAAAGCAATGCAGTTTCTCTTTCCATCTTTTTCCTTTCTTCTTCTGACATTGAAAAAGAATCTTCGTATAGAGACAGAGCATAATTAATGATTGGTGCCGGATAAGATTTTAATATTTCCCAATCTTTTTCAGAAACCCATCCGTTTTCCCTTTCAAATATTTTATCATCCATCGAAAAAACGGTTCTTCGTAATAAAAGATAGCGATAAATGTTGTAGTCCGTATGTGATGCGTCATACAGCCCGTTTGTCAGTTTAATGGAATAAGATAATTTGTCAAGTTCGATACTGTCTTTCAAGGTGAATTCTTTAAAAAGAAATATCTTCTCTTTTTCACTTTCTTTTGCTGGAATTTCTATCCCTGAATAAATAATGAAAGGGAATTTTATCTCCACACAATCGCCGTGTTTACAAATTCCGTTAATGATATCATCTACTTCCATTTTAACCGCCACAGTCCAAAAAAAAGTTCATTTCATCTAGAATCTTCTGTATGATAGTAGGGTCTAGTCTTGTGAATGCTTTCCATGATTCATCCGTGAGGATTCCATTCACATGCTGGATAGACAATCTTGGATTATCTTTTGAAAACGTCCATTCAGTCAACAGCTTCTGGACTTTCATTCGGTTCATCATGTCAAGGTCGATATTCGTTTTTCTTGACATCGGATCAATATTGGTAGATTTTCTCTTGATTTCGATCATTTCCTCAAATGTCCATATCCGGAAAGAAACACGGTGTTCTTCACTATTCCTTGTCGGTTGGTGGACAACGATCCAGCGACCATTATGATTGACGACATTGATAATGATATCAAAAGTCTGTTCAGGATTTACTTCATATTTCCCTGGTTTCTGAAGGCTCAATTCCACTGATTTGTTTCTTGGTTCTATCTTCATGACGTTTTATCATCTTAAGATGACAGATGTTCCTTTTAAAAAATTGTTAAGAGACCCCGTAAATTTGAAAGTTGTAACCGACTTCATTTAGATTTTCTGTCCCTGAAAAAGGATTATCAACCAGATTCAGTTCTCCTTTGCAGGTTATTCCAATCCCATCTATATTAATAGTCATTGTGTTTCTTATATTCACATCTTCACCGGAAAAAACTAAAGGCATCGCGGTTATCAAATTCGAATCATTTTCATGAGTCGCGAACGTCAGATTTCCGGAAAGAATACCGCATCCTAGAACACATGGATTCATCGGAACATTCGCTTGATAGTTCATACACCCAAAGAACTTTATGATTTCCTGTGAGATGGTAAGATTCCAATTTTTGACATATTCGAATTCGGAGATATTCGTCTTCCAAAAAGGTATCGGGTCATATTCAGGAAGAAATTCATTCGCGAAACCACCCGTCTGATTTGACCAATAGGCGGAAAAGGCATCTATGTCAAATCTCGTTCGTTCCAATGCCGTGAAATTTATGTTCACCGTTACAAGAGCATCCTCCCCTGTTGATATGGAAATTTCGTTCCACCAAGCCTGTTGTAGTTCCTGCGATCCTGATTGACCGGAATTAAGTATCAAAGAAACAGGATTCTGTCTCTGTAAAATCATGTCCTTTACTGTCGTTATCAACGTCGGTGTGGCTTCTGTTGTTAAGGAAGCCGAGACGTTCGGCCAATCATAATAATGAACTTGGCCGAAAGGAATATTCGCTCCTGTTATTGAACCTCCGTAGATTCCTGAACTGTCTATCCTGGCACGATCAACCTGGGTGTCTGCTGCCGAAGCAGGTATAAAAATTCCGTTTAGCAATACCCAAGATTCATATCCGAACATTTTTATACCTCACTAAAGAATGAAAGGGATGTCTGTTAAACATCCCCTTTTCATAACGCAAATATTTGTGACAATCATTATGCCATGATGATAGGAGCAGGAATGACAGAATTAATAC
>JALOCC010000091.1 GCA_023227945.1 Candidatus Omnitrophota bacterium
ATTGAGAATGAAACCCACCGCCTACATCAAGCTCAACAACCCGAGCTCCTTTGCTTTCCAAAAGTTCTTTTATTCTTTGTTTATTATCTTTGAGAAGGGAAATTGCTATTTGCTGGCTGGAATTTATATTGGCAACAAAAAAATTCCCACTTTTGGATAAATCTTGCAGGATTTTTTGCTCTAAACCTATAACCGCAAACATGCATGAAGGATTAACTTTAGATGCTTCTTCCATCGCGGTTGCCCTTTCTTTAACTAAGCAGACGAGGTCTTTAAGGCTCAGGGCCTGCGCCGGATACAAACAGGTATATTCGCCGAGGCTTAACCCGGATAGAAAATTTATTTTTACATTTTTGGCGCGAAAAAGCTCAAAGCATACCACTGACACCGCGAGTATCGTCATTTGCTGAAAATAAGTTTTTTTAAGATCTTCGGGGCTGCCCTCAAAACACATTCCCGAAACGCTAAAACCTGCGTATTTATCAATGGCTGAAAAAAGCTCGTGGCTTGATGCAAAATTATCATATAAACTTTTGCCCATCCCCTGATATTGCGAACCTTGTCCTGGAAATATAATTGCATTCATATATATATTCTTTTATACGCAGATAATCACAGATAAAAATCATCTGCGATTATCTGTGTCTGCCGTCTGCGATCATCTGTGTATTATCCCCATTTAATAACAATACTTCCCCACACAAGCCCGCCGCCGAAAGCATCCAGAACCACAATGTTATCTTTTTTGATTTTCCCATCTTCGTACGCCTCACAAAGAGCAACAGCGCTTGAGGCAGAAGACATATTTCCGTAACGGAAAATATTCACATAAACTTTTTCGCGTGGTAACGCTAAGCGTTCACTTACGGCATTTATGATGCGCTCGTTTGCCTGATGAGGAATCAATAAATCAATGTCTTCAATTCCAAGCCCGGCCTCTTTTACCGCATTTTTTGCCGCTTTTACCATAACCCGCACTGCAATTCTAAAAAGTTCGTTTCCTCTCATTTTTATATAATGAAGTTTGTTTTTAACTGTTTCTTCGGAACACGGATGTTTTGAGCCTCCGCCAGGAACAATAAGTAAATTGGCCTGGCTTCCGTCTCCGCCAAGATATGAACTCAAAAAATTATCTTTATTGCTCTTTGTTAAAACAGCAGCGCCTGCTCCGTCTCCAAACAAAACACATGTTGAGCGATCTGACCAATCGGTTATAGTAGAAAGCACTTCGCTGCCTACGACTAAAACATTCTTGTATAATCCTGACTTTATGAATTGCCAGCCGACCGTAAGAGCATAAACAAAACCAGCACAGGCCGCCGAGACATCGAAACAGGCAGCTTTGTTGGCTTTTAATAAACTCTGGAGATAGCACGCTGTCGAGGGAAAGCTCGTGTCAGGAGTAATAGTTGCTACAATTATTAAATCTATGTCGCCTGAGTGTATGCCAGCCCGTTTTAAGGCTATTTTTGAAGCTTCATAGGCAAGATGAGATGCACCTATCCCTTTATGGGCGATATGCCTTTGTTTTATGCCGGTACGTGTAGTAATCCACTCATCAGAAGTATCGACAATCTTTTCTAAATCAGAATTTGTCAATACTTTTTCAGGGAGATATTTTCCAAGCCCTATAATCTTCGCCAATTTTAACTAGCTCCTTTTTAAATAAAGTCTAAAACCACGTTAACACCGCAAAAACGCAAAATCCCGCAAAAGCACAAAAAGAAACAAAAACGAACCGCAATTTTCCAGTATAGTTTTTATCTTCTTTTGCGTTTTTGCGTCTTCTTTGCGGTTTAGCGGTGTAAAACATTTTTTTAAAACCAGTTAAGCAATCATCGATTGCTTGAATTTTTCATCCTGTAATATGCCGTTTATCTTACTTTTGATTTGCGAAGTAAGGTCTCTCTTTAATTCATGAATTGCGGCTCGAATAGCATTTTTTACAGCTTTACTGTTTGAGCGGCCATGGCCAATAATTACTACGCCATCAACCCCTAAAAGAGGAGCTCCTCCGTATTCTGAATAATCAAGTACTCTCTTAAATTTTCTAAGGCTTCTTTTTATTAGCAAAAGGCCAAAAATCCCAAGAGGGTCTTTCATTATTGTATCAAAAAGAAATTTTCCCATTGTTTCAGCGCAACCCTCTGTTACTTTAAGGGCAACATTTCCGACAAAACCATCACACACTATACAATCGCATTCTCCGGAGAACATATGCTTTGCCTCAACATTACCGGTAAAATTCAAAGGAGCTGCTGCAAATAACTTATGGACATTCTTTACAAAATCAGAACCTTTAGTTTCCTCCTCGCCAATATTTAACAACCCAACAGATGGATTTTCTTTATTAAAAACAAGCTCATAATAGACGGAAGCCATTACACCATACTGGAAAAGATGCATTGGCTTAGGATCAACGTTTGCTCCGACATCAATTATCAATGACACACTCTCACGCGTAGGCATCATCAGCCCTATACCTGGCCGTTCCACCCCTTCGATTAAACCAAGTATTAACGTTGCAGCGCAGACGGCAGCACCGGTATTTCCGCAGGAAACAAACGCATCTATTTTCCTTTCTTTTAAAAGATTTGTGCCGATTGTTATTGAAGAATTTTTCTTTCTCCGCACGGATGTAGCCGGGGACTCACCCATTTCAATTTTTTCAGGAGCGTGGATTACCGTAAAATCCTTAAGGTTAACTTTATGTTTACGCGCCTGCTCCTCTATCTCTTCTCTTACGCCTATAAGGACTATGTCTTCGCCATATTCCTTCTTGGCTAAAACTGCACCTTTAAAGATTTCCTCAGGGGCGTAATCACCGCCGGATATATCTACGCCTATTTTGTAACTCATTTCTGCTCCCGGCTTTTTTCTTTAAGTTCTATCTTTATTACTTCACGGCCGCCGTAGTAGCCGCAGAATGGGCAAACCATATGAGCTATTTTAAGCTTATGGCATTGCTTGCACTCAACAAGCATGGGAGCATAAATCTTATTGTGTGTTAGTTTCTTTCTGCTTCTCGATCTTGAATGTTGTCTTTTAGGAAGAGCCATTTTTAAACCTCCTCAATGAGCACATTATTTTTTCAAGCCGTAGCGGCGCAGAAAAAATAATAGTGCGAATTGATACTGAGGACGCGATAGTAAGAGCGTCCGAAGTATCTAACCCCAAAGCGCTTCATCCCGCCTTTGGCGGAACGATATAAAGACGCAAGGGATACATTATTTTTTCTCCTTACACTTACATTCCTCAATATTCAAATTCGCATTGCAACCTGCACAAAGCCCTTTGCAGGTTGGCGAACATAAAACTTTCATAGGAAAATTAATAAGCAATTCTTCACGAAGCGCGTTGTCTATTTCCAAAACAGCTCCCAAATCGTTTACGTTAAAGAAAAGCTTAAAATCCTGTTTAACCGTCTGATGCGTTTCTGTCAGGCAACGCGAACAGAGAATTTCTCTATTGCTTGTTGCCTCGGCATTTACAATGATTTCTTTGCCGATACGGCTAAAAGCACAACGCAGATGAATTTTGCCGGTGAACTTGACATCAAAACTGGATAAATCCCAACTGCTTGCATCAGTATCCTCTATTAATTCTATTTCTTCTTCTTTTATTTTGCTTACTTCTATTCGCATGATTTTTGTTTTTCATAGAAAATACGAAAATTGAAATATCGGAAAACTAATTCTGTTTTTGTATTTTTCTTAGGTTTTCTAATGCCTTGCGGGGTAAAAATTGTTTAAGGTCTGCGCCTAAAGAAGCTGCTTCTTTTATAAGCCG
>JALOCC010000092.1 GCA_023227945.1 Candidatus Omnitrophota bacterium
TCCTTGTTTAATTACTGCCATAACAATATGTATTAAATTAATTATAAACCATTTGCCACTTTCTTACTCTTTCGGTTGCGGCGCACCGTTTTTCTTCTATTCCTTAATAACTCTAACAACATACCCACAAGCACGCAGCCAGCATTTAATAAAATTTCTTGCGTTTCCATATTCATTTTTTTCTAATAGTAATTACTCCTTTGCTGTTAACTTTAATCGGCATATCATTACTCATAACAATTACATTGTCAAGTACATTCTGCTCTCTCAATTGCTTACTTCTCCTTGACATAATACTTTGGGATATTTTCCAATGCAAATAAATGACGACCCAAATGAGTTACCGAGCTCTTTTGGTTTCCCTCGAATTTATAAGATAATCCCAACTTCTTTAGCTCACGATAAATATAGAACCTGTCAAATTGGCCTAATACCAACGTATTATTGCCAATATAACTTTCCAGAAATGATGCGAACAATGATGCATTAACAAGACGATCAATCGATCCCTTCTTTGATCGTATCCTTATATTATAAGAGCGTGATATGTCACGCCCAGTTATAGAAAGGATTTCCGAGATACGCAAACCATTAGTATACATTAACCATATCACGAATGCAATAGCAGGTCTTGACGAATACTCCTTTTCCCACGAAGACACAAACGCTAAGTTAAGCTGTTCCGACACTACACCTACCTCGCACAGATTAGCAGTGTGTGCGCACGGAATTGGCACGGACTTAATACTCTTTTGTGCTCGTTGTAACTCTTTTAATCCCATAAATGTCGAGTATATCGATCGATTTAAATGACATTGCAATTATATGCAAAAATTAGATACGTTGTATCATCGAGCGTGCTACACGTTGCTAAATTGGCTATTGCAGACAATATGCGGTGATTAGTACGTTCACAAAGTCAGTCAGATACAGCGCTCGAAAATATTTAATCGAAGAGTCAAAAAAGCCGCATATTGACTGCAAAAGGGGGGAGCAGGGGGAAATCGCCCCCAGCTGTCTGTAATGGCATACCCCTGAAACTAGCGAAAACACATTTGGCTATGTTGATTTTCGTCACAACGTCACAGCGGACTTAATTAATTGGAGAAAGCACGAAGTGCCATAAAAAATATAATACCTACCTGCCGGAGGCTAGCGCTTGACTGAGCGGAGCGAGAGCGCAAAGAAGGACGTGCCGCCTCGGCACACCGCTATGATAGAGGGGGGCTTGTGCGGCTATTTAATATAATGAGCTTATAGGAATGCCTTTTTGAAGGCGCTGAGCGCCTAGGCAGTCCTATAAGATCTCATTATGTTAAATAGCTTGGGGTTGTCTTTTATTATGGCATATTTTTTTGATTTTAGCGGGGGAGGCAGCTCTTGCATTTTTTCTGAAACAAAATACAATCAAATTAAAACTATCAGAAAAATGCAAGTGCTGCCTGCGGGTGGCTCAAAAAATATGCCATAATAAAAGACAACACGTGTGAGGGCTGCGGCAGGGTTGGCTACGGTCTGGGCTTTCGTAAAGACGCCAAAGCGGGACGTTTCTTCTTTTTTTTACCATAAATCTTTAGCGGGCTCTGCTGTTCCTTGCATTTTTTCATTTTTTTCATTTTTTCATTTTTCATTTTTATAATTGATCCCTTGCAGCTTTTTTTATTTTTCTTTTTCTTTTTTATTCATTAACCTCTTTTTCTTTTTTTTACTACCTCTGACAAGCAATGAAATCCCTTTACAACAAAAAAGGAATGTTCCACGTGGAACATTCCTAATCTGCAATAAAGTTAACTCGCCCATAGATTTAGCCGAACGAAGCGAGGAGTATTAATTTACTTTGGATCATATTCGATATGAATGTGATCCTTTTCTAATACTACGTCGAAGTCAATGTTAAGAACAAGTTTTATCATTTCTACGAAAGGTTTATTTGCATTAGGTGTTAAGTAAGGTAATCGAATGTCTACAGCCAATCCCTTGTAATGTAATGAACCAATACTATGAGTACCATCCGTTCCAGACGTAATAACAAACTCCTTACCAATCGCTTCGTATAACTTTTCGATCTTAGGCAGTATCAAAACCATAATTTCATCAATTCCTCTCAGTGATGCATCTTTTTTAACTATCATAACAGTGTGTATTAATATTTATTTACTTTCCAATTTCTTTTTTACAATATCTGACATTCTGTCATATCTTGGCGTTGGTACACATCCGAAGTGCCTTGCCATAAACAACTTAGTACTGTCTGCCATTTTGTCAATATGATTATAAATACTGTCAACTTTGCCCCTAACCTCCCTCATCTTTAGATGTAATTGAGTCCTTTCACTAGCATTGAATGCTGACGCCGGGAATTCTTTCAAGCACTCCAAATCTTTTAAAAGGCATTGAAGCAACATCGCCTCCACAACCATTTTTTCGTAGTTCATTTTCATCAACGAATTATAATGCATCTCTGCAACCCATCGAGCCTCCGTAGTTAACCCTTTTCCATTTTCCATCTGTCTAATATGTTTAGGTTATATAAATAGTAATATTGATCAATATAAAATGCCATAAGTTCCGTCGATAGCCACGAATCCGTCACCCTTTTATCTCGCAGTAAATCAATCTTATGGATAATATACAAATCTGTCTTGTGTATGTCGTATTTGCCAACTTGCTCAATCCTAGTTACTTCCTCGGCTACTTCATTTGTAAATACTATACTCGGTACTGCGATATTCCTTAATTTGTCCGAGCAACCCCAAATTCTACCGAAAATCTTCCTGCCACCATCATCTTTGACAACGTATTTAGTAACGTAACCTGCAACCGCTTCATTTCCTTGTATCGCTTCTATTCTAGTAGAAGCGCTATGGTAATTTTCCTGCCATATTGGTGCAAGGTTAAGTTGTCCTCCATTATAGCAATGATTATCCCATATATAATTAACTTTTTCTTTGTTCAAATATTTATCGACAATCAAATGGAAATGTATGTTGCCGTTTTGTTGTGCTTCTGCTCTCCAAAAATAATGTTCCACGTGGAACAATGACTTGAGTTCCTGAATAAATGGCATTAATATTCTTCTCTTTATCTCATTATCTGTGATTGATTGCCTCTCCGGCAAAGTTAACGTGAGGAATCTTAATCTTCTATCCCTTTTCTTTTCATAATCAGGTTCAGTTTGGTTGTAACAATATATACATTCTGCCCAACAATTCAGCATATTCATAATTTTTCTCCGAGTCCCTTTTGATAAGAACCCATTATACTCAACTGCAGACCAATTTTGTTTTAACACGCTGAGCTGCCGATCAGTCGCCGCCATTCCACTTCTATCTCGGTATATTGTGAACGACTTTGATTGAAATTTAATTGCCTGCCTTGTCGCCATTTTCTTCCATCTCTTTTAATATCTCCTCAACACGAATAGTCCTAAGCTCATCTAACGTCCTACTATGCCATTTCCAATCCTCTTTCGAGATTAACCCAAATTCGTAAGAGTCATCAATTAACCACTGTAGAACTGTCAATCTTATCTTCACCCTCATCAACGGAGATACTTTTACTTTTTTATCCATACTTCTTTACTTTTAATTATTTGCAGAACCCGATCAAAAATAAACCCAGTTGAGCGAGCCTATCACGTACTCTAATTATATACTCTATCAGCTTGGTAATACAAATTTATGAAGGCAAAATGGCAAAACAAAAGGGAACTACTGCCAATGTGGCAGTAATTCCCTTACAAGTCTTATTTAGAATTAATCTAAATAACGAT
>JALOCC010000093.1 GCA_023227945.1 Candidatus Omnitrophota bacterium
TTCAATCGATTCTTTCGTGTTCCGGCACTTAAAGTGCTGACATTGTTCACAGATTTCATTACTGTCACAGATAAAAATGTGATCAAATGATGATACCATTGTTTGATTTTCACAAATACCTATCTGACCATTATCATGAATCCTTTTTCTTATGTTGTAAACGCAATTCGCTGGAGAACGACGTAAACATTCTTTTCGTCTCTCTTTCAATGCCTTCTCTATCATCTTCAAAAGTCTGTAGTTTATTTCCTCTTTGGATTTCATAACCCTCCTCCAATAATTTAACACGTTTGTTAATTTCGCTTATCAACACGAACTTACTAAGCAATAAAACGGTATTTATACCCGCATCTCGGTAATCTTCAATCCTTGGACATCTTTTTATCGCTAGTTTTACTTCCAAACACCGCATAAGTTGATTTTTTATATTGAAGTGCTCTGCGGCTTTTAAAAGATTTCCGAAATTCTTAAACAGACGAATCGCCGAACCAATTGAAGGGAAGATATCGGGCATTTCTTTATGCTTCTTAAGATATTCATTCTGGTTCTTAATTCTGCTTTCGATGATAAGATTGATGAAATAAACTTCATCATATCGCGAATCTTTCACTTGTTTTCCGTAAATCATTTCAACTGCGTTGTTGAAGCTTCCGAACCGCTTCCAAAACAGGGTCGTTGAAGGGTCTCCTTCTTTTTTATCCTTCTTATACTTTGTTTCGCTTATTGGATGACCGTCCCCAACCCTCCTAAGAACATTCAGGAGTTCTAAATCAGAGAAAGGATGATTAAGTTTTACGACACGCTTTTTCTTAGCCTTGTCTATTCTTTTTTTTACAAATTTCTTGACTTCTGTTAGTTCTTGCATCTTTGAGCCTAATATTTATTCCTATATAGAAAATAGGTGGACTAAATTTAGTCCACCTATTTTAGATTTATACGTTTACTATTTTCAGTCTTCTCCCCTGAGAGGATCTGCGAAACTTGTATCATGAAGCCAGTTTGGAACATTTCCTGAAATATCTAAAAGTTCCATATATGAAACGATATCCGGTTTGATGATTTTCCCATATGACTTTCCGTTTTCTAAAAACCCATCTTTATGAAGGGAACATAGAGCTTGCGCAACCGCAATATTCTTTTGCTTAGGTTCTAAGGTGTTCCAACAGTCTTCCATCACAATAAAAATGTATACGTTATCATTCCACACTGAATGAGGAAATTTAACAGCGGAAATTTTTATAGGCAAATCTGCCTGTTTTCTGAGATATCTTAGAAAACCAATTTTGTCGATATTGATATGCCCGAACTTATCGGGATATTTTTCTATAAGTTTTTTCGTCAGTTCTTTTGCTTCTACTTCAACTTCCCAATTTATTTTTGACATTTTTTATCCTTCCGTTTGTTTAAAGTCTAAAATCAGATTTATTCCTTCTCCCTCAAGACACAATACAAGGTCTTTAAAAAAATCCAAATAAATCATATTCGATACATCAACGAGAATATAGATTTCAGTGTCTACTTCTTTCCAGATGCTTCTTATCATACCCGTAAAAAGATAACGATATTCTTTCAATATTTTGGTGTTGGCAGTCACCAATACTTCTTTAACATCATCCCATTCTTCTCCTTCGTGGTGATCATAGAGGTCTTCGTCACAGACAAGAATCCTAAACATCTAATTTCTCCAATATAATAATTCTACCTTTTTCACAAGGGAATCTTTTACTATCAATTTTTTGGGTCAAAACCCAAAGGATAGGAGTCCTAAATTTTTCAACAACCTTTCCGGCAACGAAATCAGTGAAATAAATATGTGCATCAAACCTGTTATCTTCTACGAATCTGATCGCAGGGTTAAAATTTGTACCGCCTCTTCCGTGGATTTTACCAGAGAATTTGCCTTTATACGAATAATGATTTCTAACTTCAGTATCTGCTTCTATTATTGTAATATCGGCACCATTTTTGTAGACACAATCTATTTCCTTTATGAATCTTAGAATTTGGTCATCACAGATGCTTGATGATATGTCTATCGTGCAGGCAAGATTTAACCGACTTCTGTTAATCAAACCTGGACGTGTTCCGTATCTTTTAGAAACCCTATTCTTTGTCGTTTCTATATCCGTTTCTGTACTGTTAGCGACGAAATTTCTTAAGAGAAATTTCCACTTGTTCTTGTTGATAGGTTTCTTAAAGAAACCTTTAAGTTCAGAAATAACTTCGAATCCGATGTTTCCATATCCACCGCCTGATTCTGATTCTTTTATAGCATCCTTCACAATCGTTCTTAAAATTTCTTCGGATATTGACAAGTCATCTGTCTTTTTATTTTCCCAAAGGGAATGTTCTGTTTTTTCTTTCCCTTTATCATCTTTGCTTTTAGGAAGATGATCGTAATACCATTTCCAAGTTCTTTCTGATGGAAAACCGTAACACTGAATATCATACCAGTTTGTCGGATGATTATGTATATACTGATTACATGAAATATCCATCGCTATATTGATTTTTTCATTGTCATAGCCTGTAATGTCTACAAAAACATGTTTAAAAATAATGTGAAGAATTTCATGTTCCACTGACTTAGAAACGACATCTTCTTTCCCTTCTTTTATCAAGCCGTTAATATAATATTCATTGACATAAAACACAATACGGTTTCCGCTTTCATTCAGGCCAACCGCCATTTTATTTATTTTGTGACCTTTTCCCACATACACCTTTTCCATTCTTTGAAAAATGTGCGCATATAGTGGTTTTTCTTTTAGCAAGGAAATGCTTGCCTTGATAATTTCTTTTTCTGCCATGTTCATAAAATATGAATAGGCATTTGAAACAGTGATTTTTAATCAAACATGAAAGAAAGCTTCTCTGTGCTTTCACAAATAATCTTAACGATTTTTTCTTCTTCCTTTAAACTGTCTCTCTTGTCTGAAAATTCAACAAGCAACAATCCGAAAATTTTACCTTTCGTGCTGTTTAGTGTGGCCATATAAGCCGTTTCCGTTCCCCTCTTTTGAAGAAACATTTTTGAATATCCTGTCATGTCAGAAACTTTGAATTTAACGGTTCTCGCACTTCTTTCCAAACAAAGTTTCCTTATGCATTTTTTACATGATTCAGGAATCGACACTCCGTCATAATCGGTTTCTCCAGTGATGACGGGATCTATTATCGCCGGGATTCTTGAAACCAAAACATCCTGTATATCTTCATAGCTAACACCGTCAGCTTTCATTTGGCTACCTGATGTTATTTTCCAAATAGGATTATTCGGAAGGAATTCACTACCGTTATGAAATCTTATTACCGTTACTCTGTCCGCTCCTGTAAGAACTCTTGTTTCATTTACGACCAAATCAGAACGCTTGTTCGCTACCATCTGTTTCGGTAGATTGAAATCATGTTTTTGACTTACAATCTTGATCATTTTCTTGAACAAAATGTATGGTGAAACCATTGCGATTGCTATGAGAATAAAGATTGATATCAGATATACAGATTCTGTTTCCATTTTATTCCTTAACTTCTTTGCTTGAATTTTCTTCCGCAACCAACTTGTTAACTCCGAGGACTCCCAGCATCGCGACATCGTCAATCAAGTACCACTGTTTGGCAGGTTTCTTTAATTCAGGGATTGTTAACACATCTCCTGGATTTG
>JALOCC010000094.1 GCA_023227945.1 Candidatus Omnitrophota bacterium
CCAAAGAATGTAGGGCTCAAAAGAGAAAAAATGAAGAGCTGCCGGAATACCTCCGGTAGCACACAAACTAACAACGAGGAATGATATGATTTTAATAAATGGAAAATACAACAATGCTCATGTAATGATTGACGAAATAGATTTAACAACAAGAGAACAGATACAAAATTTTGTAAATAATAAATCTTTTGATTCTTCTTACATTGCGATTATGCCAGATTGCCACGCTGGGGCTGGGTCTTGCATTGGATTTACAATGCAAATGAATGATAGAATAATCCCAGACGTTGTCGGAGTTGACATTGGATGCGGAATGTTGTCTGCAAAATTTGATTTAGAAGAAATTAATTGTTCTAATTTTGATTCTTTCATAAAAGAAAATATTCCTTCTGGTTTTTCTGTAAATGAAAACGATTATAATGGAGTTGATTTCTTTTTAGATACCGCTGAAAAAATAGGAATGAAAAAAGAAAGAGCATCAAAGTCTATTGGAACTCTTGGAGGAGGAAACCATTTTATTGAAGCTGGTTTTGGATCGGATAAAAAATTATGGGTGACAATTCATTCTGGATCTCGAAACTTTGGGCTTCAAATTGCAAAATATCACAGCAAAAAAGCGGCTGAAATTTGTGAAAAATGGGGAGTTGAAACTCAAGGAATTCCATTTCTTTTAGTGGACTCCGAAGAAGGAAGAAATTATATAGACGACCAAAAAATTGGAGTTGAATATGCTTCAATAAATCGTCGTGTTATGATGAATAAAATAAAATCATTTTTTAGAAATGAATCTATTGAGGAAATTGAATCCATTCATAATTTTATTGATGAAAATGGAATGATTCGAAAAGGGGCTACTCCTGCAAATTTAGGACAGCACGTTATAATCCCATTTAACATGAGAGATGGGCTTGCGTTGTGCGTTGGAAAAGGAAATAAAAAGTATAATTTTTCAGCACCGCACGGAGCTGGTAGACTGCTATCAAGGACAAAAGCAAAGTCAAGTTTAGATCTTAATTCTTTTGTTTCTGATATGAAAAAATCAGGGGTCTATACGACCACAGCAAACGTCAACACGATAGACGAAGCTCCATTAGCGTACAAAAAAGTTGAAACAATTCTTGAAAATATAAAAGAAACTGTTGATGTTGTAGAAATGATAAAACCAGTCTATAATTTTAAGGCGTGCGAAAAGGAATAAAAAAATGAAACTCAAAACTTACGTCATCACACTGTCCAAGACATTTCCACAAGGGCACCCACGAGCGGGCCAGCCCACGAACTTCCGCGAGTCATTTGAGCGCGGTCTCAAGATCCACACGATCAGATGTAATTATGATTTGTGGGCCAAGCGATTAGATGAAGTGATCGCCGGACGCGCCGTCCTGTCGGTTCGCCAGTGGTCTGGGAAGCCTTACAACTCTAAGCAAGAACCACCTATTAAGATTCTCACGAAGGAAGACGGCGTAGGGTATCAGAAAATAACACAGGAAAGATTGTTTACAGATTACTTTATCATTAACGAATTTGGTGCTCATCATGATGGATTATCTCTTTCCGATTTTTATAACTGGTTTGACCCCAAGCCAACAAAAGAACCATACATCATAATCCACTTCACGCCGTATCGATATTAACATACAAACTAACGAGGACTAAATGGAAAACGAAAAAGACGAATACATACACTACTCATGTTGCTCTGATGGATGGGGAAGCTATCGCTCACAAATTAATGGAACTTGTCCAGACTGCGGAACTGAAACCGTTGACGGAGTTGCTGCTTGCGGATGCTACTACTCCCCTGTAGAGTGCAAGACTTGTGGTAGTGCCCCTTGCGATCAATCGTGTTAACTAGGATATAAAATGAAATCCATTGAAAACTTACGCCAGCTATTTTTTAACGCTTACGCTAACGCCAGCTTTGACCCTGAGAAAAGAACCGAAGCGGACATACAAGCGTTTTCGCAGGAGCTAGAGGCTGACTTGCAAGAGTTAGGATCGGCTAACAACTATGAAGCCAAGTACATCAAGCATCTTTCACTTTGGCTTGCACGGAAAGCGCGGGTGCTTAGTTGGATGATAACGGGCCCTGCTAACTTTCCAGTGGCCAGAAATCAAAAGGCGTGCGCGTCCACGGATAAAGCGTGGCAGGAGTTCAGATCGTGGCGTAAGCGTTATATAAAGCGGGCTAACGCTGTTCGCACGAAGAGCCCCGAGGAAGAAATAGACTTGGCCCTTGCGGAATTGGATGGCGAAAAATCACATCATGAAATGCTTTTGATCGTGAGTAAAATTTTACGAAACAAAATAATGAGTGAACAAGAAAAAATTGATTCGATAAAATTAAACACAACTTTCACCGATGAAAATATTTTGTACTGGTTTAAGAACGGCTTTCCATCTTATCAAATGGCTTATTCAAATACCAGGATCAAGCGGCTTGCAGACAAATTAAAAGTAATGCGCTCACGAGTCGCCCGCAAGGAAACGTTTGAGCCTATCGCATTTGACGGTGGAACCATCACGATTGAGAACGACCGCGTGTGTGTCCGTCACGATCACAAGCCGGATAAAACAGTCATGGACTCGCTTCGTAGTACTGGGTTCAGGTGGTCACCACACATGGTTTGTTGGTGTCGCAAGCACACGCTGCAAGCGATCATTGACGCTAAAAAAATTGTAGGAGTAACGAAATGAAAAAAGTATTGTCCAGTATTTTTCACGCAAAAAGTAGCTCAATTTATTTTTGGTTAATTATTCTTGGAACTTTGCAACAAATTATTTTTGAGACATCACTTTTTACTTTTATTACTTTGTATTTTTTCTGGTCAATTTATTTTATAACAACGTCAATTATAAAAATATCAGAAAAAGAAAACGTACAAATTAATTTATCTGTAAATACAGAGCTGCGATTAAAACGAATCGAAGAAAAGTTGGGGCTGAAATAAATTTACTTTGTATGCAATCAATTATTTGCACCCATGAAATCGAACGAGACCGAGCCAGGAACGCGAACGCTTGCGCTTCAGCACTTAGTGACTCTGATTCCTCATAAAAAAAGACATCTATATATAGTGGACTCCGATCCTAGTGCAAAATATGCCGTTTTTAGCGCAAATACACAATATATAGTACCTAAAATTATTTTATAAAAATTATAAAAAAGACTTGACTTTATAAATTTTATAAAGTATATTATATACATACGAGACTGAGAGGCCTCACCACAATGCAACACGAGGATAATATAATGACGACGAAAAAAATAAACGTGATAAGCAACTACACGAAAAAAATGACGACCATGCGCTCGCGCGATGGGCGCAGTGTAAGCAAGCGTCAGTGGCTGGCGGCACAGGAGCGCTGTTGTTGCGCCGGTGATGACTACCTCCGTGCAGTGGATACTGGAGCATCCTACACTGTATATGACGGCTCTGAGCCCATCGCCGTCATCGACTGATGATCTAGCCACGCAAGCGCTCGCGGGGATTCGCGCCCCGCCGTGGATTACTTTTTACACACAATGCAACACGAGGATACAAAAATGAAAACAGTTCTTTTGAACGACGAAAATTTGCCTGAAGATTTGACTCCT
>JALOCC010000033.1 GCA_023227945.1 Candidatus Omnitrophota bacterium
AGGGGTATTAGGCATATTTTGGGATATCACTGAGCGTAAGAAAGCAGAAGATGAAATACGCAATCTGAATAAGCAAGTAGAGTTCATACTTGGAGCTACAAAGACCGGCCTTGATATTATAGATTCTAATTTCAATTTGATATATATCGACCCGGAATGGCAAAAAGTTTATGGAGACCCGGAAAATAAGAAATGTTACCGGTATTTTATGGGCAGAAATAAAGAATGCCCTGATTGTGGTGTTAGAAAAGCTTTTGAGACGAAAAAAGCTGTGATTACCGAAGAGATTTTGGTAAAAGAGGGAAACCGTGTTGTGCAGGTAACCAGCATTCCATTTCAGGATAGAAAAGGCGATTGGCTTGTAGCTGAAGTTAATGTCGATATTACCCAGCGCAAGCAGATGGAAGAAGAGCTGCTTTTAAGCGAAAAAAAGATTCGTGCTCTCTTCGACCAGACTTTTCAGTTTATCGGCATGATGACGCCGGATGGGAGGCTAATTGAGGCGAATAAGACGGCTATGCAGTTTGCTGGAATCGCTGAAGTTGATTGCATAGGCAAGTTTTTCTGGGACACGCCCTGGTGGGCTCATTCAAAAGAGATGCAAGGCAGGCTGCGTGAAGCTACGATAAAAGCGGCTGGTGGCCAATCGGAATTTTTTGAAGCAACCCACCTTGCTGCCGATAAAAGCATTCACTTTATAGATTTTTCGCTTAAACCAGTTAAAAATCGAGATGGAAAAGTTATATTTATTATTCCTGAAGGGCGTGATATCACCGAGCACAAGCGGATTGAAGATGAATTGAAGAGATATCGTGAGCATTTGGAGGAGCTTGTTAAAGAAAAAACAGAGGCAATAGAGGAAAGTGAGAAAAAATTCAAGGCCATATTTGAAAATTCTAGAGACGGTATCCTCCTGGCGGATGCAAAGACTAAAAAATTTAGCTTGTGTAACAAAATGATGACTAATATGTTAGGATATACCGAGGAAGAGATAAAAAATCTTAGCGTAAAAGATATTCATCCAGAGAAAGATCTGGCACGAATTGTGGAAATATTTGAAAAGCAGGTGCGGGGGGAGTTGATGACTGCAGATGGTTTGCCTGTAAAGAGGAAAGATGGCAGTATCTTTTATGCGGATATTACTACGTCATTAATAACTTTATTCGGTGACAAAATACTCGTGGGTAGTTTCCATAATGTTACTGTGCGCAAGGAAGTTGAAGACATACTGAAACGTGACAAAGAAACATTCGAAAGGCTTGTTCAAGAAAGAACAAAAGAACTGCTTGAGATACAGATGGAACTAGAGAGAACAAAGCGCCTTTCTGATATTGGAGTATTGGCGGCTACTGTTGCGCATGAGCTTCGAAATCCCTTGGCTGTGATAGATATGGCTGTTTATAATATCAAGCGAGAAATAAAAACACCGGATATTGATAAATACATTGCAGATATCGAAAAAAAAATAAGGGAAAGCAATCAGATTATCAGCAACCTCCTTTTTTACTCGCGTTTAAAGCCGCCTCACTATGAAAATGTTAACATGTTTAATATTATCGAGGAATCAATAGTCACCGTCAGAAACTACCTTAATAAGGGCGTATCGATAATTAAGAACATTAATTCGTTTGAGGGTATTTTTATAGAGGTTGACCCTATTCAAATTAAAGAAGTTTTTCATAATATATTAAATAATGCCTGCGACGAGGTTATGCCGGCGAAGGGACAAATAGAGATTATGGGTATATGTGAAGATGGATTTATCAGGGTTGTCTTTAAAGATAACGGACAGGGAATGGATAAGGAGACTTTAACAAAAATATTTGATCCATTTTTCACAACAAAAGCGAAAGGAATAGGCCTCGGGCTTACAGTCTGCCAGCAGATAGTTAATCTGCATCATGGTTCAATTTGTATTGAGAGCGAAGTTGGGAAAGGAACCACGGTTATGATTTGCCTGCCAAAAAAGAAAAAATAAATATTTAATAATACGGTAATATCCGGCAGCATCATTTAGGTGCTTATATTTGGGGGAAGGTATAGTATCCTGATTGGAAAAATCAATCAGGATTTTTGTTTTTAGATAGGTAAAGAGATTAATTGACACAATAAAAAAATATGCTAAGCTGTTATGAACATATGTTCATAACAAACGTTACCTATATCTTATCTTTTGAAATATGTATCACATAACACGTATCCTCGCCACCATATAAAAATATTTAGGCGAGTCCACTTGGAGTGGAGGTAGCACGTCACGTAATCATTAGAGGATGAAAAAACATAATACCTGTTGCCTGCGACGTGATACTTAACCAATATGAGGTATATTAAAATTTATGAGGCCTAAAAAAACAAGATGGGTTAAGTGCGAGCCTGGGGAGAGGTGTTTTAAGCCGGTATGTAAACCTTTAAACAGGCTTACGTGTGTGTGTTTAACTTTGGATGAGTTTGAAGCCATAAGATTAGCTGACCTTGAGGAGTTAAAGCAGATTGATGCGGCTAAAAAACTAAAAATATCGCGGCCGACATTCTCGAGGATTATATCGTCTGCACACAGCAAGATTGCTGATGGATTGGTTAATATCAAAGCCATTAGAATTGGCGGTGGTTGCTGCAAGATTGGCGGAAGGAGTAAGAAATGAAGGAGTGGAAAAAGTTTCTTTATATCTTAGCCATATTCTTAGGATGTTTTTATCTGCCGGTAGAGAATTTACGATTTACCCTGCTAGAAAATAATTTTCTAACGGGGTTTACCAATGCTATCCTTGAAGCTCTTGCTCTTGTTAAATGGTATGCCCGGGAGCATGTTATTTTGTGCCTTGTCCCGGCATTCTTTATCGCAGGAGCCATTTCGGTATTTGTCAGCCAGGCATCAGTCATAAAATATTTTGGCGCAAAAGCTAATAAATTTCTTTCATATGCTGTTGCTTCGATATCAGGAACTATCCTTGCCGTGTGTTCCTGTACGGTGCTCCCGTTATTTTCCGGTATATACAAACGCGGCGCAGGCCTGGGCCCCGCGATTGCTTTCCTATATTCCGGTCCTGCCATAAATATTTTGGCTGTTATTCTAACGGCACGTATTCTTGGCTGGCAATTGGGGTTGGCAAGAGCCATAGGTGCTATTATGTTTAGCGTTGTAATCGGCTTATTAATGCATCTCATTTTTTTAAAGGAAGAACGAGAACGTCATGCCACCGGTGATTTTAATGTAGGTGAGATAAAAGAAACCCGTTCTTTGGGTAAAACAGTTCTATATTTTGCTTCAATGGTTGCGTTTCTTGTTTTTGCTAACTGGGGTAAACCCCTTGAAGGTGACTATGGGATATGGACTTTGGTGTATCAATATAAATGGTGGATAGCTGGTTTTTCATTTATCAGTTTACTGGTTATGATTTTTAAATGGTTCAAAAAGGATGAATTAAAGGAATGGACTTCTGCAACCTGGGGCTTTGCTTTACAAATCCTGCCGCTTTTATTGGGCGGCGTGCTCATTTCCGGATTTCTATTGGGCCGAGTTGGCCATGAGGGCGTTATTCCTTCCAGTTTTATAGAGGCACTTGTCGGAGGCAATTCTTTGCGGGCAAATTTCTTTTCTTCGATTGTTGCGGCGTTTATGTATTTCGCTACTCTTACTGAAGTGCCGATTTTACAAGGATTAATTGGTTCAGGTATGGGCAAAGGTCCGGCGCTTGCGCTTCTTCTGGCCGGGCCCGCATTGAGTTTGCCTAGTATGCTTGTAATTAGAAGTGTCATTGGTACAAAAAAAACAGTTATATATGTTTCTTTGGTTGTTATCATGGCTACAGTTACGGGAATGATTTTTGGTTTTATTGCCGGTTAAGTTAAACGAAAAGGGAGTTATAAGATGAAAAAAGATACAAAAAATATTAAAGACGTGGTTAAAAAAGGTTATGCCAAAATTGCAGTTAATGAAGTTTCGTGTTGTTCTGGAGGTTCGTGTTGTCCAGGCATAGCGCAAGCTAAAGATATAAGCAAGATTGTCGGTTATACTGATAAAGAAATGAATGTAGTTCCTGATGGTGCTAATTTAGGCCTTGGCTGTGGAAATCCTGTGGCTATCGTATCTTTGAAAGAAGGTGAGGTTGTGCTTGATCTGGGCAGCGGTGCTGGATTTGATGCTTTTCTTGCTTCCCCTAAAGTAGGCAAGACTGGACGTATTATTGGCGTTGATATGACTTCTGAAATGATTAAAAAAGCGCGTACGAATGCTAAAAAAGGAAACTATACAAACGTTGAATTCAGGCTTGGCGAGATTGAAAAGCTTCCGGTTGAAAATAATTCAATTGATGTAATTATTTCAAACTGCGTGATCAATCTTTCTCCGGATAAAGAAAGTGTTTTTAGCGAAGCTTTTAGGGTTTTAAGGCCGGGCGGAAGGCTTATGGTTTCAGATCTTGTTTTGGTAAAGGAGCTGCCGGCAATTATTAAAGATTCTGTTGAGGCTTATGTGGGCTGTCTTGCCGGAGCGATTATGAAGGATGAATACTTGGAATATATCAAGGAAGCCGGGTTTAAAAACGTAGATGTTGTAAGCGAGACTAATTATCCTATTGAGGCGATGGCGAATGATATCACCGCACAGATTGTCAAAAGTAATCCCGGCATAAAACAGAAAGACCTGCAAGGCGTTGAAAGTTCAGTAGTAAGTATTAAGGTTAGTGCGTTAAAACCTAAATAAGAGGAAGGAAATTATGAAAATTGAAATATTGGGAGTGGGCTGCTCTAAATGTAGGCAATTAACTGCAAACGCGGAAATGGCGCTTAAAGAGCTTAGTATTTGTGGGGACATTTCAAAAGTAACGGATATTGGAAAAATTACCGAATACGGCGTGATGATGACACCGGCGCTTGCAATCGATGGCAAAGTGGTTTCTTCAGGCAAGGTATTGACGAAGGATGAGATAAAAAAATTAATAGCCGGATAAGGAGAGCTGTATGCGCAAGAAAACATTGTTGGTTCTGTTTATGCTTGGATTCATCACAGTTTATTTTGCCGCCGATAAGCCATCAGATAGCAAAGTAACAGCATATTATTTTCACGGAAACTATCGCTGTTCTACCTGTCGTAAACTTGAACAGTATTCCAAGGAAGCGATAGAATCAAATTTCAAAAACGAGCTTGCTTTGGGGAAATTGGCTTTTATTGCAGTTAATATTGATGAAAAAGGTAATGAACATTTCGTGAAAGATTACCAGCTTTATACAAAGTCCCTTGTATTGTCTTTGGTCAAAGATGGCAAAGAGATAAAATCAAAAAATCTTACTAAGATATGGGAGTATGTTCGTGATAAACAAAAATTCTTTGATTACATCAACGAAGAGGTAAATAATTTCTTAAAGGAAGCGCAATGACAGATATTTTGATTACTTTTGGCTCGGCATTATGGCTTGGGGTATTAACCTCAATAAGCCCTTGTCCTTTGGCTACCAACGTAGCAGCCATATCGTTCTTAGCAAAAAAGATAACTCATCCATTTTTTGTTTTACTCTCCGGAATCGCCTATACCGTGGGTAGAATGGCTACCTATGCGATACTAGGATTTATACTCATCAATTCAATATTGAGCATCCCGCAGGTGGCGCAGTTTTTGCAAAAATATATGACCAAAGCCCTTGGGCCCATTCTGATTGTTACGGGATTAATTTTACTTGATGTAATTAAGATAAACTTTACGGGATTATCGCTTTCCCAAAAGCATCACAGCAAACTTGTTGAAGCAGGTGTTCTGGGAGCATTTTTATTAGGAGCGATATTCGCTCTCGCGTTTTGTCCGGTATCAGCAGCTCTTTTCTTCGGCAGCCTCATTCCGTTTGCGCTTCAGTCTAAGTTTGGGGCAATACTACCTTTTATTTATGGAATCGGCACAGGGCTTCCGGTATTAATGTTTACTATCGCCATTGCCGCAGGCATTACTTCGTTAAGTCACTGGTTTCATAGGCTTGCAAAATTGGAATATTATATGCGAAAAGTTACTGGCGTTATTTTTATTCTTGTCGGTATTTATTACCTGGCATTAAATCTTTTGAAAGTTGGAGGTTAATAATGAAGGAAGCCATAACAAAAAAAATGTCTTTTTTTGATCGTTATCTTACTTTATGGATATTCTTGGCAATGGCAATTGGAGTCGTGTCCGGGTATCTCTATCCGCAGATTGTAAATTTTTGGAATCAATTCCAGGTTGGTACAACCAACATTCCTATCGCTATCGGCTTGATTCTAATGATGTATCCGCCGCTGGCAAAAGTGAAATATGAAGAATTAGGCGATGTGTTTCGCGATTTTAGGGTCTTGGGATTATCTTTGGTTCAGAACTGGATTATAGGTCCGGTTTTGATGTTTTTATTAGCGATAGTTTTTTTACGCGGCTATCCCGAATATATGATTGGTCTGATTATGATTGGCCTGGCGCGATGCATTGCTATGGTTATTGTTTGGAATGATTTAGCCCGAGGAGATACTGAATATTGTGCCGGCCTTGTTGCTTTTAATTCTATTTTTCAGGTATTATTCTACTCTGTTTATGCTTGGGTGTTTATCACAATCTTGCCCGCCTGGTTCGGCCTAAAGGGGAAGACAGTTAATATTACAATGGTGCAAATAGCCCACAGCGTTTTTGTCTACTTAGGTATACCTTTTTTAGCTGGAATTATCACGCGCCTCGCCCTTATTAAAATAAAAAATAAAGAGTGGTATGAAAATAAATTTATCCCGGCAATAAGCCCGATAACCTTGATTGCCTTATTGTTTACTATCGTGGTAATGTTTTCGCTTAAGGGTGAGTATATCGTAAAAATTCCCTTGGATGTAATTCGTATTGCTATACCGCTTCTGATTTATTTCATAGTGATGTTTTTGATTTCATTCTATATGGGAAAGAAGTTTAATGCCGGTTACGCTAAAACAGCAACGCTATCTTTTACCGCCGCAAGCAACAACTTCGAATTGGCGATTGCGGTTGCGGTAGCTGTATTCGGAATAAACTCCGGCGCAGCATTTGCCGCGGTTATTGGGCCTTTAGTTGAGGTTCCCGTTCTTATTGGTCTTGTAAATGTTTCGCTCTATTTTAAGAGGAAGTATTTCGATGGATAGGAAGAAAGTTTTATTTATTTGCGTACATAATTCTGGCCGCAGCCAAATGGCTGAAGCGTTTTTAAAGCAAATGGCAGGGGACAGGTTTGAAGTAGAAAGCGCAGGGCTTGAGCCCGGTGCACTAAATCCTTTAATTGTTGAAGTAATGAAAGAAATAGGCATAGATATTTCTCAAAATAAAACTAAAAGCGTTTTTGATTTTTACAGGCAAGGCAAACAATATGACTATGTAATCACTGTTTGCGGCCAGTCGCAGGCTGCTAAATGCCCGGTTTTTCCCGGGGCTGTTCAACAGCTACACTGGGGATTTGATGACCCTTCGGCTTTTAAGGGAAGCTGGCAAGAGAAACTGGAAAAAACAAGACAAGTGAGAGATGAGATTAAGCAAAAGATTAAGGAATGGATAAAGTGATTTTACGAATTTTCAAATAAGCCGATAAGCTGTCCTAAATGTTACTGCTTGATAAATATGAACAGTGTGGTATAATTAATTAATTGGATTAGAATTCTTAAGCCGTAGAGGGAACTAGCCTTTACGGTTTTTTTCTTTAGCTAACTTTTGTTTAAAAATAACATGGATAAAAAACCTAATATAAACAATTTTCCTCAAGGAATTAATCAGCCAGAATCCGGTTTTTATGGTTTGGGTATTGCGCCTAAAATTTTAGATATACTTCAACGGATGAGATTTAAGGCGCCAACGCCGATACAAATGAAGGCTATACCTTTGGGTATTCAAGGCAAAGATATTATCGGCGTAGCGCAAACAGGTACAGGGAAAACCCATTCATTTGCCATACCTATGGTGCAGAGGCTTGCTCAGGAAAAAGGAACGGGTTTGGTGCTTGCGCCAACAAGGGAATTGGCTATCCAGATAGATGATGCATTTAGAATGCTCGCGCATGCTTTTGGTATGTATACAGTTTGTCTTATCGGAGGTGCTCCAATGCAGCCTCAGATACAGAAACTGCGTAGAAATCCTCGTATTGTAATAGCCACTCCGGGAAGGCTTATTGACCATATATGGCAAGGCAATGCATCTGTGGATTATGTTTCAATGCTCGTTCTTGATGAAGCAGACCGCATGCTTGATATGGGATTTGCTCCACAAATTGAACAAATTTTACGTTTCCTGCCGCGTAACAGGCAAACGATGCTTTTTTCCGCAACTATTCCCAAAGAAATTATGGATATCACTTCCAAATATATGAAGCTTCCTGTTAGCGTAGAAATTGCTCCTTCCGGAACTACTGCCGAGCGCGTTACCCAGGAAGTATTTATTGTAAGGCGCGAAGCTAAATTAACTCTTCTTAGCAGGATACTTGCTCAATATCGCGGAGCAGTACTTTTATTCTCGCGCACCAAGCATAATGCCGGAAGAATTGTGAAGAGCATAAGGGATATGGGTTATAGAGCGGCTGAAATACACTCCGACCGAAGCCTTGGCCAACGGCGCGAAGCGCTTGAAGGCTTTAAATCCGGTAAATATAAAGTGCTTGTTGCAACAGATATCGCGGCAAGAGGAATTGATGTAACCGGCATTGAGTTGGTTATCAATTTTGATTTACCTGACGATGCGCAAAATTATGTGCATCGTATCGGACGCACAGCGCGTGCCGGCCACCCCGGCCATGCAATTTCTTTTGCAACACCTGACCAAGGCCAGGATGTGCATGCCATAGAGAAGCTTATAAGGGCGACACTCCCTATCTCAAAACACCCGCAAATTCCTTCGGAGCAATTTGTCCAAAGCCCTCCTAATCATCAAGCCCGCCACTTTAGGCGTGGTTTTGACCGTAACCGCCACAGGCCGCGCAAATTTTAGTTAAGCATATATAATCAAATAAATAATCTGTTTATCTGCGAAACTGCCATCTGCTATCTGTAATGTAACCGTTTACAAAAAATTCTTCAAAAAATCTTCAACTATACCCCAAAAAATGGTATCATTTAAAGAGTACCGGTTAAAACGAGTTTACTATATATAGGTAAGGGCGGCTCTCAGAAATTTAAAAAATGATTCCATTTCTTATATTACTTATGATCGGTGGCGTTGGTGCAGGGCTTTATGTGCTTTTATCTCCTTCTGGAGAAAAAGGTAAAGTTCCGGATATACAAAAAGAAGATTATGAAGCAACCATTAGAAGGCTTCAGGATAAAATAAGTTCTCTTAAGGAGAATGTTTCTTCGCTGAATACAAAACTAAAAAAAACCGATGAAAGTATAAAGAGCCTTGAAAAACAACTGCAGGCGCAGGAGAAAGAAAAAGCTGAGCTGGAAAAAATCATAGAGAAGCAGAAAAAATGGGAGGAATTAGGGACTAAAGATACGGGAAAAATAAAACAGCAGGCGATGGAATTTAAGGATAAGCTTCAGGAGAAAGAGAAAGAATTAGAGAAAAAGTTTTCAGAAAATGTAAAGCTGACGAGAGAAATAAAAGAGTTAAGCGATAATATAGAGTCTCTTACTAAAAGCAATAACGAAAAAGAAGAGGAAATAAGAGTATTAAAATTTAAATTAAAGGATTATCTTTCGAAACTGCAGGAGCAGACAAAAACAACGCACGGTTTAAAAAGAAAGCTGGAGCAAAGCGATTGGGTAACGAAAGATGAGTACAAAGAGCTAAAAGGAAACTTTGATTCGTTGGAGAAGGAAATAGAGGAGAAGAAAAAAATATTATTGGCCAAAGATGAGCGGCTTAACGAATTAGAAGCAAAAGTGCATCAATTAAATGCTCAATTGACAGCTAAAGCAAAAGAAGTTCCGTCTAAGGATGCTTTACCTGAAGAAGGGGCTGATAAGAGTGTAGCAGGGCCTGCCGAGCAAGTTGAGCCGAAGCTTCTTGAGTCTACGCCTGAACCAAGTAAGGCTTTAGAGGCAACTTCTGAGAGCCTACCTACGCAACCGCAACCAGCGCTACAACCAGAAGCTGTTGAGGCGCCTCAGTTGGAAAATCCGATAAAGGAAGAAATCGAAACCAAGCCTAGCGAAGAAGCGCCGGTGGATTTGTCCGTTGAGCCAACACCAGAGCAACCAGAAGAAAAAATAGATTTATCTGTAGACCTTAGCAAGGTAAGGAATATAGGTATTATGGCGCATATTGACGCCGGAAAAACCACACTTACGGAACGCCTGCTTTTTTATACAGGAAAGATCCACAAAGTTGGTGAAGTCCATGATGGTAAAGCAACTATGGATTGGATGAAGCAGGAACGCGAGCGCGGTATCACCATAACTGCAGCTGCAACTACCTGTTTCTGGCTTGATACGCGAATCAATGTTATCGACACCCCGGGACACGTTGATTTTACCGCTGAGGTTGAACGAAGTCTGCGCGTCCTTGACGGTGCGGTTGTAGTGTTTTGCGCGGTTGGAGGAGTTGAAGCGCAGTCAGAAACTGTGTGGAGGCAATCCGATAAATACCATGTTTCAAAAATGGTATTTGTAAATAAAATGGACCGTCTCGGAGCTGATTTTTACAAGGTTCTGGGTGAAATAGAAGAAAAACTAGCAGCTAACGCAGTACCGGTAGAAATCCCTATCGGCGCGGAAGCTGAATTTAAAGGTGTGATTGATTTAATAGAAATGAAATCCTACATGTATGGTACGGACGAAGATGTGAAAAAAGTAGCTGCAGAGGATATACCTTCGGAGTATTTGGAAATTGCAAAAAAATGGCGGCATAATTTATTGGAGAAGGCTTGCTCTTTGGACGAATCCTTGGCGGATAAATATTTGAAAGATGAAAGTTCGGTAACCGAGGAAGAATTAAAATCAGCCATAAGAAAAGCTACTATTGCCAATAAAATTATTCCTATGCTTTGCGGCTCAGCGCTAAAAAATAAGGGGTTACAAAAGCTTCTGGATGGGGTAACATTTTATCTGCCTTCTCCGGTAGACCTTCCAGCGGTTATCGGGCATGACCCAAAGGATAGCAGTAGCATAATTAAAGTTTCTCCTTCTGTGAATGAGCCTTTTGCCGCTCTTGCTTTTAAAATACAGTCAGACCCGCATGTTGGTAAGCTTGTATATTTCAGAGTATATTCTGGTTATCTTGCGGCTGGCTCATATATTTTAAACAGCACCAAAAATAAAAAAGAAAGAGTGGGAAGGCTTTTGCAAATGCACGCAAATCAGAAAGAAAACAGAAGCTCTATTTGTGCGGGCGATATCGGCGCGGCAGTGGGCCTAGGTTCAACTGTAACCGGAGACACACTCTGCGCAGAAACACGCCCGGTAATCTTAGAAGCTATAGAATTTCCTGAGCCGGTAGTTTCCATAAGCATAAAACCAAAGACAAGGCAGGACCAGGATAGATTAGGCAAAGCCATAATGAAACTTGTAGAAGAAGACCCGACTTTTGCTTTTGAAACCGATGAAGAGACGAATGAAATCCTTCTCTCGGGGATGGGAGAATTGCATTTGGAAATTATGGTAGACAGATTAAAGGAGGAGTTTAATGTCCAGGCAGAAGTAAGCCCTCCTAAGGTTGCTTATAAAGAAACCATTCTAAAAGCAGTGACAGGTGAATATAAACATATAAAGCAAACAGGAGGACATGGCCAGTATGGCCATGTAGTTATAGAATTTTCTCCTAACGAAAAAGGCAAAGGCTTTATTTTTGAGACTAAAATAAAAGGCGGAGCAATACCGCAAAATTTTATACCTTCAATAGAAAAAGGCTTAAAGGAAGTTATGAAAAAAAGCGTATATGCGGGATATCCCGCCGTAGATATAAAGGCAACATTGCTTGATGGTTCTTTCCACGAGGTTGATTCTTCGGATATAGCTTTCAGGCTTGCAGCCATGGGTTGTTTTAGGGAAACTTTTCCAAAGGCAGATCCCGTGCTCATTGAGCCTTATATGCGTATTGAGGTTCTGACCCCCGAAGAATATTTAAGCAGTATCGTGGGTTATATATGCTCTAAGAGAGGCAAGATTATAAATATAGAAGACAAAAGTAATCAAAAACTCGTCATATCAGAAGCTCCGCTTTCGGAAATGTTCGGCTATTCCCAGATTTTCCGCTCGCTTTCCAGCGGCCGCGCAACTTTTGCGATGGAATTTTCAAAATACGAGCCGCTCCCTTCGAACTTAGCAGAAAAAATTGTCGCAGAAAAAAAGAAAGAGAGAGAAGAACAGAACAAATAGAGATTTGACCTGCCTATTTTGAATAAACAATCAATTTCTATGAATTTCGCAAAGCAAATCTCAATTAATTTCAATTGAGATTGATAGAAATTTGTAGAAATTGATAGAAATTTATCGTCGCGATCTTGACAAAAATATATTTTTGAATATAATTTTATTTCCGTTATGGTTTGGAAAATTTTTTCTTCTAAAGCATTAGAATATAAATAATTGTCTTCATACAACTCTTACAGTAAAAATATTCTTCTGCTTGATAAGATTCTAAAAATTTTCTACAGCCTAGTAATTTAATATTAAAAATTTAAGCTTGCGGCTATAATTTTATAAATAACCGCAAAAAGGCAGGTTGTGATGTCTTGGTTTAAACTTTCCTGGCTGTGTAGAATTTTCGGCCATCATTTTGTATTAATTAGAGATTTACGGATAAGCCTTAAAAGAGAAAGGCTTATCTACAGGTGCGTAAGATGCAACCACCCGGTGATAATAAGGCAATCTGAGCACAGAAGGTTTGAACGCCGCAATAAGGTTGACAGAAGGAATGCGTTTCGCGGTCAATATGACAGGCGGCAATACGAAAGAAGGGGCGTTTACGTTTCGGGGCATGATATGCCGCACCTTTTGGGTAGATAAAACATAAATCCAGCCAAATAACTGCAATTCCAAAGCCATAACCAGCGTTTTCTGTTTTTTCTCAAAGATGCCAAATTGCCGCTTGTAATTCATTTATAAAATGCTATTATATTTACGGTTTTAGGGTGTTTACTTAAAAAACGGCTTATCGCTTGTAAGGTAATATTATGGGTGTAAAGCTTACAAGAAAGGAGGTTTTTATGAGTAAGGTGAAGTCGGAATTAATAATAATGCTTAATAAAGCTCTTGAACTGGAACATGCGGCAAGGATACAGTATCTTGCTCACGCAGAACTTATCAGCGGCATCAATGCAGAAAAAATTATCGAGCGTCTCAAAGAAATAGCATCAGACGAAGAAAAGCATGAGGGAAAATTCCGTGGATTAATCGGCGATTATCTTGGCGGAGAACCAGTGATGAGCCTTGCAGAAACCCATAAGGCAAAAGATTTGAAAAAGATATTAGATGTAAATCTTAAAGGCGAAAAAGACGCGATTGATTTTTACAAACAAATTTACCAAAAGGTCATTGAGAATAAAGAAGAATTTCAGTATCAATTTGAAACTCTTGAGCATGAAATACGGCATGTAATAATAGATGAGCAAGAGCATGTGACCGAGTTAGAATTGTTATTAGGAAAATAAATATTTAAAAGCTATCAGCTGTCAGCCTTCTGCTCTCAGCTGAAAGCTGAAGACTGAAAGCTGATGGCTTTTCGAAAGGAGATAAATATGCCTGACTTTAAAGACCTATTCCAAAGCGCTGACTGGAAAGCCGAGAAACATGTCCCGGCAATTGAATCACCGGAAAAAGCGAAAAAGGGGGAGTTTTTTAAGGTAGCCGTTAGCGTGGGCAAGGAAATTGCTCACCCAAACAAAACAGAACACCATATCCGCTGGATTGACATATTTTTTCATCCAAAAGGAGAAAAATTTCCTTACCAGATAGCAAAAGTAGAATTTAATGCTCATGGCGAATCTGTCCAGGGGCCAGATACAAGTTCAATATACACACACCACGAAACTGTCGTAAGTTTCAAAACGGAAAAGCCAGGCACTATTTTCGCTTCAAGTTATTGCAATATCCATGGTTTATGGCAGGCTTCAAAAGAGATTGATGTTGAATAAATTATACACGCAAACTTCATTTTTTGACGAATATCAATTTTTTTAGCTGCGATAGGTTCTCTTATATAAATCAGTACTGTAAGAAATAAAATAATATTGCGTAACATTTAGCGCAATCTCTGCCTCGGCAATAAACTAACCACTTGGGGCTTTAGCGTCTGCTTCCTTGAATAGCACCTCACGAAATGGCTGGTTACGCTTACTGTGATTCTCTTGTGTTTAAATAAACTTATCGATTAGCGCTTTACAGCCTGGAATAAAGGGTATTATAATAAAATAATATGTTTTCAGAGCTTACAATAAAAATTGCCGGAGAAGCCGGCCAGGGAATGCAAACCGTTGGTTTAAACCTATGCAGGCTTTTTAAGTGTATTGGTTTTTATGTTTTTGCTAATCAGGATTATATGTCACGCGTGCGCGGCGGAAATAATTTTTTTCAATTACGCATAGCAAATAAACCGCTTTATGCCTTAAGGAAAAACAGCGATATAATCGTAGCGTTAGATGAGCCTAGCGTAGGGATGCATAAGCCAACGCTTAATAAGGATGGAATAATAATTATAGACAGGAAAAAAAATAACATCGCCCAAGAGAGCCCGTTTGTAGATATTCCTATGCATGAAATAGCAAAGAATCTGGGGAATGAAATATTTGTTAATTCCGTAGCTTACGGTGCTATAGGAAGTATTGTCGGCGCAGAGATAGATTGTATGATTGAAATCATTCAAAAGAATTTTTCTGCTAAAAATGCAGATGTAATTGCAAAGAACATAGAAGCGGTAAAGGCAGGGTATATGTTTGCCAAAGATAACATAAAGGAAGAGCGACTTAAGATAAAACAAAACAAAAATAAAAAAACAATGCTTCTAAACGGTAACGAAGCAATTGCCCTGGCAGCCGTACGCTCAGGGTGTAAATTTTATTCAGCTTACCCAATGACGCCTTCAACAAGTATAATGAATGAAATGGCAGCTTATTCAGGGCAATTCAATATTATCGTAGAACAGGCTGAAGATGAGATTGCCGCAGTAAATATGGCAATTGGAGCTTCATTTGCCGGCGCACGTTCAATGACAGCTACTTCAGGAGGCGGATTTTGTCTGATGGTTGAGGGGGTCAGCCTTTCGGCAATGACAGAGACCCCGGTTGTAATAGTGGATGCCCAGCGTCCCGCGCCTGCTACGGGTTTTCCTACACGCACAGAACAGGCAGACCTTCTTTTTGTGCTCCAGGCCGGCCATGGAGAGTTTGCCAAGGCAATTTTTTCTCCGGGTACAGCCGAAGAAACTTTTTATATTACGATGCGTGCGTTTAATCTGGCTGAAAAATACCAAATACCTGTATTTATTATGACTGACCAGTATCTCGCTGACTCTTACCGCAACATTGATATGTTTAATTGGGATACTGTTAAAGTAGAGAGGTCGATTATCCCCAAAGAATTATCAAAAAAAATATCCGGTTATAAAAGATATGAATTTAACGAAAATGGTATATCGCCCCGTGCGATACCTTCCTGGATAAACGGTGTGGTTTATGCCGACAGCGATGAGCATACTGAAGAGGGGCATATTACGGAAGATGCTTCAATACGCATAAAAATGGTTGAAAAAAGAATGCATAAAAAAATGCGGGGTTTGATGGAGGAAGCAATAAAACCAAATACTTTTAATATAGAAAAAGCACAAATAGTGCTGATAGGATTCGGTTCAACGTATGGTGTTCTTCGCGAAATTTGCGAAGTTTATCCTGACAAGTTTGGTTTTATACATTTTCCTCAAGTATGGCCGTTGCCTGCGGATAGCGTGGTTAAATTCTTGAGAGAAAAAAATAACGTTTTTACTGTTGAAAATAATGCAACCGCCCAGCTTGCAAAACTTATAAGGCTGCAGACAGGCATACATATTGAAAAATCAATACTTAAATTTGACGGAAGGCCGTTTGATTTGGATTATCTGGTTGAGCAACTTAAGAACGCATAGATGGAGGTTATTGAAATTAATAAAAATTTATCGTACCAATAAATTTCAACAAATTTCGCGAAGCAAATTTCAATCAATTTCAGATTTAAAAGTGGTTTCTATGAACATAAATGATTTTAAAAGTAATGACCCAATTACCTGGTGCCCTGGCTGCGGCGATTTTGGTATTTTAAATGCGGTTAAAAAGGCATTTGTAAAGTTAGGCAAAGAATCGAAGGACATCTTGCTTGTTTCAGGGATAGGACAAGCGGCGAAGTTACCGCATTATATAAGATGCAATTGTTTTAATGGGCTTCACGGCAGGGCTTTGCCTGTTGCCGTCGGCGCAAAAATGGTAAATCATAATTTAACTGTGGTAGTTACAACTGGAGACGGCGATTGTTACGGTGAAGGCGGCAACCATTTTATTCATAATATCAGGAGAAACGTTGACATAACAGTAATAGTACTTAATAATCAGATTTATGGGCTTACCAAGGGGCAAGCTTCTCCTACAACAGACCCGGGTTATGTTACAAATGTACAAACTCAAGGCGTTATGGCTGAGCCTTTTTATCCACTTTCCGCTGCTATAGCTCTTGGTTGTGGTTTTGTTGCGAGGGGCTATTCTGCAGAAATAGAACACCTTTCCTGGTTAATTACAGAAGGTATCATTCACAAGGGCTTTTCCTTGATAGATGTCTTGCAGCCCTGTGTTTCTTTTAATAAAAAGAATACCTATGAATGGTATTCAAAAAGAGTTTATAAATTAAATGATGATGTATCATATGACTTACAGAACAAGCCAGTAGCTTATCAAAAAGCAGCAGAATGGGGTGACAGAATACCCATAGGTATAATATATAAAAAACAAAAACCATCTTATGAAGAAAAGACCGGCATAATCTCCCGTCTGCCTGTGATGGAAGAGGATATTGAGAATATTAATATAGATGGATTATTAAGCAATTTTATCTAAGGGCTTCGAGCCTTGCGCATCTTGCTTTATCCGTGTAAATAACTTGAGACCGTTGAAAAAGTCAACGGTCTCATCTTGAACGAAGTGAAGGATCTTAAAACTATAGAAAATTCACTTTGAGATCCCTCGCGGACGCTCGGGATGAGAGCGAAAAGGTTTTTCAACGCTCTCAACTTATAAATTTTTTAGTTCAAATTAATAAAAACTATCCTCAGCTATAACAGTTAAACGGTATCAGCCAAAAATTATTTTTTTAAAAATTACGGCGTTGCCATAATATGGGTAATCTTCATATTGTAAGCCGCGTGAGTACGCCTTTTTCTAACCGTATTGAGGCCGGCAAATTACTTGCCGAAAACGTTAGAGGCATCGTTTCTTTAAAAAGCATTATTTTAGGGATACCTCGCGGTGGCATTATTATTGCTAATGAAGTAGCCAAAGAGTTTTGCGCGGAGCTCGATATTGTGCTTTCCAGAAAAATAGGAGCACCATTAAATCCGGAATTCGCAATAGGCGCAGTTAGCGAGGATGGTAATGTATTTATCAATGAAGAAGCTTTGCGCCAGGAAAATATAAGCAAAAATTATATTGAACGCGAAAAGAGACATCAAATACGGGAAATACAACTTAGGGCTAAAGCTTACCGGGCTATAAAACAGAAAGTCATTCTTAAGGGTAAAACAGTTGTAATTAGCGATGATGGCGTTGCTACCGGCGCTACCATGCAGGCTGCTGTTTGGGCCATACGGCAGGAGAAGCCTGAAAGAATTATTCTTGCTTTTCCGGTTGCGCCTTACGACACTTTAAAACGGTTAGCAAAGGAAGCTGATGAGGTTGTATGCTTGCGTGTGCCTGATTTTTTTTCAGCTGTAGGGCAGTTTTATGCAGATTTTCCTCAAGTTGAGGAGAATGAGGTGCTTGTAATATTAAGCCAGGAAAGAAGACAAAAGTAATAAAAAATTTGACTTTAAAAAGAATAATCAGTTTTCTTAAATTCCTGCTATAATTAACTCATGTTAATAAGTAATTTAACAAAAAGCAAGAAGATATCGGGAAAAATACCCGAGAAGATATGTCATTTTCTCAATAAAGCAGAATTTTTGAATATTGCTACCTGTGATTCTTCAGGTAGGCCCAATGTTGCTCCTAAATTTTTGGTAAAAGTTGATGGCAGTAATGTATACCTTGCTGATTATGTATTCGGAAGAACATTTATTAATCTAAAAGCTAATCCTCGTGTGTCGCTTTCCGCAATAAACTTGGATACTCTAATCGGTTATCAGATAAACGGAACTGTCAAAATAATTGTTAACGGCCCTGAGTTCAAAAAACTGATAAAAGAAATGTATGCAAAACAAATAGGCTTTTCGGCAAATAAATTGATAGAGGGGTTGCATAAAGAAACTAAATACAAAGATTTTGAAGTAACTTTACCCGAGAAAGTATGTATATTTAAAATTAAAATAGAGGAAGTAGCTGAAGTTGGCAAAAGCGGTAAAGTAGAAAGAAAAAAATACAAATAAGGAGGCAAAGCCTATGAAAAACATGAAAATTATCATGGTTGACGATAATATTGATTTTCTAAAGGTTGTCGGCGATAGAATTAAAAGTTGGGGGTATGATTTAACCGGAGTAACCAGTGGTAAAGAGGCGCTTAAGTTAATTAAACCTGAGGAGCCTTGTGTTGTTATATTGGACTATAAAATGCCGGATATGAACGGCCTTTCAACTCTCAAGGAGATACGTAAAATTAATCCCAAAATGCCGGTGATAATGTTTACAGCTTATCCTACAGAGGATATGATGAAAGATACGGAAAAATTAGGCATAAATGCTTTTATCCCAAAATTAAGCTCAAATACCGATATTTTAAAATCTCTGAAAGCGGCTCTTGATATGATAATACAAAGCCAACAAAAATGAGATTCTAGCTAAGCCGTATAGCTTCAGCCCAGGCATATTTCCTAAACAATATTTTTGCAAGATGAATATTTTTTTTGCTGTTTTAAACAGAAAAATAACAGTAGCGGCATTAGCGATTATATTTTTTGCTTTTGTCAATCCATGCCACGCTCTCGATTGGAAAAAAATACACGAAGAGGCTGACAAAAAAGATATTAAGCAGGCAAAGAGCATACAACAAGAGAACCCCCAGTCGCAGGAAGCTTTTTATTTGCTTGGCCTGGTTTACCTTAATGAATATAAAAATAACGAAGCAGGGTCTACTTTTGGCATAATGCTTAACAATAACCCGGATAGCATAGAAGCAAAGTGGGGGCTTGCTGAAGTATTACGGCGCGGGCATAAGCTTGATAAAAGCGAAAAGATTTTAAATGAAGTAATAAAAGAAAACCCTCAATTTTCTCCTGCGTACATAAGCCTTGCTTATATAAGGTATATAAAACTGGATTTCAAGGGAGCCTCTCAACTGGCTTACCGTGTCATTAAGCAGCAAAGAAAAAATGTCGATGCTACCAATTATGTAAGAGCACTTCTTTTGTATGCCGGAGCAAAAGGAATGATTGCCCATTATGGCGGGCCTATTTCAAAAATTATAAACGGAACATCAGTTTTTCCGGCATTGGATACCGCACAAAAGCTGCTTCCGGAATATCCCGGAGTTTACTATGGTTTTGGCAGCTTTTATCTCCTGGCGCCTAAAGCTATCGGCGGAGATATCGATAAGGCAAAAGAATATTTAGAAAAAGCAATTAAAGCTGATCCATTTTTTGCTGATTCTTATGTAAGGCTTTCGCAGGCATACCAGTTGAAAGGAGATAGAGTAGGGGCT
>JALOCC010000034.1 GCA_023227945.1 Candidatus Omnitrophota bacterium
GGACTAGGACCTGCTGGACAAGGACCTGCTGGACAAGGACCTGCTGGACAAGGACCTGCTGGACAAGGACCTGCTGGACAAGGACCTGCTGGACAAGGACCTGCTGGACAAGGACTTCCTAATCAGCCACCCGCTCAGATTATCGTTCCTAACGCTCCGGTCCAAGTTCTCCCAGGCCAGCCTGTGACAACTCAGACAACCGCCATTCCGAACGCGAGTTCTGGAGCGCAGCAGATTTCAAAACAGCCGGGAAGTGCGGAGTCATTAACGCCGCATCCTGAAAGGCTTCTCGTAAAAAAAGCAAGGCCGGCAACTCCTGCGTGGATTTTACTTCTATTATATGCCTACATGGCAATGTGCTTACAGCGTATCGCCAAAAAAACCGCTACGTCGAAGGGATGGTTAGCATGGGTGCCTTTTGTTAATTTGTATTTATCCTGTAAGATCGCACGAAAGCCTGGCTGGACGACATTATTTTTCTTTATTCCGGTTATGAATATAGTGATGGCAATTATCGTAAGTATCGGTATTGCCAAAGCGAGGGGTAAGCCTGGCTGGCTAGGCCTTTTTTCGTTCATTCCTGTAGCCAATCTTATACTGCCGGCATATCTGGCCCTTTCCAGGTAGCGCAAAGAATAAGGGGCAAGTTGTGCTAGTTCGATAATTCGTTAACTCCGTTTCCCCAAACATCAACCAGTTGCGAAATTCGTCTAATGAGCCAGCATCTTTTGAAGCTGAAGGCGCACAAAAGTGCGTTGGCGAATTATCCCCGAAGGGGACTACTATGTCAGTTTTTGACTTTCCAACCCTTTGTGATAATATATCACAAAGGGTTTTTATTTTAAGTCAAATAGGAGGATCATAGAATTAGATAAAGGATTAGGCATGGATAACATTAAGATTTGGTTACCGTTATTATTAGCTTTTTTGGCTGGGCTCTTTACATTGCTTGGTAGCCTTGTTTGTTTTCTTGTAAGAGACCTTAAGAAATCTTATCTGGAATTTTCTCTGGGGTTGTCAGCTGGAGTAATGATTTATATTGCCTTTGTAGAATTATTAACTTCGTCAATTAGAAACATCGGTTTCTTAAAAGCAAATATGTCATTCTTCGGAGGTATTATCCTGATTATGTTTCTCGATTTTGTTATTCCCCACGAATATATTGACGAACATATTCAAAGGACAGGGGGAGATAAGAAAATTATGAAAGCCGGAATATTTATTGCCATTGGCTTGGCAATTCATAATTTTCCGGAGGGCTTAGCGGTTTTTATGAGCTCTATGGTAAATATTAAATTAGGTATTTCTTTAGCTGTAGCAATAGCGTTGCATAATATTCCCGAAGGTGTAGCTATAGCAATGCCGATTTTTTACGCCACCAAAAGCAGAAGAAAAGCATTCTGGTATTCTTCTTTATCAGGGATTGCCGAACCCATTGGAGCTATTGTAGGTATGTTGGTATTAATGCCATTTCTTAAATCAAACGTTTTATCTTATTGTCTTGCTGCTATTGCCGGGATAATGGTTTTTATCAGTTTTGATGAACTTCTGCCTTTATCATGCGAGAATAAGAAGTCGCATGTGACTATTTTAGGTATTATATTAGGAATGTTAATGATCTTCCCCCGAAAAAGTGGACACAACGAAGAGTTGGTATTAGCATAAAAACCGACTCTTAAAAAGGAGGATGTCCAATGGAAGGTCAAAGCGTCAGAATGAAACGGTTTGATAAGGCATTTAAGATTCAAGCTGTCAAAATGGTTACTGAAGAAGGCCAAAAAGCCTCAGAGGTAGCCCGTTCATTAGGAATCCATGCTAACATGCTCTACAATTGGAAAAAAAGATACTCCGCTGAAGGCGACAAAACCTTCGTAGGCAAAGGTCATCTGAGTGAGATAGTATCTCTGCGGCGGAAGCTACGTGACGCCGAGATGGAGATAGAAATCCTAAAAAAAGCAGTCGGCATATTTTCAAAAACGACCGAGAACGGTGCGAGTTTATAGACTCAAATCGTTTAAGCTATCCGCTTGAGAAAATGTGCCGGGCAGTAGAAGTATCCAGGAGCGGATACTATGACTTCAAAAGAAGGCCTAAAAGTAAGAACAGAATCAATAACGAGAAGCTGCTCATTGAAATACGCAGGGTATTCTGGGATAATAACCGTAATTACGGTAGCCCTCGAGTATGGGATCAGTTGCGTAATAAGGAACAGATTCTTTGTTCTTTGAATCGCGTTGCCAGGCTTATGCGCTACAATAACCTGGTTGCCATACAAAGGCGTAAATTCCGGGTAACAACAAATTCAAAGCATAACTATCCCGTATGGCCGAATGTCTTAAATAGAAACTTCTCTGTAGAAAAGCCCAACGCTGTCTGGGTAACGGATATAACCTATATCTGGACATTTGAGGGCTGGCTGTATCTTGCGGCAATCATGGATTTGCATTCCAGAGGTATCGTAGGCCTTGCTATGGATAAGACTATTTCCGATACCTTGACGCTGCAGGCATTGGGACAGGCAATCCTAAGACGTTCACCGCCCAAAGGGTTGATTTGTCATTCCGACAGAGGAACTCAGTATGCCTGCAACGATTTTAAGGCATTATTGGCTCAGCATGAACTTATCGGCAGCATGAGCAAAAAAGGCGATTGCTGGGATAATGCCGTTGCTGAGAGTTTTTTCCATACGCTTAAAGTAGAGCTTATACACCGGATGAAATTCAGAACCAGAGAAGAAGCGAAAAGAAAGATATTTGAATACGTGGAAATGTATTACAACACCAAGAGGGCACATTCAACACTTGGCTACTTAAGCCCTTTTGAGTATGAAAAGCAGGCGCTAGTATTTTAAAGGAGAAAGGAAATATGAAAAAATTAATAATTTCAACACTTTTATCATTTTGCTTTTTATCTCTTGTGTATGCGAGCGAGTCTGATAATTTCCTTAAAAAAGGAAATCAGTATTTTAGAGAAAAATCATATGAGAAGGCTTTAGGACAATATCAAGAGGCTCTGAAAATGTCACCCAATGATGCTGAGGCATATTTCAATATTGGCCTCATATACAGGGAGAAAGGGAATTATAAAGAGGCTAAAGAAAAATTTCTAAAGGCTGAAGAATTATACACACTGCGCAATCAACAAGAAAAAAAGAAAGAGGCAGAAAAGTTACGAAGATCAATGGAGCTTGTGTTAAGAAATCAAAGAAGGGCCGGATATCTATTATTTATCTTTATCCCTTTATTCATCTTTAGCGTGTTTCAAATGAACAAAAAAAGAATAAAATTCTCTCAAGCTAATAATGTAATAGCCTTCCTTCTAATCATAACAAGTTTATTAGCTAATCGTTTTTTGCCATTTTTTCAACGGCAGTCTTTATTGTGGTGGAATAGAGCGATTATATGTTTTGGAACAGGTGTTGGGGGTTTATTTTTTCTTGTAAAAGGTTTATTAACCTATTATAAGCTAAGAAAAAAATAAAATGGAGTTTTTAGTCACTGAAAACAGGCGTTATTATCTTAACAATCTGTCCACTAAAGAGGGGAAGGTCATAATAATTGCTTTGAGCCTATACTTGTTTTAAGGATACTATTTTGATCGAGTTTTAATTTAGTAAAGTATAATCAGTTACTGCGAGTTTTGACTTTCTAACCCTCTGTGATAATATATTGCAGAGGGTTTTTTTGATTGGGGTGAAATAAAGAAGAAGGAGAAAAGATGGAGATTAAACGACCAAGAGGCGTCATAATTTTTACTTTATTAGGCATATTTTTCCTTGTTATGGGTTCAACAAGATGGTTGCCTTTCAAACCACTACAATTAAGCATATTTATAATTTGGCTAATTTTATATTATTTCCTTTTTCAATTAAAGAATTGGAGCAGGATTGTTCTTTTGATTCTTAATATATTTTTAGGTGGGGCGGTTATTTTGCTTGTTGTTGGATTCATAGTATTATATATTTTTAAACCAGATATGCTTCTTATGGATAGAATAACCAATCAACCAATTTCTTACTGGCTTGGTTTTGCTCTACAAATGATTTATGTCTATACTTTTATCTATTATTTTACTCGTCCCGCAGTAAAGGCACAGTTTAAATAATCAGAGTCATTTCTTTGGTCAGTTTTTCCGCTTCCCTAAACATCACCCAGTTGCTAAATTCGTCCAGCCCGGGGAGTTTTGACAAAAATAGCCCAGCTTTATGCTGGGCTATTTTTGTCAAATTGCCTTGGTGAAAGGGCGAGAACACCTGCCGAGTCTGTGTAAATTTACGAAGTAAATTTACACAGTATCCAGCGAGGCAGGTGGAGAGCCCTACCCAACTCAACCTTAATATATGTATACAGAGAGTTGTCCCTTTAGGGGTTGGGGAGTTTTTGACTTTCTAACCCTCTGTGATAATATATTGCAGAGGGTTTTTTATTTTAAATAATACCGTTAAAAAGGAGAGCGAATGTTTTTAAAAAAAATGCGCATAGTAAAATTTATTATTTTTATTTCCCTGGCGTTATCTTTTGGTTTAAGCAATGTTTTAGCACGAGAAACTCCCGCAGAAGCTTTTACGATTTATGATAAGGGAATAAAATATAATGAGAAAGGCAGTTATGATGAGGCAATAAGTGCGTTTAACAAAGTTATAGAACTTGATTCTAACTTTGTGAACGCTTATATACAACGTGGCTTTGCATATTATTCTAAAGGCAATTTTGATAAGGCTATCTCTGACCTCACCAAAGCTATTGAAATTAATCCTACTAATGATGTTTCTTACTATTATAGAGGTGTGGTTTACTTTAGTAAGAATAACTACGACAAAGCTATATTAGACTATACTAAAGCCATTGAATCAAATCCTAAATATGCAGAGGCTTATTACAGACGTGGGCTTACCTATGGGATGCAAGGTAGCTTTGCCCAGGCTATATATGACTTTAACAAAGCCATTGAATTAAATCCTAAATATGCAGAGGCTTATTACGGACGTGCTGGGTTTGCCTATGCTAAGCAAGGTAAGCGCTTTCAAGCTATCTCTGATTTTACTAAGGCTATTGAATTAAATCCTAACTTTGCAGAGGCCTATTGCGGCCGTGGGGTTATCTATGGAATGCAAGGCAATTTTTCCCAAGCCATATCTGACCACACTAAAGCCATTGAAATAAATCCTAACATTGCAAAAGCCTATTACGGACGTGGGTATGGCTATGCCAAACAAGGCAATTTTTCCCAAGCCATATCTGACTATACTAAAGCCATTGAAATAAATCCTAAAGATGAAAAAGCTTATACTAATCGGGCAGATGTGTATCTTAAGAAAGGTGATTATGACAAAGCTATTTTAGATAGCACAAAGGCAATACAAATCAATCCCAATGGGTTTATAGCCTATTACAACCGAGGGCTTGCTTATTATTGTATGGGGCAATACGATAAAGCGTTAGCAGGTTACAAAGAAGCTATAAAGATAAAGCCAGATAAGGAAGCTTATGACGACTTTGTTAAATATGTTCCAGAGAAGAAGTCTTCTGATGCTAAAGACATAAGAGAGGAAATACTTCAACTTCTTAAAGAAAAACTGGATTTAACGGATAAGAAGTAATGTTCTTAGACTATCTTAGCGCAATTTGACCCAGTTTTTCACATAATTCTTTTTGATTATCGAACAGTAGAAAGTTGCGAAATTCGTCTAATGAGCCAGCATCTTTTGAAGCTGAAGGCGCACAAAAGTGCGTTGGCGAATTATCCCCGAAGGGGACAACCCGGGGAGTTTTTGACTTTCCAATCCCCTGTGATAATATATTAAGAAGGTTTTTGTCCTAATTTTAATATCTAAAAACTATGGGAAACGAAGAAAAAAACAAACAACAGGAAATCCAGGAGGCGCGTGAATATGCGGAGTGTATCATTAACGCTGTGCGTGAGCCACTGGTGGTTCTGGATCAAGATTTAAAGATAATTTCAGTCAGTAATTCTTTTTACGATATTTTTAAAGTAAAACCTGAAGAGACTATCGGGAAGCTTATCTATGACGTAGGCAATCGTCAATGGGATGTTTCTAAGCTGAGAGAGTTATTGGAGACTATTCTTCCAAAAAGTGCCAGTTTTGATAATTTTGAGATTGAGCATGATTTCCCCGGCCTTGGCAAGCGTATAATGCTTCTAAACGCCCGGAAAATTCCAAGGCCTTCAGGAAAACCAAACATAATTCTCTTAGCCATTGAAGATATCACTGAAGCTAAAAAGATATTGGATGGGCTGCGCGAAGAGATAAGGCGGTTAGAAGCATTACAGAGAGCAGCGTCTACCCGAGAACACACTATGATGGAATTAAAAAGGAAAGTAGACGAACTGGAAAGAAGGGTATTACGGAGGCATTCATAGCCGCGCATTTGTTCCTTCCATGAGAATATATTGCAAGAGATTTATTTGAGCGAATATTATGAAAATAATAAAAAAAATTATTATCTTTTTTGGCATAATCTTTTTAACCTTAGTCTTGCTGTTGTCTGTTTTATTCTTAGTGATAAGAAATATCAAAGCAAAAGAGTTGATTGTAAATGAAATTAAAAAAGAGTTAGGGATAGACGTTACAATAAAAGAATTAGAATTTTCGCCACTGCTTACGTTGATTCGCGCAAAAGGTATAACTGTTTATAATCCTGATGGTTTTGAGGAAAAGGAGTTAGCTTATTTGGGTTCCCTAAACCTTGTCTGGGACCCGATGGAAATAATTATCCATAAGCGGCCCAACATATATATTGCAACGCTGGATTTGAGGCGTTTAAATATTATTAAAAATAAACAGGGCAAAGTTAACATAAAAGAATTAATTCCTGTTAAAAATGCAAATGTTTCCGATAATAAAGATGAAACTCCTTTCCATTTCGATTTATTGATTTTAAGTATAGGGGAAATAAATTATACTGAATACAGCGGCGACGTGAAAAAGGTAAGTAAACATAAAATAGGGATAAAAAACCAGGTATTCGTCAATTTGAAAGATGAAGACGAACTGGTGCGATTGGTCATTTATAAGGCAATACAAAATACCGAAATCGGAAAATTAATTAATTTGACTTTAATTCCTGTTACTTCCAACGTTTTTGGTACCGTCGATGAGGCAATCGGCACAGCTAAAACCGGAGCACGAAGCCTTTTTGATGCAGCTTCAGTGCCTTTTAAAATGCTTTTGGGCAAATGAAGCTCCCTGGCTACCCGGACTTTTTCATTTCAGGATTTCTCTCGTTGTGCGAAATCCTGAGCAGTTTCGCCAAGGCGGGGTTATTGAATGGGTAATTTTTCAAGTATGAATTTGCTAGTTTGATGATAATTTTTTACAAACGGTTTCACAAAATAAAGCAAAGAGGAGGTAGAATGGGGAAAAATAAATTGTTTAATTTTCTTATAATATTTTTTGGATTAATGTTTATTGTTAATACAGCGAAAACAGAAAACCTTACATCTGACGATAAAAAAATATTAGTTAAAAATCTAGTTAATGAAGCAGCTGAACTCATCGAAACAAAGGGGCAGGCTGGAGTTGATGCTATCGCAGATAAAAACGGAAAGTTCAACACAAAAGATGCATATGTTTTTGTTACATCTGAGTCCGGCGCTGACTTGATAAATCCTGCCTTTGAGGATATTGAAGGCTTACCGTTAGAAGCATATACTGATACTGACGCGAAAGCAGCACAGATAGCAATAGTTGATGCTGTAAAAGATAAAGATACAGCATGGATAGAATATTTATGGCCGAAGCCGGGAGAAACAAAACCATCTAAAAAGATTTGCTATTTGAAAAAAATAGTTGTTAACGGGAAAATACGTATTGTGGGAGCGGGTTTTTATCCTGAGGGGCAGTAAATTTAATTATTTTTTAGGGGCACGAAAGTTCATTTATCCTGTAGCGTTTTATACCGGCGATAGGTTGATAAGCGGCCGCATAAAACTTTTGGGATATTGTAATTAGCAAAAAATTTTCTTAAAAAAGGCCTAAAAATGGAAAAAATTAATAAAAAACTAAAATTTTCAGCTGCATTTAGGGACCTGATTATCCTTGGTTTGACTACTATTTTTGTGTTTATTGTCTCTTACTTTTTTAACATATTCAATTTTCTTGTCAAAATTTTTTATCAAAACCCGCAGACGATAGTCTATATTGATGAAATTATTACTGTGCTTTTGACTTTAAGCGTCGGTCTAACTATTTTTTCCTGGCGCAGATGGCAGGAATTTAGAAAGGAAGCTGCCGAGCATATAAAAAACCAGGAAATGCTTCGTGAAGTCGCCGAGACAAAAGCAGAGGTTGAAAGAATTATCAGTAAGCAGCTTCGCACCGATATGGACCAGCTTAAGCATGAAGTAAAGGAGATTCTTTATTTACTCACAACCAAGCATAAACAGTAAACTGGTTTAAGGAGCTAGTTTATATTTTGAGCTGGATTTGTTAAAAAAGCAAGAAAGGAGACAATTATGAAACTAGGTAAAAGGGTAATTATGTTTTTTGGGTTTATTCTGTTTATTTTTTCCAATGTATTCGCCCAACAAATTAATCCCCAACCCGTCAAGGAACAATTTAAGAGTATAGACGAAAATAATGACAAATTTATAAGTTCCAATGAATTGCAGGCATATCAGGCTAAAAAATTTAATGAACTGGATAAAGACAAAAATGGAATCATTGACAAAGACGAACTGAAAGACGATAAATCAAAGATATTTGGAAAGGCAGATAAAAATAACGACAACCAAATCAGCCAGAAAGAAGCTTTTAAACAATTCAATGATTATTTCAACAGCATGGATGCCAATGGAGACAAGAAAGTGACAGAGGACGAATTTGAAGAGTACTGGCCGATTAATTTAAGGCTTTAATACAAACTGTAAAATAATTTACGGTTTCCTGCCGCATAATTCTATGAAAAAAATTATTCCGGTTTTTTGTTTATGCTTTTTATGTATTTCTTTTAGCGAAAAAAACTGCGAAGCAGCTGCCGAGCGTGGCCTTTTTGTAACAGTTCTGCAGGAGCCGCAAGTGCTTTCCAGCCGAAAAGAAATTTTGCGATTGATTGATTTTGCGAAAAAAGCGCACATTAGAATTCTTTTTGTCCAGATTTACCGTGCAAACAAAGCGTGGTTTCCTTCGCGCGTTGCAGATTCAAGGCCGTATGAAGTATGTTTAAAAAACGTTTCACGGGATCCTTTAGCGCTTCTTATAAGCGAGGCTCATAAATCCGGTATTGAAGTGCATGCCTGGCTTAATCTACTAAGCCTTAGCAATAATAAAGATGCAAAAATTCTTAAAAAATACGGCCTGGAAACTCTTACGAGGAATTTAAAGAAAAAAAGAACAATAGAAGATTACAAAATAGATAAACAATATTTCCTTGAGCCAGGAGATTTAAGGGTTAGGAGCGAGCTTTTGGCTGTGGTTAATGAAATTCTGCATAATTATCCAAAGTTAGATGGTATTCAATTCGATTATATCCGTTATCCTGACAGGAATCCTTCATATGGCTACACGAAAAATAATATCGAGCGGTTTAAAAAAGCAACCGGAAATAAAGTAGTCAAAGAAGATACTATTGCCTGGCAAAACTGGAAACGTAAACAGGTAACTGAGCTACTTACCCAGTTAGTTAAGCGGGCGCGGGCGCTCCATCCGGATATCCGGGTGTCAGCAACAGGTTGTGCTCCGTTTGTTCGTGCATATTATGAAGCATTCCAGGATTGGCCTTCCTGGGTTAATAGCGGCCTTGTTGATTTCGTCACAGTTATGACTTATTCGGATAAGGTATCTGAATTTGAAAAATATGCTAATGAAGCCAAAAAGAAAATAATTACTTCCGGAAAAATCAATCTTGCTATCGGCGCTTACAAATTTAAGAATCATCCGGAAAACTTTACACAGGAATTCAACATTTGTGAAAAATCCGGTAATGCTACTTGTGTCATATTAGGCTATGGCGATTTAGTTAAAAATTCCGCATTGCAAATTTTTTAATTAGAGAAAACAAAATATCGCTTTCATACTTATTTTAGCGACACTTTTATCGCTTATAGCAGTTAATCGGCATACTGAGCCAGGAAATAAATAACTTTTCGATTGAATTTACCTGTAAAAATGGCATAATAAAAATATAATGCAAAATATATTCGAACCTTACCTTCTAAGTTTCATACCTATATTTGTGGCAGTGGATGCTATTGGCAATGTCCCTATATTTGTATCGCTTATAGACGGCGCTAAAGGGCCAAAAAGGCGTAAAATCATAATAGACGCAGTAACAACTGCTACCGCAATGGCTGTTATATTTATGGTAGCCGGAAAATATATCCTGCGCCTCCTTGGCATAACCATAAGCGATTTTCAGATTGCTGGTGGAGCATTTTTGTTTATTATTGCTGTCAGGCTGCTTTTCCCGGGAGCAGAGAAGAAGGTCAATTCAATAGGCGGCGATAAAGACGTAGGCATTTTTCCTTTAGGAACACCTCTTATTACCGGCCCCGCGGTGTTAACTACCACGGTAATGATGATAGATAAATATAATATCATACCAACTTTTGTTTCACTTGTGCTAAATATGCTTATTGTTTGGATTAGCCTTGACCGGTCCGAAGCAATTATGAATGTAATTGGGCCAAGCGGAACCCGTGCGTTTTCAAAGATTATGTATATTTTGCTTGGGGCAATAGGCGTTATGATGATAAGGCACGGCATCGAGGCTATATTTCTTCATTAAGAATAGGAATTACCTGCCTTAAAAATTGCTGTTTTTCTTGCAATATGATACTTTTCCGCTAAAATAGTAATACAGCCACACTTATCCTGCTGGTTGATTGAGTCTGCTAGTGGGAGTTTGCATAATCTCGATATAGTAACCCAAAACACATAATTATGAAAATCAGAGTCCGCATATTTTTAGCAATATGTACCGCTGTATTTCTTCCTTCATTATTCTTTACTATTGCCGGTTATAAAGCACAAGAAAAGGCTCTTTTAGGCGGCGTAGGCCAAAATTATCTCGCGCAAAAGAGTGTAGTCGTAAGCAAGGCAAATATGTTATATTATAGTATCAGAGCCTTTATATGAAATCTATTTTTGATAAGAAAAAAAGCATTCTTGTGGTTGATGATGATGCGGATATCTGCAGCACCTTAGTTGATATTTTTAATGCCGAAGGTTATGCTACTGATATTGCGTATAATGCGGGTGCGGCTATTGAAAAGATACAGAAAAATAATTTCGACATCCTGCTTACTGATAGCAGAATGGAAAGTGTAGACGGATTACATCTGATTAAAAAAGTAACACAGATAAATCCAAAGATAATTATTTTTATGATGACAGCTTATCCGCGCGATTCGCGCATCAGCGAGGCATATAATAGCGGCGTTGTAAAGATTTTCGAAAAGCCGTTTGAGGTCAAAGATATGCTTGAGATTTTTAAAAAAGAGATAGCTAAAAGAAATAAGAAAAATTAGATATGAAAAATCAGGAAAATATTGATAAAGCAAAAATTCTTATTGTTGACGATGACACATTGATGTGCGAGAACCTCGTGGAGATAATGCAATCTTTAGGGTATGACACTGATTGTACGACACACGCGGTAGAGGCGCGGGGTAAATTAAGCAAAAATTTTTACAATATTTTAATGGTTGACCTTAAGCTTTCTGATGGCGACGGGCTCGGCCTGTTAAAATATGTAAAAGAAATAAATCCGGAGACCATGACCATTATTTTTACCGGATATGCTTCTCTTGAGAGCTCTATTTCTGCGTTGAATGAGGGCGCTTTCGGGTATTTGCAAAAGCCCATTAGCATAGAAGAAGTAAAGATACTTATAGGCAAGGCATTACGAATGCAGCAGCTTTCTATTGAGAATAAAGAGCTTTTAGAAAAATTAAAGGAGCTTAGCTTAAAAGATATCGAAACCGAAGTCTATAACCATAAATACCTTATTGAGCGCCTTAATTCCGAATTGTTGAGGGCAAAACGGTATGCTCTTTCTATTTCTCTTGCTATGATTGATGTGGATTATTTTAATTCAATCAACGGTTTATACGGCCATGCGTATGGCGATAAAATTCTGAAAGAGCTTGCAAAATATTTAAAACAATTCATTCGCGGCATGGATGTGGTCACGCGCTACGGTGGGGAGGAGTTTATTATTATATTGCCTGATACCGACAAGCAAAGCACAATCCGTTTTACTGAGCGGCTTTTAGGCGACATAGAAAACCATATTTTTGACTCGCAGGATAAAAAAATAAAGTTGAAAGTCAGTATTGGTATTGCTAATTTTCCTGAAGATGACCTGAATATTTCCGAAGCCTACGGCCTTATACATTTGGTTGAAAAAGCAGTTTCGCTTGCAAAAGAACGCGGCGGAGGACGCCTTCTTACTTTAAACGGCAAAGAAGCTGAAGGGCCTGGCGAAGACACACAGGAAAATATTGAAAACCTTAAGCAAAAACTATCAAAAATCGAGAAAAGAATGCATCAAACATTTCTGGAATCTATTTATGCTTTTGCTAAGACTATAGAAGCTAAAGATTTTTATACCGGAGAGCATTGCGAACATATGGTGTCTCTCGTTGTGTCTATCGGGAAAAAACTCAACCTTTCTGAAAAAGAAATGGAAGACTTGGGGCACGCGGCAATGCTTCATGATTTGGGTAAAATCGGTATACCAGATGAAATATTGCTGAAAAAAGGAAAACTGACCGATAGTGAGTCTGAGATTATCAGAAAACACCCCCAGATAGGTGCGGAAATAATAAGGCATATCCATTTCCTTAAAGACGTAGCTCCAATTATTTTATATCACCATGAAAGGTTTGATGGTTTCGGCTATTGCAGCGGCTTAAAGGGCAAAGAAATACCTTTAGGCGCGCGAATAATTGCCATAGCTGATGTATACCAGGCTTTAACCAGCGATAGGCCTTATCGTAAAGCCTATAGCATGGAAGAAGCTTTAAAAATAATTAAGGAAGGCTCTGGTACGCAATTTGACCCGGAAATAGTGAAGGTATTCTTTGAGATAATCGAAGCAAAGAAAGAATAAGGTATTCTTAGATATACCGCTAATTTTCTCTTGAAATATGTTTTTGCTTGTGTAAAATAATATATGGCTTTGAAAAAAGCAGTTTTCCTACCTTTTGCCCACCCGGTTCGCGGGTGGGCTTTTTATTTACGAAAGGTTCTTGCTTGCATATCTTGATTGTTTTAGTAAAATGTAGCTTTCGTAAGTAGGTTCATCGTAAATTGTAAAAAAAATAAAACTATGCTTGTATACGAATTATTAATAATAATACTTATGCTTTTGCTTAACGCCATATTCGCTGCCTATGAAATGGGCCTAGCTTCGGTTTCTAAGCCAAAGTTAGCTGTTTTGGCAGGCGAAAAGAAGAAGGGGGCTCCCGAGGCGCTTTATATGAAAGAACATATGGAAGCCAGCCTTGCATTTATACAGGTTGGTATTACATTGGTTGGCGCATTGGCTGCGGCAACCGGCGGAGCAGGAGTTGGCGAAAGTTTCGCTCCTTATTTGCAGAACACCTTTAATATGCCGGAACTTTTTGCCAAAATTTTGGCGGTTATTATTTTTATTATTCCGTTGACTTGCGTTATTATCATTTTTGGAGAACTTGTGCCGAAAATGATTGCGCTTCAAAATAAAGAGTGGATGGTTTTAGGGCTTTCGCCTGTAATGAAGTCGCTTTCGGCTTTTATCGCACCTCTTATATCGGTAGTAGAGGTTATAGTAAAAAAAGTTGTCCGTATTTTTGTTATGTTTAGCCCCAAGGAGCTAAGCAATAAAGGCCATGACCTCCATGAGCTAAAGGCAGCAATTTCTTTAGCCAGAACTGCGAAAATTCTTGGCGCACGGGAAGAGCGCATCGTTCTTGCTGCGGCAAGTTTTACCTTGCGTCCGGTAAAAGACATTATAATACCGGCACACGATATTTCGATGATTTGGGCACAAGATAGCCTTGCGCAGGCACTTATCAAAGCCCATCTTGATATGCATACACGTTTTCCGGTATCCACAAAAGAAAACGATCCGCAGACCATAGTAGGTTACATTAACTTCAAAGACATAATAACTGTTTTAAGGACTAATCCGGTAAACCCGACCATAGCTTCAATAATGAGGCCTATAAATAAAATTTCTGAAGGCATGGTTATATCCCAGCTTCTTGAAACAATGATTCAGGAGAAAGTGCATATCGTGCTTGTTGCTTCTGATAAGAATAAAATTCTTGGCATGGTAACCCTTGAAGATATTATGGAAGAGTTAACCGGCGATATTGAATCTGAGTTTGACCGGCTTCCGAATTACATTCATCCATACGGAACAACCTCTTGGATTATCGGCGGAGCAGTGCCAATGACTGTAGTTGCTTCAACCCTTGGGTTAAATTGGGAAGATAAATTTTCCGCCCACGGCGGTGCCGTATCAGGAGGAAAAGACACTAAGATTCCGACACTTGCTGAATGGTGCCGGCATAAAGCACATAAAAAACTTATTGGCGCGGATATTATTGAAATAGATGGCTTAAGGATTGTGCCGAGAAAATTTCGCAGAAAAAAGCTTTCTGAAGCAGCAGTAAGCCTCATTGAGCCTCAACCGCAGGCATAATATAAAAATACTATGGAGCAAAGACGCAGAATTTTAGTTACCAGCGCGCTTCCTTACGCAAATGGGAGCATTCATCTTGGGCATTTGGTTGAATATATTCAGACCGATATCTGGGTAAGATTCCAGCGGCTAATCGGCAATGAGTGTTATTATATGTGCGCAGATGATACCCACGGAACACCAATTATGATAAGCGCGCGTAAACAAAATATACCCCCCGAAGAATTAATCAGCAAGATGTATACTGAACATTTGCGCGATTTTAGCGCTTTTCGGATAAGCTTCGATAATTACTATTCAACCAACTCGGAAGAAAACCGTGAATTTTGCGAGTATATTTATTCAGAGGCAAAACAAAAAGGGGCAATTTACGAAAAGGAAATAGAACAGTATTATTGCGAGCATGACGGTATGTTTCTTCCGGACAGGATGATAAAAGGAATCTGCCCTAGATGTAAAGCTGAGGACCAATACGGAGATAACTGTGAAACGTGCTCTGCAACGTATGACCCAACCGAGCTTATTTCGCCGTTTTGCGCAATTTGCGGCGCAAAACCAATAATTAAAAAATCAACCCATTACTATTTTAAACTTTCAAATTTTACCAATGAGCTTAGAGAATGGGTGAGCCAGGACCATCTTCGTCCGGAAATAAAAAATAAACTGCAGGAGTGGTTCACTCAAGGCATTAAGGACTGGGATATCTCCAGGGATGCGCCTTATTTTGGTTTCAAAATACCCGGCACGGAAAATAAATATTTCTATGTCTGGCTGGATGCCCCGGTTGGTTACATTGCAACGACAAAAAATTGGTGTAAAAGTAAGGGGATAAATTTCGATGAGATATGGCGGGGGAAAGATTTTGAAATACATCATTTTATAGGAAAAGATATTTTGTATTTTCATACATTGTTCTGGCCGGCAATGCTTATGGTTTCCGGTTTTTCTACGCCGACAAAAGTAAATATCCACGGGTTTTTGACGGTAAACGGAGAAAAAATGTCAAAGAGCCGAGGCACCTTCATGAATGCATCTGATTATCTAAAGCACGTTGACCCGGAATTCCTGCGGTATTATTATGCCGCAAAGCTTGGGGCAGGGGTTGATGACCTGGATTTAAACTTAAGCGATTTTGTTTTCAGAATCAACTCGGATGTTTTGGGAAAAGTAGTAAATATCGGGAGCCGCCTGGGAAAAATAGTGAATAAAAAATTGAACAATGCTTTAGGCGAAATCGATGCACAAGGGGCAAGCATTTTGGATGAAATGCGAAAAGCTTTGCCTAAAATAGCAAATTATTATGAGACACTGGATTATAATAAAGCAATGCGCGAAATTATGCCGCTTGCTGACATTGTTAATAAATATATAAATGATACTGCTCCCTGGGAGCTTGTAAAAACAGACGAAAAAAAAGCGCAAAGTGTATGCACTACCGGTTTAAACGGGCTTTACCTCCTTACGGGGATGCTTAAACCGGTACTTCCCAGAATAGCAGAAGGGGTTGAAAAATTCCTTAATATACCTTCTATGAACTGGGAAAGCCTGAAAAAACCTATCACACAGCATAAAATAAACGAATACGAGCGTTTAGCTGAAAGAATTGAACTCTCAACCGTTGAAAAGATTCTGGGTACTAAACAGGAAAGCTAAGGTTGACTTTTGGCTCGCTTTGTGGTATATTTATTATGTTTCCTTTACGGTGAAGATATGCAGATAAACCGCAATTTAACCACAATTCTAAGTTTAACTCTTAAGTTAGTAGTAGCGGTATGCTCTGCTGTGAGGTTTTCACCGTAAGGTAACCAAATTTTAAAAAAATATCCCCTGTCGGTGAAAATCGGCAGGGGATTTCTTATTTTATGGATACATTTAAAATAACCAAGTTCCAATTTCCAATAACCAAACAATGACCAATACGCAAATTCCAATAGCCAAACGGAGCGTTATAGAATTGTTTGATCATTGGTTATTGGCTATTTTGTAAAAACTTAGAATCCTATGTCAAACAAATACTTATTAAATCTAGTATTACTCGTAGTAGGTGCGCTTTCGCCGCCGGGCTAACCCAGTATTTTTCTGTTTAGCCCCTGTTGGCGAAAGCTGACAGGGGCTTTTTTATTGCTCAGATAAATGTGCTATCAGCTATCAGTCATCAGCTCTCAGCTGTCAGCCGCTTTTCAGGGTTGCCTCTTAAGGGGACTGAAAGCTGAAGGCTGACGACTGAAAGCTTTTAAGAAAGGAGGTTTTAATATGCGTTACACCGGAGCACAAATAATAATTAAATTACTTGAAAGGTATGGGATTCGTATTATTGCAGGCATTCCAGGAGGGGCTAATTTACCGCTCTATAATGCCCTTTATGAGAGTAAAATCAGGCATATTTTAGTCAGGCATGAGCAAGCTGCGGGTTTTATCGCTCAAGGCATGGCTCGTTCGACCGGCAAGCCTTCGGTTTGTTTTGCTACTTCCGGCCCCGGTGTTACAAATCTTTTAACGGCAATAGCCGACGCTAAATTGGATTCTATTCCAATAATTGCGATAACCGGGCAGGTGCCAACTGCTTTGATAGGTACTGATGCATTCCAGGAAGTTGATACCTATGGAATGACTATCCCTATAACAAAACATAATTTCCTTGTTAAAAATTCGCGAGAACTTTTAACAATTATTCCCGAAGCTTTTAATATTGCAACAAGCGGCCGTCCCGGCCCGGTTGCAATTGATGTGCCTAAGGATGTTCAGAACGAGCAGATAGAATTTGATACCTGGCCAAAAGCTGCTTTGCCTACGCAAAATTGCAAGATTAATGATTTATCAGCAAAAGAAATTGCGCAAACGATTAATGAATCAAAAAAACCTTTGATGTACATAGGCGGAGGAATCATTGCGTCAGGTGCGCAAGATTTAGTTTTTAGGCTGGCAAAGAAAAATTCCATACCGGTTGCATTAACCCTTACAGGCTTAGGAAGTTTTCCTGCTGACAATGAACTTTATCTTGGAATGCTTGGAATGCATGGAGCATCTTACACTAATTTTATAGTCGAGGAGGCGGATTTAATTCTTGCTTTTGGCGTGCGCTTTGATGACAGAGCTACTGGTTTGTCTCAAAAATTTTGCCGTAATGCAAAAATTATACATATAGATATAGACAACGCTGAAATTAATAAAATCAAAAAGGCGCATCTTTCTCTTTGCGCAGATATTAACCAGGCCTTAAAGATAGTGATTCCATTAGTGCATAGAAATGATAGGAAAGATTGGCTTTCACAAATTGGAAACAAAAAGAAAAAATATTCTATATTTACGTCAAAAGACCCGCTGCATCCGATTAATATAATTAAGGCGATAAGCGGTATGGTTTTTCCGGATACAATAATTACAACCGACGTCGGCCAGCATCAAATGTGGGTTGCGCAAAGTTACCCTTTTAAAAAGCCCCGCACCTTGCTTACTTCAGGCGGCTTAGGCACAATGGGGTTTGGTTTGCCTGCGGCAATTGGAGCGGCTTTGGCAAATCCTAAAAAACGTATAGTTTGTATAAGCGGGGATGGCTCTATCTTAATGAACATCCAAGAATTGGCAACCTTGGCTGAATTAGGCCTTAATGTCACTATTGTAATAATGAACAACGGGCATTTAGGCTTGGTCCGTCAGCAACAGGAATTTTTTTACGGCAAAAAATATATTGCTTCAAAATTCCTGGCTAAACATTCTTTTAAAAAAATTGCGCAGGCTTTTGGCATGCGCTCTTTCGAATTGGGTTCGGGGGAGAAAGTGCATTTGATTTTGAAGAAAGCATTAAAGGCCAAAGGGCCCTCGCTGGTTGATATCAGTATCCACCATGCTTGTAATGTTACTCCGATGGTTAAGCCTGGTAGGTCAAATATAGAGATGATAGGAGGTAGCTATGAGTAAATTAAAAAATTATATTGTTGAGCTTAAGGTTAATAACCACGCTGGTGTTATGTCACACATAACCGGCCTATTTTCGCGAAGGAATTTTAACCTTGAAGGAATTTTATGTGTCCCTTTAAAAAAATCTACAAAAAGCCATATCTATTTAATTGTTAAGCAGGAGGAAAATATCGAGCAGATTATAAAACAACTTCAAAAGCTTTATGATGTTATCAAAGTCCGCCTACTAACAGGAAGTGCTGATATTTTAATGCGTAAAATGGCGCGATTATTCAATCTGGGGAATATTTTGAAATTGCAGCGTTAAAGATGATATAATAATATTAATGAAACAAAAGATATCTATTTATTTGATGGTAATGTTTTCGGCTTTATCAGTGGTATTTGCAAAAGAAAAGACAGAAGAGCCGCATCCGGCACTTTACTGGCAAGCCGTGGGAGAAAAAGTGGTTCAGTGCCAGTTATGCCCTAGAAGGTGCATACTGCCACCCGGGCAGCGCGGCATATGCACTGTAAGAATAAATAAAGATGGCAAGCTCTATTCGCTTGGGTATGGAAACCCCATAGCAGTGCACGTTGACCCAATCGAAAAAAAACCTTTTTTCCATGTATTGCCTGGAACGCCCGCCTTTTCTATAGCTGTTGCCGGCTGTAATATGCGATGTCTTTTTTGTCAGAACTGGCAGATATCCCAATCAAAGCCCGATGAAACCGAAAATTACCATATGTCTCCTATGGATGTAGTGAGCGCGGCAAAGGACGCAGGCTCGCCTTTTATCGTTTATACCTATACTGAACCAACTGTATTTTACGAATACATGCTTGATATATGCAGGCTTGCCAAGGCACAGGGTTTAAAAAACGGTATGCATAGCTGCGGCTATATAAATGAAGAGCCGTTAAAAGAGCTTCTTAAGTATATGGATGCAGTTAATATTGACTTAAAAGGCTTCAATAAAGAATTTTATAATAAAATGGGAATGATGGCGGAGTTAGAGCCGGTTTTAGCGACACTTAAAACAATAAGAAAAGAAGGAGTATGGCTTGAAATAACCAATCTTATAATTCCCGGGCAGAATGATAATCCGCAAGAGATTCGTAAAATGTGCCTTTGGATTA
>JALOCC010000035.1 GCA_023227945.1 Candidatus Omnitrophota bacterium
TTGCAAAGCCGTTTTATCGCAGATTAACTTTACTACGTTCGGATTATTTACGTCTTCATTCGCCTCAATCTTTTTTCTAACCGTAGCCATAAGTGTAGTTGGATTGTTAACCATTTCTCTGGCAAGGCTATCAATAGTTGATTGATGCATAATAGGCTCGTCTGCCTGGATATTTATGACTATTTTTGCATCGATATCTCTTACTGCTTCCGCTATCCTATCGGTGCCTGATTGATGTTTTGTCGAAGTCATAACGGCCTTGGCACCAAAACTTTCAGCAGCTTCCTTTACTTTTATATCATCACAGGCAATTATCAAATCATCAAGAAGGCTTGCTTTAGATGCATTTTCCCAGACCCACTGAATTAGCGGTTTGCCTAAAACTTGCCGTAATAACTTATGCGACAGCCTGGTAGATTCATAACGCGCAGGAATAACCCCAATTACGTCTATATTATTTTGCATTAATTCTTTGTAATAATTCTTTTCTGTCAGTGGTTGCCGCTCCTAGTTTTTCCACTACGATACCTGCAGCAAAATTAGAAATTAAAGCAGCTTCATAAAAACTTGCATGCGCGGCAAGCGCCAGGGTAAACGCAGAAATCACAGTATCTCCTGCTCCGGTTACATCATATACCTCCGCAGCCATTGTCGGTATATGATAATGCGAGGCGTCCGCAAAAAGCATCATACCGTCTTCGCCTAAGGTAATAAGCAAAGATTTGGGATTGAGTTTCTGCATTATCGTTTTTCCTAAAAGCGGAATTTCTTCTTTACTGCGTATTTTCATATTCGCTGCAGCCTGCGCTTCTTTCAGGTTTGGAGTAAGAGAGGTTACATTAGTATAATAATCTATGTGTTCTTCTTTGGGGTCAACTGTCACGATTTTTTTCTTACGCGTGCAAAGCTCAACCAAATCCCCTACCAGGTTAGGGTTAACTACACCTTTACCATAATCTTCGATAATAACCGCATCAAACTTATCTATATTTTGCGATATTCTTCTGTACAGCATCTTGCTGGTTTCATAAGAAAGGAATTCTACTGATTCCCAGTCAAGCCGGACAATCTGCTGATGCTGTGCGATGATACGAGTCTTAAGCGTTGTGGGCCTGTTTTTATCATTAACAATCAACTCGCTGCCAATTCCCCCTTTCTTAATCAACGAAGATAAAACATTTCCGAAGTGGTCGCGCCCCAGGCAGCCGCAAAGGCTTACGTTTGCGCCCAAAGAAACAAGATTCAAGCCTACGTTAGCTGCGCCTCCACAAACAAAATTCTCCCGGTTTGCCCAGACAACCGGAACCGGAGCTTCAGGAGAAACTCTTTCAACTTTTCCAAAAATATAATGGTCAAGGACAAGGTCTCCCACAACCATAATATTCTTGTTCTTAAAACGTGAAATTACCTTAGTAAGTTTATTTTTATCGATATGCATAAATTCCAATGTTATATAGATCCTTCAGCCCTTCGGGCTTCAATGGCCCTTGTATAAAAACCCTTTTTAAGGGTTAATTATATCATGCAAACGGAAAAAATCTACTGTTTTAAAGCCAACCACAAGAGGCAAAATACCGTAGTGTTTCTTTTAATTCATCGCTGCTTGCCGGCTGATGTGCCTCTATTACTTTTAACAGATTAGCCCGCGTAAGATACGTAGAAATTTGCGAAAAGTCAAAATCTCCGCTTAAAGGAGAAATATGATCCTTAAGCCCGTTTATGCCGTGGAGATGAAATCCGAATAAGTAACCATTAAGGCTATCCAGCAAACTATCTTTCTTTATAATGCTTAAACGTTCCTGTGCCTGGGCGTGGCCTACATCGTGCCAATAGACAAGCCCTTTGCTATTTAATTCTTTTAAGAAAAAGGCTGCTTCTTCGTTGTTTGGTATTTCATTAGGGTAATAACGGTTTTCAAGGCCTATTTTTATGCCCTTTTTAAGTGCGTATTCGGTTATTTCATCTAAACTTTTCAGGGTAGCACGAAGATACGGCTCTTTTTTTTCTTCACGCAGCTGTAATATTTTTTCTCGTAAACTATTCGCTTCTTCAGAATGTATTTTCCCTAGGTTATACAAATTAATAAGGGCTTTTATGTATTCAGTATCCATCTCAATTGTTCCAGCATGTATTACTACAATTTTTGCATTCAGATTTTCCGCGGTATTGATTGTTTGTTTTGTGTATTTGACGGCGCACTCTCTCTCATTTTCCGTAAGAGATGAAAGAAAGTAATAGTTGGTAAAAAAGCGGTGGAAAATATTCTGTGGCGGTAAAGGGCAAAAATTATGCACACTGATGACATTTATATTGAAATCAGCAAGAAGTGAAGCAATTTTATTTAAACGACTGGCGGTAAAATTATAACCCAGTTCAATTGATTTTATGCCAAGCTTGCTTATTCCTGTCAGCATGTCAGGTAAGTTGCATCCTTCAGAATAATTCCAGGTTGTAGAGATGGCTATCATAGTAATTTAAATAAGGAAGGATTTTATAAAACGCGCAGCTATAAGATTGCTAGCTACCGGCCATAATAAGCAAATATTCTGTTTAGTTTGGTTACATTTTATCGAATGTCGTGCTTGTTTTACGTTCTTTCTCTTTTCTCTCCAATTCCTTTTCGTCATCTTCGAAAATTGTATGAGATGCACGTTTCGATGAAGAATCTTCACCCATTAAAGTATTTCTCTCCTCGTAATTTTCAAGCAACTGCGATAATCTTGCGCCTAAATGCTTTTTAATGGTTTTTAATTTTTTCTCGTAATAAGATATTAATTTTTGGTTTTTTACCAAAATTTCTTTTTCACATTTTTCGTAAACGCCCTTGTCTGCCAGGTCTTTATCGTTTGGAAAAAGCTCCTTTAAAATATCCTGCCAATAGCGGATAAGATCTTCTTTATTGCCTTCCTTTGCCATCCTTATTTCATCTTCCAGTTCTTTCTCCAAATCTATTCTTAGTTCATAAGAAGTCTTCGTTCTCTCATATTCGCCTTTTATTTCGTCCAGTTTCTTTTGGGCCTTTTTATATTCTACGATTAAGTTTCTCAAGCGGGAAATATCCATATTGCCTCCTTAGTTCTCCGCCGTAGGCGGATAACTAACCCCGCAGCACTTCTGGAAATTTTCACGCTCGCTTTGCGACCAGGAAAATTTCCAGATATATGGGTGCAAGGGGTAAATTATTTATCCGCTCTTGGCGAAAAAAAATTAACTTCTACGGGCACGCCTTCGGCAAGGCCGTGGTTTCTTTATAATGATTTCTTGATCTTTAATAGAAAACCGGCGATAACCCTTTATTTTTCTTTTCTACTCCAAATTCTGGCCTGTATATTTCAAGCACTTCGCCTGTATCCTTATCGACAAAAACCCAAACTTCTCCGGGAGGATTTTTAAAATTAAAAAGTACAGCCCGGTAATTTTTCATAAAACCCCTTTCGAAAAGCTTAAAATTAGGCGAATTTTGCAAATCTGCCATCTTGTTCACTTTTTCGCGCCACATTTTATTATTTTGATCGTAAATTATTTCAACTCTATAAAGATCAAATCCGTCTTTATTCAATGCTTTAGTCGCTGCTTCTACGATTTCATACTTTGATAATTCTTTTTTTAAAGCCGCATAGGAAGGGAAAATACATAAAAAAGTAAGTGTTACTAATATTATATTTTTGCACATACATATACCCCCTTTACTATATGTATTATACGTATACTCAAGCAATCTGCAACACTTTTTAACCGCAGATGATTACAGATTTGTCAGCCACCTATAATTTTCTGCCCGTGCTAATCTGTGTAGAAAAATTATAATAACTGAGACGAAATGGAGTCGCAAAATAGAAGCCCTTTCTCAGTTACGCTAACAGCCTTTGGTTGTTTATTGGTAATGCGGTATTTTAAAAGTTTTTCTTTAACAAGCATTTTTATAGCGCCCTTTTCCAGAGCCATAAAATCAAAACCGGTTCTTTTTCTAAACCAGCCAAAATCAATACCGTCTATGGTGCGTATTTTTATTGCTGCTGTTTCGAGCGCAGCTTTCTTTGCAGATAGTTTTTCTGTCGAACAAACTACAGATTTTCCTTTTTGCATCTTTCGTATATACTCCTTGATTCCAGAAATGTTTTTTTCTCTAACCCCATTTATAAAGGATACCGCAGACACACCTACTCCCATATAGGAATTATTCTCCCAATAATTCAGATTATGCTTGCATTCAAAGCCTCTTTTGGCAAAATTTGATATTTCGTACTGCCGGAATTTTTGCTTAGGCAGATAATCCATAGTTAATTTATACATTCTGGCGCAGATACTATCGGGTAACGGAACGACAACTTTGTTTTTTACATTTTTAAAGAGCTGAGTATGGCGTTCATAGGTTAATGAATAACATGAAATATGCTTAACCGGCAGTTTGACCGCCGCTCTAAGTTCATCTCGCCAATCGGCTACTGTTTCGCTCCAAACACCAAAAATTAAATCAATGTTTATGTTACTAAACCCGTTTTTTTCTGCAAGACGAATAGATTCAAGGGCGCGGCCGGAGTTGTGAATTCTACCAAGAGCTTTTAGTTTTTTATCGTTTAGGGATTGGACGCCTATGCTTATACGATTTACGCCGCTTCCTCGTAAAAGTTTTATCTTTTCCTGTGACAGAGTTTCAGGGTTTGCTTCTATTGTAAACTCGTTGCACTTTTTTGAAATGCTGCTTAACGCTTTAAGCAACTCATGAAGCAATGGGATATCCAGGCTGGTTGGTGTTCCCCCGCCTATATAAATAGTATAGAATTTTTCATTTAAAAGCTTAATTTGCCTGCTAATAGTTTTAATGTAAGCCTGTGCTAATTCTTTTTCGTAACCGATGCTATAGAAATCGCAATATAGGCATTTTTTAGCGCAAAACGGAATGTGAATGTATAGTGAAGTCATATTGCTACCTAGACTATTGAATAACCAAGTTCCAATTTCCAATAACCAAATAATGACCAATAATCAAATCCCAATGATCAAACGAAAAAATTTAATTTTTTGATTATTGGTTATTGAGAATTATAATTTATTTGGTTATTGTACCTTGGTTATTGGTTATTTTATAAAACATTTGTGCTATAATTATAATATAATGAAAAAAAGTGTCTATATAATTCAATGCCCGCCGTCATGGCTTAAGATTGCCCCGCTTTCGCTTGTCTATCTGGAGAATTATCTTAAAAATAATGGAATTTCGGTTAAGGTGCGGGATTTAAATGTTGAATTTTTCAGATTACTAAAATTATCGCCTAAAGAGTGGCTAAGCCTAAACGAAAGTTTCGAAGAAAATTTATTCACTCAGATTGAACATTTCCCCTCTTTCTTCAATGCCTTATATGAAGATATCAAGGATTATGAATATATAGGTTTTTCTCTCTTAAAAAGAAACAGCAGTTTTTCGTTTGCGCTCGCGCAGAAAATCAGAGAAATGTTTCCTTTAAAAAAAATAATCTTTGGTGGCCCGCATACTCTTTTTCTGGAACACAAAAATAAGCTGGATAATCAGTCGTTCTGGATAATCGGCGAAGGTGAATATGCAACACTTAAAATACTTAACGGTACTTCTGAAAGGATTCAGCATTTTGAAGAGATAGAAAACCTTGATAAGCTTTCTTTTCTTGATTTTAGCTGTCTTGATATGAAAAGTTATTCAAACGCTATCCCCCTGTTAAGTTCGCGAGGCTGTAGGTTCAGCTGCAATTTTTGTTCAGAAAGGAAATTGTATAAAAAATTCAGGCAGCATAGCCCAAGGTATATCTGTGATTTGATAAAATGCCTAACTGAAAAACACAAAATAAATACTTTTGTTTTTTGCGATTCTTTGATAAATTACAGCAATCAATGGCTCGAAGAATTTTGTTTGGGTTTATTGAAAAGCAAGCTGAAGATAAAATGGGAGGCCCAAATGCGGGTAGATGAAAAATTCGACAAAAATCTTGGCAAATTGATGAAAAATAGCGGCTGTTACAATCTTTTTGTCGGACTAGAGAGCGCTTCTGCTAATACGCTAAAAAATATGAACAAAGGCTTTAGCCCTAAGGCGGCATTGAGTTTTTTCAAAACGCTATCGGAGTCAGATTTGCAATTCGAAGTAAGCCTTATATTCGGTTATCCCGGCGAAAGCGAAACTGATTTTAAAGAAACTCTTGATTTTATTATACAAAACAAAAAAATTATTCCTAAAATTGCCCAAGCTAACCCTTTTGTCGATTATATGGGTAATTTTCCGGATGGAACTTTCCCCGACGTATCGTCAAATGAACGAATTAAATTATTTTTACGCGCTATTGAGGCAGAAAAAATCAAATATACTAAAAATTTTATTAATAATCTTGTATATTAACGCGTTACCTTCACTCCAAGTGGACTCGCCTGAATATTTTTATATTGTGGCGAGGCTACGTGTTACGTGATACTTTAATGAATATTAAACTTATAACCACCCAAAAAGCTCTTTCCCCTACTCAAATAACTCTTGCTGATTACTGCCTCAATCCTTATCGCGGCTGCGAATTCGGCTGCCTTTATTGTTATTCCATGGAAAATAAAAATATTAAAAACATTAACCCCTTCCGTGAAATTGGCGTAAAAATTAACATTGACGAAATTTTGAGGCGCCAACTTAAATTTATCAATCCAAAACGGGTGCTTCTTGGCTCTACCACCGAATGTTTCCAATACGTGGAAACAAAATACCACCTTACTGAAAAAATATTAAAAACACTTAATGAATTTAAAGTTCCTTATACCATTTTAACCAAATCTAATTTAATAAAAAATTACCTTTCGCTTATTGCTGAAAATGCAAAAAATAAAATTTATTTTACCTTAAACAGCGCGCCAATAAGCCTTTTAGAAAGAAAAACTCCCGCTCAAGAACAGCGACTAGAAGCAATTGCGCAAATCATAAAAAGAAATATTGGCTTGAGAATCCATGTGGGCCCATTTATTCCTCATATTTCCATCTTGAAAGATTTATTAGAAATACTTCCATCAGGCGTAAAAGAAGTTGATATAGAGCTTTATCACCATAGAATGGGAAATTACGAGGAAATTTTAAAAATTATTGCAAAAACCCTCGGGAAAGAAACAGAAAGAAAAATATCTTCGGTTTATGCAACTGAAGCTGCATACCTGGAATTTTCACAACAGTTGAAAAATGATTTAGTTGTTCTTAAAAACAGCTATCCGGATATTTCATTTTTTTGCCTTGTTCCTGGCTTCAATATGTTTTACAATAAAAAAATCGACTACAATAATAAAGTGAAATAAATTCAGATGCAACACCCGTTTTTTAGCGTAATTATACCCACTTACAATCGCAAGCAATTTCTTAAAATTGCGCTCGCCTCGATTCTTGCGCAAACTTTCAACGATTATGAAGTTATTGTCATAGATGACGGGTCAAGCGATGGAACCAGGGAGATGCTTGAAGGGCGTGGAGCGTGGAATCCTCCTTCGCCAAGGCTACAAAGGACAGGCGTGGGGCGTGGAGAAAAAATAAAGTATATTTATCAGGAAAATAAAGGCCCGGCAGCGGCGCGTAATTTAGGAATAAAAAATGCGAAAGGTAAATTCATCTGTTTTTTAGATACCGATGACAGGTTTAGAGAAGATAAACTTAAAGTAACTTATGATTACATAAAAAACCACCCACAATATAAAATATTTCACACAGAAGAAATATGGTATAGAAAAGGCTCATTACTTACCCAGAAAATCTATCATAAAAAACCAACCGGATGGGTATTTGAAAATGCGGTAAGAATGTGTTCGATAAGCATATCTACAGCAGCTATAGAAAAAAATATCTTTAACGAAGTCGGGCTTTTTGACGAAAGTATGCCGGCTTGTGAAGATTACGATTTTTGGCTTCGTGTAACAAACAAATATAAGGTTTTACTTATCCCCTACTACCTTACAATAAAAGAAGGCGGGCACCCCGACCAGCAATCATTTAAATATCCGGCAATGGACACTTTTAGAATTTACGCCCTTAAGAAAATGCTTGAAACAAAAACACTTTCCGGAGATAATTTTAAAATTGCCGCAGGCGAACTAAGAAAAAAATGTGAAATATTCATAAAGGGCGCATTAAAACGGGGAAAAATCAAAGAAGCAAAGTATCATCGAACGCTTATTGAAAAATTTTCTACTTAATTCTATGATTGATAGTTTAAAAGAAAAAATTGAAAAAAGCTTTCTGTTTCGCCCGAATAAAAATCAATTGCGCGATTTGGAACGCCTTATTTTTGAAATTATCCGCCGAGAAAATTGTTCATTGGATGGAATAATCTCTTATCTTAAAACCAATTCTGACAGCGAAAAATACAACGGCAGAAATAAATTTTTTGCACTTAAGAACGCGCTAATCCGGCGCCGGTTCCCTTTGACTGCAGAAAAAGAAAAAATAGATACCAAACGAATATTCCTCAATCAAATACAACAGCCCCTTAAAGATAATTATACCGTGCATGAAGATTTTAAACCTTCCAAAATTTTCGTTGAAAAAGAAGTAAAGAATAGCTATCTCGTTAGAAACTTTTCCAGAAAATTTCCCGACATTAAGATTGAAGAAATAAATCTTTACAGTGATTACTTAAATACCAGTAGATTTCATATCTCAAGGCTCAAAGAACCGATTGTTTTTCTCGTCAAGGAAAAATGGGATTTTCTTAAACCCTGCCCCTGCACGAAAGTTCATTTAAGCTGTGGATACTGGGTACTTAATCTTGGTTTTGGTTGCCCGTTTGACTGCTCATATTGTTTTCTGCAATGCTATGCTAATTTTCCGGGAATAGTCCTTCCGGCTAACATCGAAGACTTCTTTACGGAATTTGATACACTCGAGAAAAAATTAAAAAAACCGATAAGAATCGGAACTGGTGAGTTTTGCGATTCTCTGGCATTGGATGAAATAACAGAATATTCAACAAAATTGATACCTTATTTTAAAGATAAGAATGTTTTTTTTGAACTAAAAACTAAAAGCAATAAGATATCGAATCTCTTAAAAATTACGCCTGCTAAAAACATCGTAATTTCATGGTCGCTTAATCCCCTATCTATCATCGAACGTGAAGAGATCGCAACCGCAAGTTTAAAGGAAAGGCTGGATGCGGCGCGCAAGATTCAACAAAAAGGCTATAATATAGCATTTCATTTTGACCCTATATTTTACAGTGACGCCTGGCAGCAGATTTATACCCAGACAATCAGCGACTTGTATTCTCAACTTACGCCGCCCTTTGCCTGGATCAGCCTGGGGACACTACGTTCCAACAGGCGCCTTAAAACAATCAATGAACTACGCTTTCCAAAAAGCAATATTTTTTACGGAGAGCTTTTTGTAGGTGAAGATAAAAAATTAAGGTATCCTTCATTTTTAAGGAGAAAAATTTACGAAAATATGGTAAAATGGATAAAAGCTTACGACAGGCAAAGCCCTGTTTACCTTTGCATGGAGAACAAAGACATGTGGAGTATTTTACAGAAAAGTTCCTCTATGGAAATAGAAAAATACCTCTTACAAATATGATTAGACAAACGTGGCGGCATAATAGCCTGAAGGAAAGTTTTATGGGTGCATTTAAGGGTGTAATTATTATATTCAAAAATGAAAGGTATGTAAAAATAGTATGCTTCTATGGCGTATCAATAATACTTCTTGCCATTATTTTAAATGCTTCTTTGATTGAAATAGCGGTTTTGGTGATAACTATTACAGTAGTGTTGGTGGCAGAAATTTTTAATGCGGTAGTTGAAAATATAATGGATATAGTCAAGCCATACAAGGACCATCACATAAAAATACTCAAAGAAACCTCAGCCGGAATGGTATTAATATCTTCATTTGGTGCGGCAATTGTAGGCGGCGTAATTTTCCTGCCTAAAATAATCGCTATATTTAAATAGTTTAATATCTTTTTACTATTTCTGTATATGGATAGTAGTGCCTTATTATCTCCTGGTAAGTAAACCCGCTTTTTGCCATAAATTGCGCTCCTTCCTGGCACATGCCGACGCCATGGCCAAAACCTGCTCCCCAGAAAAATATCATTTTTGCCTGGCCTTGCGATGAAAACTTTACATCAACCTTAAAGGCGCTGCTGCGTAATTTATCAAAATAGTTACGTATGTTAAAATCTCCTTTGATGTCTGTTTTATCTTTAGATGTTTCTATTCGTACCAATTTGTACGCCCCGCAGGTAATTTTTTCTTGCGGAGTTATTGATACTATGTTTTTCACGGGATATCCGAACGCAAGCAAAAAGTCTTCTTCATCGTAAACTCTTTGCCAGCGATAGTTAGTTTTATAAGAATGAGCGCAAAAGTTTTCGGGAAAACTGGTGAACCAATCTTCTTCTTCATAGAAAGACATAGGACAATTGTTTTTCATTGAATCAGAACCTTTAGCATAATATTCTTTTTTACTAAAGACATCCGGCCGCAGGCACCCGCCGCAATTTGAGTGGTAAATTGCCTCAATGGGCTCGGATTTATATAAAACAATTTGCCCCTTTGTTTCATCAACTGCTTTATTCGTTGCGGCAGTTTCAACAGACATACCCTGGTAAACCTGGCAATGGGTATCTGCACAAACGTCAAAATCTTCGCTTGAGTGACGTTGCTGTTTTATGCTCCTAAATGCAATCGTTCGTGCTGCAACGGCCTGCGCGTAAAGTGCCTCTTTATCGGAACTAGCTAAAATTTCCGCTGGTAAAACTCCATACAAATACTCTTCTATACTTACAATATTAATAAGCGTAATGTCTTTATTGGCTATGAGCTTAAAATCTCCCCGGTATATTCTGTCTACTTTTTTATGCCAAAAATTGCTGCGGCCGTAATTTACGTCCAAAATGTAAAAAGGGTAACCTTGGCTTTTGATAGAAACCTGGTTGTGAAATTTTTTGTAAACAGTTCCTGTTCTGTCGTCAGTTAAATATAACCGTTTGTTTTGAAATAAGATTTTATAGAACTTGTTTTTTTCACCCGTAAATGAATTTTTAGCGTCTGAAACCGTAAAATTACCGCCGCAGCGAAAGGTAAAATCTTTAAGGTCGGTAGCTAACCCTACTTTGATAGCAGGGACGTTTTTCTCACGTTTGTAAAACATAAGTTTTACAATATCTCTGGCACGTTCTACTGTCCGCTTTGCCTCAACAAAAAAAGCCTTGCCTATTTTATCTTTAATTACGAGAAGCTGGGTTTTTATATCTTTGTTGTCCGGATAAAAATTTATGCTTTTTGCGGAATAAGTATAAGCGCGTTTATAATCCCCTGTTTTTAAGAAACATTCCGCAAGATAGTAGTTGGCAAATCGTGTACTTGAGTCAAGCGCGATAAGTTTGGAAAAAAAACGTGAGGCCTTTGCGTATGATTTACGTTTATAATATATCTTAGCTAATCGGTACAGCGCGATAAAATTTTCGTTAAGCTTAAGCGACTGAAGGTAATTTTTTACGGCGAGCGTAGTTTCGCCTATATCTTCGTAGGAAAGGCCAAGATAAAGATAACTAATCCAATCCTTGTCTTCAATCGTACTTAATGTTTCTATTGCTTTTTTGCTTTGGCCATCTAAATAATAAAGCCGGCACAAAAAATTTGTTTCGGAAGCCTGACTCAACAAGCCTTTATTGTTTTCTATTACAGAGATAGCTTCTTTGTAGTTCATTGCTTCTTTGCACGAAGCAGCAGTATCAAGAAACTTGCGAGACAATTCCCCTTCACACAAAGAACTTTTTGGTATAGATAGAAGAAGTATGGGCAGTAAAAGAAAAAAAACTATTCCTGGAGTAGATTTTTGAAAAGATTTAACATCTGTGCGTATTTTAAATAGTTGCACACTCACCTATTTACGCCAATTACCGGTACTTGATACTGTGACGCAAGTTGCAAAAATTTTTCTTTTTCCAACATCAAAACCTTGCCGGACTCCAACACAAGCGCAGATGCTTTTATTCTTTTAAGAAGCTTTAAAGTATGCGGGCCTACAACCGGAACATCAAACCTTAAGTCCTGATTGGTTTTGCTAAATTTAACAATAACACAACCATTTCCGGCTAGTCTAAATCCGCGCTTTATTGTATTGTCGGTCCCTTCCAGAGCCTCCAGAGAAACTACGCTTTTGTTCTTAATAACCATGGTTTGGCCAATATCCAGGTCAACGAAACGGGAAACCATGTTGACCCCAAAGTTAATGTCTTCCTTAACATAATCCGAATAAACTAAACCATTCATGCAACCGCACGAAGCCAGACTTTGCGTTAAATATATCGTTGAATCAAGAAACTTAACCCCATGCAGTTCAAGATATCTGATAATGCTTAAAAAAATAGTATGCGGCCGCATATCGTTAGTTTCACTAACAAGCCTGAGCAATTCTCCATCCCAGTTTTTACGGTCGAAAATGCGTAGCGGCGTAATTTGCCCAGCCATAATGCATCCCGATAAGCCTTCGCTTTCAATCGTATCCCGTAGACGGCCAAGGTCACCTACGGAAAACCAATAACACCTATCGGCGTATTTTTTGATAAGCTTTGAAGTTTCGTGATGGAAGCAAAAAGCAACAAGCTCAGTTTGCGGATTTTTTTGTTTTATAGCTTTGGAAAGTATAATAGGAAGAAGGCGATTTCCGGCAATGATTCCGAGTTTCATAGGCAATTGATTATTCGTGGAAACTATTGTCTACCCAAGCCACGCTTAGAAGAAGAAATAAATGAGAGTAAATAATTAAGCTCTTTAGTTAAAGGCAGTCCGCTTTTAACCAGTTCTTTTGCTTTATCAAACGTATGATTTTCGAAAAAAAGGATTTTGAAAGCTTTTTTTAAGACTCGTATGGCTTCTACGGAAAAATTTGCCCGCTTCATGCCGATTAAATTAAGGCCGCAGACAGCTGATGGATGCCCGTCACTCATTGAAAATGGTGCAACGTCCTGCACAACTTTTGAACAGCCTCCCACTATAGAAAGCACGCCAAGCCTGCAGAATTGGTGCACAGCAACAAGGCCACCTATCGTTACTTTATCTTCTATAGTAACATGCCCCGCTAAAGTAGCGCAATTAGCTAATACATTATGATTGCCGATTATGCAGTCATGGGCAATATGTGAATAAGCCATAATGAGATTGTTATTGCCGATTATTGTTTTTGAATCTTTTTCTGTGCCAAGATTCATTGTAACGAATTCGCGTACTATATTATTATCGCCCACAATCAAGAAGCTTTTCTCGCCTTTATATTTTAAGTCTTGAGGGGGATTCCCTAGCACCGCGTGAGAAAAAATACGGCAGTTTTTACCGATTTTAGTATTTCCGATTACCTGGACAAACGCATCTATAGATGTGCCGGCGCCGATTTCTGCATCAGGGCCGATTATAGCATATGGCCCGACAATAACTCCGGGGCCAAGTTTTGCGTTTTTGCTGATAATAGCTTTTTTATCGACTTTAATAGGCATGTTTTAGTTATTATAACAGAAAAAATATTGAGGACAATTAATTTCGATAAGCTCTAATAAAACCAATTCGCAGAACAAAAAACTGTAAAATTGGTAAAAACGAATAAAATTTTTGTTTTGGTTAATCGACAAGGGCAAACATAAGCTCTGCCTCTGCGGCAAGTTTTTCATCAACAAAAGCTTTTGCGTGAACTGTCCCTGTTTTACTGCGTACTTTACCGGCAACGACCTCTATTACTAACTGGTCGCCCGGAACGACGGTTCTGCGGAATTTTGCATTATTTGCTGCCATGAAATAAGCGAGTTTACCTTTATTTTCTTCGCTTGATAGCATAAGCACTCCACCCACTTGAGCCATTGCTTCTATGATCAAAACTCCGGGCATAACCGGACGGCCCGGGAAGTGCCCTTGAAAGAAATACTCATTCATCGTAACATTCTTTATACCTACTGCCCTTTTAAGTTTTTCCATATCAATAATACGGTCAACAAGCAAGAAAGGATAACGGTGCGGTAAAAGCTTCATTATCTCTTCACTACTTAGTTGATTAGTGGTAGGCACAAACGAAGTGTGCGACCCTACTCCGGCGCCCACAGTTTTTTCTTTATAGCGGCGCAGTTTCTCAAGCAATTTTATATTCAGAGAGTGCCCGCTTTTTACGGCGATAATATGGGCTTTAATCGGGCCAGCAAGATACAAATCACCTATTAAATCCAGGACTTTATGTTTAACGAACTCGTCAGGAAATCTTAATTTATTCTTAACTACGCCCTCCTTGGAAACTACCAGCGTATTTTCGTAATTTGCTCCTTTACCCAGGCCAATGTCTAACAAAGATTTAACTTCATCTTCCAGGCAAAATGTGCGGGCTTGAAAAATGTTTTCCTGGACATTTCCGTCAAGCACCACATCGACACAGCCTGAACCAATCAGGGGATTATCATATTTTAAAGCATAAGACATACGTAAACAATCAGAAGGGAGAGCTACAATACTTGTTTGGCCTTCTTCAACCCAGATAGGCTCTTTTACAACCAGATAATTTATCGGCGCATCCTGCGCTTCTAAACCTATTTCCTGTATTTTTTGGACAAATTCCTTAGCACTCCCGTCTAATCCAGGCACCTCTTCGCCCCAAATATTTATCTGGGCATTGTCTACACGTAAAAGATTAAAGGCAGCCATTAAATGCTCTACAGTATGTATATAAATTCCGTTTGCGCAAACAGAAGTACGCCGAGGAAACTTTTCAGTAGAACCTATAGAATAAAAATCTGCCTTTATAAGCTGGCCTCCCAAATCCTGCCTTATAAAAACTATACCCGTATTTATAGGCGCGGGCAGGATTTCTATTTTTGAACTTTGCCCGCTGTGAAGCCCTATACCTTCGAATGAAATTTTCTTTTTTAAAGTTTTTTGTTTATCCATTTTTTTCTTTGTGCGTGTTTATCAATTTCTCAATTTTTTGCTCAAGTTCCTTTATGCGTTTATAGAGCTGCGGTAAATTCTGCACGCAGGCATTTACACGTTTTGCAACATCATGAGGCCTGGCAGGATAACCCGACACAACCGTGTGTGCCGGTATTGACTTAGTAACCCCTGCCTGTGCAGCCGCTACCGCGCCGTCACCTACTGTAATATGTCCTACTAAACCGGCCTGGCCTGCCAAAATTACGCCGTTACCGAGAATTGTGCTTCCGGATATGCCTGCCTGGGCAACGATTGTACAATTTTCCCCGATAATTACGTTGTGCGCAATCTGAACCAGATTATCGATTTTCGTACCTTTTCCTATAAAAGTTTTATCAAATCTTGCCCTGTCTATTGTGACATTTGCGCCTATCTCAACATCATCTTCTATAAGCACTGTCCCTATTTGCGGAATTTTTTCCTGAATACCTTTTACCAGCGCAAACCCAAAGCCATCGCTTCCTATAACTGTGCCGCAATGAATAATTACACGGTTACCAATTATTATTCTTTCTCGTATGGAAACATTCGGATAAATTATACATTTGTCGCCTATTTTTGTATCATGGCCGACGTAGCAATTACCGTAAATGATTGTATCATTCCCCACAATTACATTGTCTTCTATAATCGTAAAGGGGCCAATTGCAACATTTTTGCCAAATTTTGCTTTAGGAGAAATAGACGCCTGTTCGCTTATGCCTTGCGGATGGCGTATTGCATCCGGAGCAAACATAGCCATAACTTTCGCAAAAGCAAAAGAAGGATTTTCTGTCTTTATCAAAGGTTTGGACGAGTTAACCGGCAGGTTAGAAGTAATAATTGCCGAAGCTTCAGTAGTTTCAAGTAATGACTCGTATTTTGAATTAGCCAAAAAAGTAATGTCACCTTTCTTGGCTTCTTTTATACCCGAAATTCCAGTAATCACAATATCTTTATTGCCTACAAGCTCGCCTTCAACCAGTTTTGCTATTTCTAAAAGAGTAACCTTAAGCATTGTAAAACCATAAACCAGTTAAATCTGGTTTTTTGTGCTAAACACATGCGGATAACTGCTAAATCTTATTTCTTTGCGGAGCTGTTTATAATTTTGAGAATATCTTGGGTGACGTCCATAGAACTGTTGCCGTACAAAACAGCGCTTCCATGCACTAAAAGATCAAAATTATTCTTTTTTGCATAGTCTTTTACAGTCTTATCTATGTCTTCTATTATTTCTTTCATTTTTTCGTCCTTTTCCTTCTTAAGATCAATAAGCGATTGTCTTTTAAGCTGCATAAACTCCTTTGCTGCTTTTTCTACCTTTTGTTGTTCTTTCTCTTTTTCCTTATCCTTAAGTACGTTTAATTTACTTTGCATTTTCTCTATCTCTGACTCTTTATCTTTTAGCTCCTTCTCTTTTACTTCGGCTTTTTTGTTCAATGTCTCGTCATAATCTTTAGTCTTTTTATATTCGTTAAATACTTCCAGAAAATTCAAATAGCCAATTTTTAATTCTTTGGCAAAAGAAACCGAACAAAAAGAACAAGCCACTAAAAACGCTACCAGAAAAATAAAACTCTTTTTCATTGCACTCCTCCTTCTTTTTAACTACAATAACAACCTAATATTTACCCCGTTAGAAAACTAGTTCTCTAACGGGGTTTATTTCCTGCTTGCCGGTAGTACTCCGCGGGCAGTTAAAACCCTCTGCTTATATTAAAATGGAACCTTCCCTCTTTACGCTCCTCGCCTGGCCCTAAATCAAGCGGCCAGCCGTAGTCAACACTAACCGGGCCTATCGGAGTTTTTACTCTCACTCCCAAACCTACGCTTTTATATAATTTGTCGCTAAAAAAATCGCTGTTTTTACTCCAGACATTTCCGGCATCAAAGAAAGTGGCAACTTTTAAAAAGTCTATCAAAGGGTAAGTATATTCAAGGTTTGCTACAAACATAGATTCTCCACCAAGAGGGTCGTCAGTTGCCGGGTCAACTGGGCCTAGTTTTCTTTCTTGATAGCCTCTAACGGTACTTGCTCCACCGACGAAGAACCTTTCGTAAATAGGAATGTTTTTAGTGTCAGAAAAAGGGTCAGCCCAGCCGGCACGCAATCTCGCCTCTAAGACAGATTTATTTATCAGCGGGTAGTAGTAACTAAAACGTGCAAAATATTTAAAAAAATCTTTACTTCCTCCAAACGGTCCGCCTGTAACCTGTAAATTATTAGTAAAATAAATACCGGTTAAGGGAGAAAATACGTTATCGCGAGTGTCATACGACAAGTCGAATTCACCACTGCTTAAATCGTTGGTTCCTGCCTCGTCTTTTAAGTCGCTGGTCGCACTATCTATGACATCAGAAATTTTTACCCTGTCATAGCGGTAAGCAATCTGGGCCTTAAGGCTATCATTGAAATCTTTTCCCAGGCGGACATCTCCTCCGGTAATATCTTCACTATAACCATAACCCACGTCTTCATCTTGTTCGTGGCCTTTCTTGTAGACATCGAAACCAAAAGAATATGGCCGGTCGAATATCCAAGGATTCGTGAAACTTAACTCGTAGCGGCTGGTTAAACTTCCAAGGCTTGCATAAAGACTTAAGTCCTGGCCTGCTCCGGAAAAAGTTGAGAAATTTTTATAGTCAAAGTTTTTTTGCCGTATTTCAGCAAAACCGACGAATTCCTCAATTGAACTATAACCGCCGCCAAAGCTTAAATGCCCTGTCTTTGCCTCTTTAACGTCAACTACTAAATTTACCTGGTCCGGTTTTGTACCTGGCTCAGTATCAAACCTGACTTCTTCAAAAAATCCTAAATTTTCCAGTTTTTCTTTGCTTTTTCTTACTGCTTTACCATCGAATCGCTCCTCGGGATAAACACGTAATTCCCTTCGTATTACTTTATCTTTCGTTTTAATATTTCCTTTAATATCAATACGTTCGATGTAAGCTACCTGGTTTTCTATAATTTTATACGTAACATCAACCTTTTGGGTTTCAGGATTCAATATGGTTACAGGCTCGATTTGTGCAAAAATATACCCTTTGTCAACATATACCGAACGTATCCTGGAAGACTCTTCATATAAAACGGTGTCGCTGTATACGCTATCTGTTTTAAGTTTCATTGCCTTCTTTATTTCATTCAATGAAACATCTTTATAGCCTTCAATTTGTATCGTACCTAAATAATAACGCTTTCCTTCAACTATGCTTATCGTAATATATAAACCTTTTTCGTTGAAATCAAGTTCCGTATCAACTTTCACATCAGTGAAACCTTCCTGGCGGTAAAAATCGGTTATTCGTTTTATATCGTCTCTAAATGCCTCTTCTTTGTAAAGGCCGGGATTAAAAAGCCAAGCTTTGCGCGTTTTCATAAGTTTAAGTATTCGTCCCGCTGATATTGTCTTGTTGCCTTGTATTTTTACGCGCCTGACCTTTAAAACGCCTTTTTCTTCTATTATAAATTTAACTTCCGCCTCGTTTGCATCTTTCTTTACATTAAAATCATAAGTAACTTTGGTCTGTGTAAACCCTTTTTTTGCATAGAGGTCTTTTATTTTGCTGGCAACTTCATTAAGCTTGTATTCATCGACAAATGAACCGGCCTTTATGTCTATCACTTCTTCTATCTTTTTCTTTCTTATAAAATGTTCCCCTTCAATATCCAATTTTGTAAGCACGGGTTTTTCTTTTACCTTAAAAGTTATAACAATGCCTTCCGCGGTTTTTTCTTTTTCGGCATCAGCGTTTTCGAAAAAGCCTGTTGCCAAAAGGTTTTTTATGTCTTCATTCACTACATTTTCGTTGTAGGTTTGGCCTGCGCGAATCTTGATTTTTGAAATGATGGTTGCGTCGCTGACGATTTTCTGCCCTTTAATTTCTACCCGGGCAATTACATCGCTATCGGCGCCGTAGGCGGAAAAAATAAACAAATAAGACAAAAATAAAATTATTAGTTTACGCATTTATATATTATAAATATTTTTAGCCACAAAGTCAATAAAAACACGGATTATCGCAAATGAAAAACGAATGGCCACGAATGCTTGTGAAGCACTAATTTTTTATTCGTGGTCATTTGTTCTAAATTCGTGGTATTTCCCGCCTCGGCGGGATCCCGCTAAATAACTACATTAAGGGCGGGACGTGTCATATCAAAATTCTTCGCTTGCGCTTTTTGCTAAGTTTACGAACTTCATGTATTCACGGATAAAGCCAAGATTGACGCTTCCCACAGGGCCATTTCTCTGTTTTGCTATAATGGCTTCAGCCACGCCTTTATTTTCCGCGGTGGGATTATAATATTCCTCTCTAAGCAACAATACAACCACGTCTGCATCCTGTTCTATAGCTCCTGATTCCCGTAAATCAGAAAGCTGGGGGCGATGGTCTGTGCGTGATTCAACCGCGCGGGACAACTGGCTAACCGCAAGCACCGGAATATTAAGTTCTTTTGCCAAGGCCTTCAATGCCTGCGAAATCTCTGATATTTCCTGCTGGCGGCTATCACCTTTACGCATGCCTCTAATCATTTGTAAATAATCTACTATGACAAGTTGTATGTTGTAGTGAGCACGAAGCCTGCGGGCCTTTGCTCTTAATTCAAAAACATTTATTGCCGGAGTATCATCAATATAAATAGGGGCTTCCGAAAGTTTTCCGGCAGCGCTTGTTAAAATAGGCCATTCGCTTGGAGCCAAAAAACCAGT
>JALOCC010000095.1 GCA_023227945.1 Candidatus Omnitrophota bacterium
GATCTGAGGTCCATTCCTGTCGTAGATGGAGATGCCGATTCCACAAAAAAGACAGAATCTTCTGTCGAAGTGAATGGTAAATTTTTCGTCAAGCCAAGAGAATAATTACTTGTTGGTATTGACTTCTGACAGTGAATTTGATAAAGTGTTGTCAACAAAAGAGGAAATCGTGAATGAATCTACCGAAACCCTTGTTTACAGACGGATTTCTTGAAGACCTTCACAAGAGGGAACAGAAAAGGCGGGAACTGGTAGAAATGATGGAAAAGCTTGTAAAAGAAATCGACACCGTGACAGGGATTCCTGATAGTTTCCTAGAAAGTAAGAAAAAATGAACGACAACTATGATTCTGATATGGAAGACGGTTACAATGAAGTTCTTGATAAGGCTCTGGCTTTCGCAAAGCTTGCACATGCTGGACAGACAAAAAAGATGGGGGAAGACAAAGGAAAGCCGTATATGATTCACCCCTTCCGGGTGTTTCAGAGGATCTTGGCCGAGGGAATGTCTATCTGTATTTACAATTACAACGTCATTGGACCCGCTTCGCTTCTTCACGATAGCATTGAAGACGGATATATCAACGGTGTCAAGGTGACGGCACAGACGCTCTTGGATGCTGGTTTTAGTCAGGATGTTGTTGATGTCGTTTCTACGCTTAGCCGAGACAAGGATAAGGAAACCTACTTTGACTTCATTATGAGGGTAAAGAAGAATCCCTATGCCGTCGTTATCAAAATCGCGGATATTGAAGACGATATGATCGATCTCGAAGAGGGAAGCTTGAAAGATAATTATCGTCTGGCTCATTACATTCTCAGCAAACGCATTTAGGAATGAAAAAATCAAAATGGTATTCTATCTGTTCTTGTAGGTTAAGGGGGAGTGGCGGAAATTGCAGACGCGACATGTGAGTATACCAAAGCGTTACGACCAAGCGCTAAGGAACAATATGCTTACATGTTGGAATAGGTCAGAACGGTTGATAACCGACCTTCCGTGTTAGTGCGAATCTAACCTCTCCCACCAAATTAAAAACGTTTTGTTTACGAATGACAAGATTTATCTCGCCCGTATTCATTTATATATTACCGGCACGATTCCGAAATCATTCGAAAGGGTTTCGGAAGACAAAACAAATTCTTCGAAATGAAAATACTGAATCTGACGCTGAAAAAACGGTGGTTCGACATGATTCTTTCTGGAAATAAGAAAGAAGAATATAGAGAAATCAAGCCGTATTGGTCTAAGCGGTTTGACGGCAAATCTTATGATTTAGTCACCTTTAGGAACGGATATCATAAAGATAGTCCAGTCTTCACTGTTAAGCTTCTTGGGATTGATATCGGTTATGGAAACCCTCTATGGGGCGCAAAGGAAGAAAAGGTTTATATTTTGAAATTGGGAGAAGTATATGTCTAGTGACATTAAACTATACGGAGTCCGTAGCGGAGAAATAGAAGAAATAGAACCAGTCCTTGATAATGGCAGTGGCCCGAAAATAAAATTCTATTGTTATACAGAAGTATTGGCAAGACACCCTATAGAAGCCAAGGTTAAGGCACTTCGAAAGAAAGACTTTAAAGAATGGGTTCAGTGGCAGAAAGACAATGAAGAAAGCGTTTATCTTCATCTTAAGGCAAAGGTCATCAAATTATGGTAAAGGTTAAAGTTTCAGAATTGAAAGACGGACAAAAAATCAGATATGTCAGCGGGAAGGGAATTCTCAAGGAAGGAAATCAATCCCGAGAATGCGGAGAGATTAGGAGTCCCGTTCATGTCGTCGGGATCATTGATGGAATTGTTTGCGGTGTTAGTAAAACTTGGAAAAATGTTGTAGTCCTGTCGGAATGCCAATCCGTTTATAGAATGTAAGGGGTCAGAATGAAAATAATTTTCCCTTGGTCTAAGATTATCGTTTGCAATAGTACTGCCATGATTTTCTTGGCGAGTTTACCGACCGCGCTAGAACCACAGCACTATAACGGATATTTTTTTAGAAAAATCGAACCTGTTTCTTTTCTTTTTTTTGACATCCCATTCCTTTGGAAAAACACCGGATATATTTGGATGCCTAAAAATGAATCGGAATTCGAAATCTGCTTTTTGAAAGACTATCCTGATTTAAGGAGAAGGATACTCCCATGTATAAAATGCCTGTGGTATACCCCTTGTCTGTTTTACAAAGGAAAAGGTTATTGTTACTTTGATGGGGATGAAGTCCCTGTCGGAGAAAATGAAACCTGTATGAAATGGAGTTGTCAATGAAAAAATTTATGATATTCTTGTTTATGGCGATTTTAACTTTCGGGGTCTTTGCTTCTGAAACTAACATCATTGTACAAGTGATTCTTGTAAGAATGAAATGTTCTTGCGGTGGGGAGATGAAGCCTACGGGGACAGTTTGGACGACTTATCCTCCCCAGTACGAACACCGTTGAGACAAGTGTGGAACGAATCAGACATACAGCGTTTCTTATCCGGAACTTCGATATGTTACAAAATAAATATGTCCGTTTCTTTAGCACTTTCCTTATCGTGTTATCAGTAAGATTCCCATTAATGCTGATCCTTTGGGTTGTTTTTTCAATTACAGGAGACATACACGATTTTTCTGTTTTTGTTTATGACTGGATTGATGAAAATGTGCCTGGTTTTAAGAAGCTGAAAGTTGCCCCCAAAAATGTGGAATAAAATGAAAACAACATTTAAAGTCCTTTTAACAGCAATACTTCTCCTTGTCAGAATTTCTCTTATGATTTCCTTATGAATTGTGTCTTCTGTTTCTGGAGTTATACATGATTGTTCTAGGTTTTTTGCTGGACTTTGTAGATGCCAACGTAGGAGGGATTACGCGATGAATTCGACGAACGTCAGGAAGATTGACGAAAGGGGCTTTAGCCGGAATTATATTAAGCTCTGGGCTGCCGGCATGTTTAAAAGTCAGATTTGCGTTTGCGACTATGAACCAAAACAGGGAAGTTCGGGATGCCGCGATGTATGTCATACAATTTGGGACGGAAACAGCATGCAGGTTTCTGCACGGGGAATAGAATATGTCAACGCAGATGATTTCGAAGATTTTAAAGAACAATGCGAAAAGTTGTCTTTGACTTGGATTGATTCTTCTGAAAACATAGAACCGGATATGATTGTAAAGATTTGGAGATTGGTCAACCCTTCAAAAGAACAAGACCAAATTATGGTAAAACAAGTGGGTCCATACGATATCGATGAAGCCACATGGGCTTTAAAGAAATTCGCAGAAGCGGTTGCGGATTATGTAAAATGAAAGTAAAAATGAAAGTAATTAATAAGGACAGGGATGAAGGGTTTTTGAAGACCTTCGAAACCGTGTGTAAGAAATATGGCGCTATTCCAATTTTGGAATGGCAAATTGTAAATCCGCAATGCTATTTCGCGTCAATCTCTTACGAGAGAGATAAGAACGCAGGTCAAGAAGAAATAGATAGATTTAACCAAGTTTGGAAGAA
>JALOCC010000097.1 GCA_023227945.1 Candidatus Omnitrophota bacterium
GACTTCACTCAACGGGTTATGAGGCACAAGATTGAAATTTCCTCCCTTTTCAACAATAAGATCAACACCGTTATACCGTGCCGCCGCCATATACTTAGGCAAATCATTTAGCGGTAATTTAAATCCTGAACCGTCTTTCGGAATAACCTTTTTCAAGCGGGTTGAATAGTCAAAAAGGTTTTCTTCATCCATTCCGAATTGTTTTTTATGGATAGATGAAGACGCCTGTATTCCGTTTTCGGCGAAAGTTTCTTTAATGATGTCATTTACCGCCAAGGCATGTTTCGGATTGTCCGTCGTTACCGTTAACATCCCCTTGTTCATCGCGATATCTTCCGCGTTCTTCCCGGTTTCCACGATTCCCTTAAACCCAAGTCCTACCAGTTTCTTCATTAAGCTGTTCATCGACTTGACCATTTTATCAGAACTTGCTTCAGAAATAGGGATTGAAATGTCAGAAACAACGGAATCGGGGTTTTTTACATATCCGTCAATGATAAAAGAATTGCGGTTTTTGTTAGGATGATACTTGACAATATCCTTTATGCTCCAATTCAGTCTGGAAAAATTTTCTCCGTAGAGTTTATTGTCATACGCAAGCCTGTCAGCTTTTTCTTGCTCGCTTTGTGGTAGGTCTTTGAAGACTAAAGCCCGCATCGAAGGTTTACGACGAAAGGCTGAAATATAATCTTTTTCATTTGAAAGAGCTAATGTATCAGAAAATTCAGTATCAGATTGTTTGGAAATGTCTTTTTTAGAAGATTTCGGGAGCATACCTTGAACAGTATTCGGCCTGATGTTCTTCTGAATAATTGATCTTGTGTTTATATCAGAAACAACTTCTTCTAAAGCTCTATTTGCATGGTTATACAAATCATTAACAATTTTGGTCTGGTTTTCTTTTAAAGTCTTATCCTGTACGGGTATAGATTCTATCTGTTTTGCCCTAACTGTAATAAACAGGGCCTGAAGGAATTTGATTTTTGATTCATGGCTTAGTTCGGGGAGTGTAGCCGGTAAACCTTTCGCCGCCTTTTCGATATAATCACGCAACAAGAGTTGCGTTTCTTCATCGATCTTTTTCTTTTCTCCATCATCTATTTTACCGTAATATTCTTCGACTGTTTTGGCCGCTTCTTTCGTCTTGTCTTCAACTTCTGTGCGAACATTTTCCTTTACATTATCACGTTTCGGTTTTGGAGATTCTTTTTGCTTTTGCGGTTTCTTGGCTTTAGACCATCCCTTATCTGTTTGCTTCCAGTTTGATCCTTCCGGTCGTTTTTTGTGTTCGGGGTCCCAGACGTAATCTAGTTCCTCTGTTTTCTTCATCTCGTTTGTAGAAGAAGGAATCTTCGGCACATTTTTATCTAAAGCATATCTTGGAACGTTCATATTTATTGGCTTGAATATCAAAAAAATCAAATAAAGGATTCTTTTTTCATTTCAACGATTGAATTTTCTATCATGTGCGGTAAAGATGTAAAATTACACGTCTTATTAAACTTAGACCAAGATATTCTGATGCTGTTACATGCATTTTCCGTTGTTTTCCCTTTCATTCCCGCAATGACGTGACTTTCCTTCCCTTCCATACATGCGCTTCCCCTACTAATGATTATCCCGTGTTGTTTCTCCATATGCGCGATTACGTCTGAAGCAGGGATATCCGTTAGAGAAAAGTTAAAGAATAACGCCTGACAAGATGAATCTGTATTCATAACCACATTTCCATACATTTTTAAGTCATCGATCATATTATCGCGTATATTCTTTATTTTTTCACAGAACCCATAGCTTTCCTTGAAATAATCTGTAGACATACCCATCCCGACAACAAGCGGAGTAGGGAGAGTCCCTGCTCTTCTTCCCTTTTGATGACCCCCACCCAAAAGCAAAGGGGAAATTTCTGGTGATCCTGATTTTATTATCAAAGATCCTATTCCTTTTGGAGCGTGAACCTTATGTCCGGAAATGGTGACGTAATCAGCGTCGAGAAGATTCTTTTCTTTTCCCCAATATTGGCTCGCGTCGGTATGGAGGAACGCCCCGTATTGTTTGCAGAGTTTATAAATTGCAGATATCGGCTGTATTGCCCCTGTTTCATTGTTTACCGCATGAACGCTTACCAATCTGATTTGTTCTGTCTTTAGGGAATCTTCTAAAGCAACAATATCTATCTGTCCGTTTTCTAAAACAGGAATAATAACATTTCCCGGTATTTTCGCCGCTGGCTTCAAAATAGATTGATGTTCTGTGGCAGACACGGCAATCGTTTTTTCATTATAAGGGAAACCCAGGATAATCGTGTTGTTAGCTTCTGTACCCCCGCTAGTAAAAACGACTTCTTCCGGAAGACATTGTAGAGAAGAAGTGCCGGCTATTTTTTCTGCGGATTGATTGATTAAAGAACGGAGCTTCCGAGATTTACCGTTTGATGAATCTACGTTCGTAAACTGATCCGTAAAAAAAGGAATGATTTTCTTCAGTATCCGTTCGTCGCAAGGAGTTGTTGCCGCCGCGTCAAAGTTTTCGATATTACCTAAATATGACATGTGTACCTCTTAGATGTGAATACTATAAAAAAAAGAAGACCTGAAAGTCTTCTTTTTTTGTTCTTAGAGAGATAAGAGGAATGGCAAGATTCTTTCTGTTCCGGCCACAAAAGTTAAAGGGGGAATAACGGTTGATGCTGCCATTTTCCCCTTATAAGCATCAGGGCCTGAATGAACGATAAACGTCGCTTCTTGCTTTTTTTCATCATAATCTATCCATTTGACAACCATTTTGCCTTGAGGGCAGATGAATGGAGAGAACTTTCCAATCAACAGGACAGAATCCTTATCCCAAGACACGTCCTTAAAAAGATGTTCCGGAATATCCGGTAGGTCTTCTTTATTCATAAATACATCTATAAAGTAGATAATTCATGCAAAGTCTGAACGGAAGCAAGAGTTGTTTTTGCGATGATTTCAATCGGCAGAATTTCATTGATTCTTACCATTCCTGATTTTTTCCCGTTGGAAGAAATGTATTTAAGACCAAAGCTAATTATTTCATTTTGTTCCCGCATCGAAACAAACTGAACTCGTGAAAACCTACCTTTATCATCTGTGATTTCTGTCCACAAATTACGAATCATGTTAAATTTCTGACGGTCATTCTTCCCGGTGAACTTCACTTGAAACCTATTTCTGTCCATTTTTTTATTCCTTCCTTTTCATCATTAAGAAACAGTCATTGTTTCCGTTGTGTTAAGACACATCATCAAATAGATATCTTCTACTTATTTTTTATCGGAAGAGGTCTGTCTTCCTTTTTTTGAACTGTGCTGTCCTGATGGAACGCGTGGTTCTGATGATTTGAGGCCGAGCTTTTCTATGATGATTGAA
>JALOCC010000037.1 GCA_023227945.1 Candidatus Omnitrophota bacterium
AAAGACAAATAGAGCATATTGCTTCAATGTTCGATAGAAAGCCTATAATCATTGCTCCTTATGACGCAGAACTTTATGGCCACTGGTGGTTCGAGGGTGTAAGCTTTCTCAATTTTCTTATTCGTAAAATCTGTTACGACCAGAAAACTATGAAGCTTATTACACCAAGCCGCTATCTAAACATTTACCCAAAGAACCAGGTAATAAATCCGGCCCCTTCAAGCTGGGGATGGAAAGGTTATTACGAAGTCTGGCTTAACGGTTCAAATGACTGGATATATCCGCATTTGCACCGTGCCCAGGAGAAAATGACTGAAGCCGCTAACCAGCATAGAGCCAAAGGCGATGTAAAAGAAAGAATCCTAAACCAGATGGCAAGGGAGCTTTTGCTTGCCCAAGGAAGCGACTGGGCTTTTATGATGAAAACCGGGGCATTCAGCGAATACGCCAAGAAAAAAACAGTAATCCACCTGGAAAGATTTTATCTGCTTAAAAGCTACCTCGACAAAGGGTTTATTAACTACGAAGTTATAGAAGACATAGAAAGAAAAGATAATATTTTCCCCGAAATCAGCTACTCGGCATTTCAATCCTAATGGCTAAATCAACCACAAAAATTGCGTTTCTCTGGCACATGCACCAGCCTTATTATAAATACCCGGATGCACAAGGCTATTGCCTCCCATGGGTAAGATTTCATGCGGTAAAAGATTATTATGGGATGATACGCACCGTAGCAAAGTTTAGTAAAGTAAAAGTTTCTTTTAACTTTAGCGGAGTATTACTCGAGCAGCTTTCCGATTATGTATACAATAGGGCCAAAGACTATTATCTTACCTTAAGCCTTAAAAACCCCGCTCATCTTAAAAAAGAAGAGAAAGATTTTATAATAAAAAGATTTTTTTCCGTAAACTTAGAAAGAATTGTTAAGCCCAACAGAAGGTACCTGCAGTTATACAATAAGAAGCTTTCGCCAAAAGCAAAATTCAATTTGCAAGATATCACTGATTTGCAATTGCTTTTTAATCTTAGCTGGTTTCATCCCTATACTTTGCGCGAAGACAAAAATTTAAAGAAACTATACCTTAAGGGAAAAGGCTATACTCACGCAGACATAGAATATGTAATAAAAAAGCAGTATAAAGTAATGGATGAAATATTTCCGCTTTATAAGAAACTTGCCGACAGCGGAAGAATTGAGCTGACATTAACTCCGTTTCATCATCCGATAATGCCTATATTGTGCGATAGCGATGTAGTTAAGGAATTTTCTTATCTTAAGAAGCCGGTTTCAAGATTTATGCACCCGGAAGACTGTCTTTGGCATCTTGAAAAATCCAAGGAAACATTTAGGAAGGTTTTTGGGCATGTGCCTTGCGGCAGCTGGCCATCAGAGGGAAGCGTGTCGGAGACGGTTTTGACTTTGTACGGCAAAGAGGGCTTTAGCTGGATAGGCGCGGACGAGGCAATTCTTTTTAAGAGCTTAACCACTGATTATGTGTCATATGACATGATAAAAAACCAGCGGCATATTATATACAGGCCGTATAAATTCAAAGATATAAATATATTTTTTAGGGATAGAAATTTTTCCGATATGCTTAGTTTCGTGTACCAGGGCTGGGATGACGCTTCATTTGCCGTAGCTGACCTGCTTGCGCATTTCAAGCGTACTCATGATTTTGCTAAAGATATTTTTAAAGAAAGAGTAATAACAATAATTATGGACGGAGAAAATGCTTGGGAATATTACAAAAATAACGGGGTAGATTTTCTGGAAACCTTGTATTCTGGGCTTGAGAAAAGCGATTGTTTGTCTACAACTACCCCGTCAGAGTTCCTGAAAAAAGAAAGCTCACGAAAATTAGAAAGGCTTAGCAGCGGTTCCTGGATAAATGGTGATTTTGGCGTATGGATAGGCTCGAAGAAGAATAACTATTATTGGAGTATATTAAGGAAAACACGCGATTTGATAGAAAAAAGCAAAGTTACCGGGATAAGCCTTGAAGGCTTAAAAAATTATTTTTACCTTATCGAAGGCAGTGATTGGTTCTGGTGGAATACATTTGAAGATTTATCAGGAGAATTCAAGAAGATATTTTTTGCCTATGTGGGGAAAATATACAATCTTTTGGGGAAAAAGCCACCAGCACCTTTGAAGTAAAGCTATCAGCTATCAGTCATCAGTAACTGACAGCTGAAAGCTGACGGCTGAAAGCTCAATATTATGGGTAAATTGTATTTTGTATTCGGAGTGCATAACCACCAGCCTGTAGGGAATTTCCCGCATATTTTTAAAGAAGCCTACGAAAAATGTTACTTTCCATTCCTTTCTCTCCTCGAAGATTTTCCCAAGATAAAGTTTTGTATTCATAATTCCGGCCCGCTTTACGATTGGATGAAGGAGTACGGTAAGGATTACCTCACGCTTCTTAAGAAGATGGTTAAACGCGGGCAGGTTGAAATTGTAAGCGGAGGGTATTATGAGCCTATTCTGCCTATAGTTTCAGATTGTGATAAATATGGCCAGATTAATCTGATGAATGATTTCATAGAAAAGGAGTTTTCAAGTAAGCCTTGCGGCATATGGACCGCAGAGAGAGTTTGGGAGCCTTATCTGGCAAGAGTAATTGGCAATTGCGATTTGAAATATACATTTTTAGACGATACGCATTTTCGTTTCGCAGGCCTGCGAAAGCCGGAGTTCTTCGGATACTACACAACCGAAGACTGCTCCCAGTCGATATCTGTGTTTCCTATAAGTAAAACTTTAAGATATAAAATACCCTTTTCTGAGGCGCATGAAGCTTTCAGTGTTTTAGACGGCTTAAGGCAAGAAGATGATACGCTGATTACTCTTTTTGATGATGGAGAAAAATTCGGGCTTTGGCCCGGCACTTACGATTGGATTTACAATAAAGAATGGCTTAAGAAATTTTTGACTTTTCTTAGCAATTCGGATGATATCGAAACCATAACCGCAAAAACGGCTTTTGAAAAATTTAAAACTAACGGGATAGTTTATCTGCCTACAGCCTCTTACGAAGAAATGGGCGAATGGGTGTTAGAACCCAAAAATTTCTTTGCCTATGAGGAGCTTCGCGATTTACTTAAAGCAAATGATAAGCTGGAAGAATATAAAGATTTTATAAGAGGGGGGTTCTTTCGCAATTTCTATCATAAATACCCGCGGCTTAACTATATGCAGAAAAGAATGCTTTATTTAAGCCAAAAAATAAATACAATGGCAAACCCTAAGGTTGATAAGAAAATATTTACCAGCCTTTACAAGGCGCAGACTAATTGCGGTTATTGGCACGGAGTCTTTGGGGGGTTTTACCTCGGGCATATCCGTTCGGCAGTATATGAAAATTTAATCGATGCAGAAAATATGCTTGATGAAAAGTATAATAGCGAAAAAATAACAGTGGACTATGCAGACATAGATTTAGACGGCAAGTATGAAATAATGCTTAAGAATGATAAACTGATTTGTTGTTTTTCGCAAAAAGGCGCGGCTCTTTGTGAAATGAGTTTACGTAATCCCCGGATTAACCTTGTTAATACGATAACGCGCAGAGAAGAATCATACCATAAAAAGATTCTGCAGAATGTAAAAAAAGAAGGGGCTGTTGCTACGATTCATGACATAGTTAAACAGAAAGACAAGGATTTGGACAAGTTCCTTATCTATGACCAATACGAAAGGCTTTCACTTATGGATCACCTTTTGGATAAAGGCATTACCGTAAGCGATTTTAATCTCCAAAAAGGCATAAATACTTTAAGTGATGAACTATATGAATGGAAGATTAAGAAAGAAAGCCAAAAAGTAGCCCTTAACTGCAATTTTTCCAATGGTGGCTTGGATTTTTCGAAAATAATTGAATTCTCGCAAAATTGCGGTTTTGATATAAACTATAAATTTAACAGAAAAAATATCTTGAAGGATTATAATTTTGGTATAGAATTTAATATATCATTATTATCGCTGGGAGATGTTTTTGCGAAAATAGGTAAGGAAGAAATAAGCCTATCTGAGCCACGCGAGTTTAAAGAGGTTGGTTCTTTTACAATAGTTGATAAGTTTAAAAAGATAATTCTCGAGTTTAATTTCGATAAAGCGCACATCTGCAGCATGCCGGTATATTCGGTTTCTTCTTCAGAGTCCGGTTTTGAAAAAGTTTATCAGCAAATAGCAATTCTTTTTATTTTCAAAGGCAAGGATACTCTGAAATTTTCTTTGGACATTAAGCACAAACACAATTAATGCGCCTGGCAGGTGCATTTTGAAACGCAGATGATCACAGATGACAGACGCAGATGATCACAGATGATTTTATCTGCGATCATTTGTTTTATAATCTGTGCTAATCTGTGTAACAAGAGGAGGATAAAATGGCGTTTCCAGGAAGAAAACCTTTTACAGAAAAATCAGCTTCTAAAATTGACGAAGTGAAGCTTAACCAGATGATAAGAGAAAGAGCTTATTACATTTGGGAAAGTAAAGGCAAACCGAAAGGTCAAGATCAAAAGATCTGGCTTCAGGCAGAAAAAGAGGTTTTGTCTAGAGTAAGGAGATAATCCAGCTAGAAAGAGTTCCAATAAGTAATTTTCCCTGTTTACGCCTGTAAGTTTAATTAGGGAAAAATTACAAAAGCCTGCCTACTTAACAGGTTACCTCGTGGTAGCCTACTGGACTGCCGGCAGCTCAAAGGCGTCCTGGTGGACAGGCAGGGAGGTATGTTATGAAAGCGGTAAAAGGAGAGGAACTCATATTAACTTGCGACAACAAAGTCGGAAAACTTGAGGAACTGACAACTCTCTTAAAAGAAAAAAACATCAATTTAAGAGGTATTAGTGCTTTTGTTTATGATTCAAAGGCGGCATTTCGGCTCATAACGTCCGATAATATAAAGGCGAAAGAAGTAATTAAGAAAATAGGTTCTCTAGAGATGAAAGAAGTAATCATCGTAGATGTGCCTGATGAAGTTGGGCAACTTAATTTAATTGCAAAGAAACTAAAAGATGCCAACATAGACCTTACTCATATTTATGGAACCACCTCTAAGCCTCACGAATCAGCAATCATCGTATTTGCTTCAAGCGACAACAATAAAGCGCTTGCAATTATTGCTGCTTAGGTTTAATGCGCAATCATATATCTACAAAGCATGCTATCGCCCCCTCAATTCAGCCTTTGACTTCGCTTGGGACAAGCCCTTCAGTTTCATTTAAGTTTCACTTTCCATCATCATTTTTGTGGGGAGCGGCCATTTCAAGCTACCAGACGGAAGGAGCAAATTATAATTCTGACTGGTACGTTTTCGAAAAGGAAAAAAAGATACAAGAAGCTGCTCGCGCCGCAAATCACTATGAACTTTTTTCCAAGGATTTTAAGCTGGCAAAAGAGCTTAATCTTAAGGCTGTCAGATTATCTTTTGAGTGGGCAAGAATTAATCCTAAGCCTGGCGTTTATTTAGAGGAAGAAATAAATCACTATAAGGAAGTAATCCAAACGCTTAAAATCCTCGATTTGAAGCCTTTTGTAACCCTCCATCATTTTACAAACCCTATATGGTTTGCGCAAAGCGGTAGCTTCCAATCTTCAAAAAACATCGATTATTTCCTGGGATATCTTAAAAGAATAGTAGAAGAATTTAAAGATGACATCCAGCACTGGTTAATTTTTAATGAGCCCCTTGTGTATGTATATAACGGTTATATCTGTGGCAGATGGGCGCCTGGCGTAAAATCCATACGCACAGCTCAAAAGGTTTTGCGCAATGTCATAAGCGCTTATATTGATGGCTACAAGGAAATAAAAAATATTTACAAGGAAGATAATATTCCCTCTTATGTTTCGGTTGTAAACCACATAAGGAAATTTTCTCCCTGCCCTAGTTTTAACTTTGGACAAAATTCTATTTCAGCTTATTTTAAAAATAAGATATCAAATTTCGACATAATTGATTATTTAACAAAAAAAACAAGCCTTGATTACCTGGCGGTAAATTATTACTGCAAAGAATATGTAAAGTTTAAAGGGTTAATAGGTTGCGAGTGCCCGCATCAATTTCATAAGGAAAGAAAAAATTATTTAGGCTGGTATATTTATCCGCAAGGCCTCTATGAACTGCTTAAAAAGCTTAAAGGGTATAATTTGCCGATTTATGTAATGGAAAATGGCTCTGCCGAGACAGAGGATTCTTTATATAAAGAGTATTTATTTTCTCATTTAAAGTGTGTAGCCAGGGCTATGTCAGAGGGCATAGACATAAGGGGTTATTTTTGGTGGTCGTTAATAGATAACTTTGAATGGGATAAGGGTTTTGGCCCCAGGTTTGGTTTAATTGATGTAAATTATGATACATTTGAAAGAAGAATAAAACCATTCGCCTATGAATATGCTAAAATATGCAAGGAGAACAAGATAGAGATATAGATAGTAAATAAAATCACAAATCACAATATACAAATTACAAACAATTTACAATAAACAATGACTAAAATTACAAATAGAAAGATATCTTTTCGGTATTGTGATTTTGTAATTGTTTATTGTTTGTAATTTGCGATTTGGTAATTGTAATTTTTAAAAAATATGGATATCAAAGAAGCGAAATTCATTTTAGCGAATACGTTGCCTTTTAATAAATTAAAAGAAGAAGAGATTGACGAATTTTTAAGCATTTGCGAATTACGTAAATTGAGCCACGGAGAAATTTTATACAAAGACCAAGATCCCCCTGATTATTTTTATTTTTTATTGCGCGGAAGAATTGTTATTTTAAAGCAAGATGATATGCAAGAATCAGAAATAGAGCTTATAAAGAGAGGAACATCTTTTGGTATAATTTCTCTTTTTAACGAAGAGCCGCATTCAGTAACTACAAAATCAATAGAAGAGTCGTTCGTACTTAAAGCAGACAAAGAAAGGTTCAAGGATTTTTTAAATAAATACCCTTTAATTTCTTTGGAATTTTACAGAATACTTTCACAAAGGATACGTGCGCGTTCCGGAAAGAAAAAAATCTTTCAGTGTAAACGTATAGCCGTTATGGGCGCACATTTAAGCGGTAAAACCAGCTATATGTTTAACCTGGGAGTTAAATTAAAAGAGCAGACCCGCAAAAACGTAATATGTATTGAATTTAGTTCATCCGATAGTTTCGGCCTTGATAAACTTACGATTTACAGTAAAATACTTAACCTTGAAGATTATAAAGAAGAAACACTTAAAGATTACATAATAAAAAGTAATTTACAAAATAATAATGAAATAGCTATTGATTGTCTTTTAGTAAAGATAAATGATATCCTTGAAATACCTTCTTTGCTTAATTTCCTTTCTGAAAATTATCATTTTATAATTTACGAAATGCCGGATCAGTTCTTTGATACTAATGTGCAAAATTGTGTATCCCCGGTTGACTATTTTCATTTTCTTGTTTTACCCAACAAGGAAGGCGCGTTAAAAGCTGCTTCAGTGATAACAGCTCTCAACGAGGCTGATCCTTTAAGCATTGACAGGGTAAAAGTTATTTTGAGTTATTTTGCCGCGCAAGACCGTCTGCCGGCGAAAGACATAAAAGAAATTCTGCACGCGAATATCTACGCAACTTTGCCTTCGTTCGGTGAAGAGTACGTAAACGCGGTAAGAAGAATAAGCAAAGAGGTAGGTGAAGTAGTAATCGGGCTTGCTTTAGGAAGCGGCGGAGCATATGGTTTTGCCCACATAGGAGTATTAAGAGTGCTTGAGGAAAATCATATACCCATAGATATTATATGTGGTTCAAGTATAGGCTCTGTCATCGCCAGCCTTTGGGCGCTTGGGAAAACTCCGGATGAAATTGAAAAGTTCATGATTGAATTTGCAAAGAAGCTAAATCTTTTTTCAGTTCGTGGTTTTTCTTTTCCTTTCAAGGGCTTGTGGCGTGCCAAATACCTGGAAAATATATTAAAAAAAGTCTTCAAAGATAAAACTTTCTACGATCTCAAACACCCGCTTAAAGTAGTTGTGTTCGATTTTTTAAGAAAAGAAGCGAAAATCTTGGAAGATGGCCCTCTTTATAAAGCTGTTGCTGCAAGTTGTGCTTTGCCTGGTGTTTTTGAGCCAATAAACTTTAAAAACAGAATGTTGCTTGATGGAGGGGTTTTAAATCCTTTGCCTACTAAAGTGCTTTTGAATTATGGCGCAGATAAAATAATAGCCGTAAATGTTACGCCTTCCCAGGAAGAAATTATTGAAGAATACGATAAAAAAAATAAATTTCATATCCTTGATTTTATATTCGGAAGCATTGAAACAATGCAAAGGCAATTTATCGAACAGGCAGTAACTGTTGCTGATTGCGTCATACATCCAAATTTCGGCACTTTACGCTGGCTTGAGTTTGAAAAAGTGCAGGATTTTATAAAGAAAGGCGAATTAGCTACCGTAAACAAACTGGATGAGTTAAAAAAGATGATTAATGTTTAATCCCTTTTGCCAGAATTCCCTGCCCGCTCGCCCGCCCGCCGTACGGCGGACAGGGCTACGACCGCGGATGAATAGCGGAAAGGGGTGCCGTCCGCTTTAAGTGGGCGAAAGGAAAATAGCCCATGGCACGCCTGTCTACCAGGCTGAAAGCCTGTTGGACTGCCTTCGGCAGCCAGGCCAGTGCGGGCTCCAGAAAGGAAAGATTTATAATGAAGAAAAAATTGGGATTGTTCAGCAAATGGTGCAGCTTATTTTTTTTATGTTTTGTTTTAACGTCCGGCTTAGGTTTATGTGAGGATATCGAGGAAAGATTTGGGCCGGAACACTCATTGTTTTATGAAGTTTTTTTTAACGGTATTCCTACCGGAAAGATAGAATGGAGATATTTAGGAAGAGAAGTCGTTGACGGCCGCAATGCAGAAGTAATTCTGCTTAATTCCGATACAAATATACTTAAGCTTCTTAACCTAGAAAGCAAAGAAAAAGTATTCATAGACTCGAAAACTTATCTTCCGCTTAAAGTAGAAAGGGACGTGGTATTCTTCGGAAAAAAAGAGTTGATAAAAGAAGTATATAATCAGGATACAGGATTAATTACTATAACTAAAAGCAATTCCGGCAAGAAAGAAGTATATTTGCGCCAAAAAAAACCCATACACAATATTTTGTCTTTGTTGTATTTTTTCCCGAAAAATATAGATTTGGTAAAAAACAAATTACTTTACTTTAATCTGCCCACGCAAAAAATTACAATAAAGATGTTGTATGAAAAGGATATTGCTTTCGGCAAAGGCACAAAAGATATTTATTTTTTATCAGGCAGGGGAGACAAGAAGTTTAATCTTTGGCTTGATAAGAGAGAAAGAATTCCGGTTAAAATGGAATTTATAGTTCCTTTAGGCAAAATTACAATCGTCAGAAAAAGCTGACAACGCGAATTAACGTTTGTTCATTCAATAATAATAAGCGAATTTTTCCCGCCGTATGAATCATCCTCGCTAAGTTTATTATGCGGGTCGGTAATCCAAGCGCCACCTGCCAGGAATTTATAACGGTATTTACCTTTCTCGAGAGGAATATTTAAAGTCCATATATCTTCGCCTATCTTTCTTAATTTATAGCTTTCCTGTTTTTGCCAGTTATTAAAATCACCTATAACGTATACGTTGTCTACCTTTTCTCCTTTCAGGAAAAGTTGAGTCCAGGCTTTGCCGGAAGTTATATTTAATATTTCTTGCGCCAGTGCCGTAAAATCTTCGGCTCCCCTTGAGTCAGGCATATAATCAAATATATTTTTGCCGTTGGCAGCGGCTTCTTTAAGATGGACATTTGAACGTACGGCTGTATTTAACAACAAACTGCCGAGTTGTTCCTTAACTCTCTGGATAAAGTTCAATGCGAACCGTGAACGTTTATCCAGCTGATTCAAAAGGTAAAAACATATAGGGGTTTTACCTTTAAATTCTTTAAGCATGATAATTATGTCTTTTAGTATTTCGACACCGCGAAGGGAAAAATCACAAATACTAAGAGGAATAAGCGAATATTCGCTTGCTTGCAGTGCATTTAGCGTAATCAATCCCAGGTTAGGAGGGCAATCTAAAATGCAATAGTCGAAATCCGCGGATACAGCTTTAAGAAACAAAGAAAGAATATCCAACCGGTCATCTCTTTGGGAAAATTTATGCTCGAGCGCAGCAAGCCCTATGCGTGAGCCTATGAAGTAAAAATTTTCAGAAACGGATTGATATAGCGTAGCTTCCGGCAAGCTTTCATTTTTTGCTATTTTTTCTAAGATATCGGTTATGTTAAAAACGCTTTCTTTTCTAAGGGCAAATGTTGCATGTGCCTGGGGGTCTAAATCTATGAGCAAAGTTTTAAATCCCTTTTTGCTTAAAGCCGCCGATAGATTAACCGCGCTAATTGTTTTTCCGCAGCCGCCTTTTTGATTGACTACAGAAATTATTTTCATTTTAACCTCCCTAATTCTGCCCTGCCCGCTTTATAAGCGGGGTTGATCCATTAAATTAAAATAAGATCTTTAATCAGTGTCCAATTTATCTTCTCTTTATCCTGAGGATAAAAATAGAGGATAATCTGTTTTACCTGGTAGAGGTTCGTATTCTGTAAATTTGAGCCGGTAAAGTTTATCGGCACTTTTATGAAAGAAGGGTCGTTCTGGGTTACTTCAATTATAACCGGGTTTAAGGAGTTTGAGAAAAACCTGGTATCTTTCACAACAACCGCTATATTTAATGGCGCATCAGACTTTTTTAAATACAGAGAAAGAGAATTTGACCGTAAATCTATTGGTTTTTTAAGATTAAAGCTTATTGCAACGCGTTCCTTAGGAATTGTCAGATAGATAAAAGCATTTTCTTTTTTCATCAACCGTTCGTCCTGGGCTATGCACCTGGTTGATTCAAGCATGTCTTTCGAAAGAAGAGAGATTCCGCTATTAGAGGTATCCGGTATTTGCCGCGCTATGACCATGAAATCATATTTCATAAAAAAGAATATGCCTGCAGCAAGAATTAGGATGGCGCTCGCTCCAAGTAAAGCAAATCTTTTTTTAGAGGTTTTCTTTTTGCGTTTCTTTTTGGGAGGAGAAAAAAAGGTGTCCTTTAGCCTCTGAGAGTCTAAATAAGCGTAAGAAAAGAAAGGATTGTCTCGCTTGTCCACAAAAATATATTAGCATTGAATTTTGAAAAATCAACTATATAATTGGTAAAAAGCCTTCAGTCGTCAGTCTTCAGCTATCAGCTGGAAGCTGAAGACTGATAGCTGAAAGCTGAACATGAAAGAAGCCTTATTCTACACGAAAAATAAAGACAATACCGTTGATTGTTTTCTCTGTAATCATCATTGTCGCATCAACGATGAAGCTTATGGTATATGCAATGTGCGGATAAACAAGAAAGGCACACTGTATTCATTAAGTTACGGTAAAGTTGTCGCAGCCAACATTGACCCAATAGAAAAAAAGCCTTTGTATCATTTTCTGCCTGGCTCAAAATCCTATTCCATAGCTTGTGTTGGGTGCAATTTTAAATGCGGGTTCTGCCAAAATTGGCAAATTTCCCAGGCGAAAATCGCCCAAGAACTCAATTTATTCGAGTATCGATTAAGCCCTCAAGCTATAGTTGAGCAAACCTTGTCTAATAATTGCCCCAGTATTTCTTATACCTACACAGAGCCTACTATTTATTTTGAGTTTGCTTATGAGGTGGCAAAATTAGCAAAAGAAAAAGGGCTTTTTAATATATTTGTGACCAACGGTTATATGAGCAAAGAATCTCTTGAGCATATAAAACCGGTTCTTTCCGCCGCTAACGTTGATTTGAAAGCTTTTAGTGAAGATTTTTACCGCAAAATATGCCAGGCCTCTTTAAAGCCGGTTTTAGAAAATATAATCTTGATGAAAAAGCTTGGGCTTTGGATAGAAATAACGACTTTAATTATTCCCGGTAAAAATGACGGAAAGATTGAACTTAAGCAAATAGCTGAATTTATTGCTTCGGTGGATAAAAATATACCATGGCACTTATCGCGTTTCCATCCGGATTTTGAATTTAATAAAATTGCAGTAACCCCTTCGGAAAGCCTTTTACTCGCTTATGATATCGCAAAAAAGTCTGGGCTTAAATATGTTTATATCGGTAATGCGGATACAGATTATGAAAATACGACTTGTCCGGCTTGTGGCAAAGTTTTAATTGCGAGAAAAGGTTTTTTTGTTGAAAGTAAAAATATAAAACAAGGCCGATGCGAGTATTGCAAAGAACAGATAGAAGGCATTTGGTAGTTATATGCGAAATATCAGATTTAAGCTTTTACTTGTTTTCTTGGTTTTGTTGCTAAGCGGCCTCATCTTTTGGCTTACGGCAATATTCAGGTTTCCGCTTGAACAAAAAAGAATGGAAGTTTCCGGTAAGCAATTAATTGTTTGGGTGGCTGACACTTATGATAAGCGTTTGCAGGGACTGCAAAATATCATCTGGATGCCGAAAGACAGAGGTATGCTTTTTATTTTTGATAGCGCCGACCGGTATTGTTTCTGGAATAAAAATACTTTAATGCCGCTTAAGCTTATTTTTATGCGGCAAGGCATAATAACAGAGGAAATCGAGCTTGTGCCAATATGGAAAGGTAAACAGACAGTCTGCCCAAGATATGAGGCAGATAGCGTTATTGAGGTAATTGATAGATAAATTATGAGTTTAGATTACGGTTGCGTAAAGCGGTTGCGCCGCTCGTTACGCCTACCGTCTATCGGTTGCGTCTTAATGACGATGGACGATTGACGCAACCGAGACGAGTTGCGCAACCATAACCGAAAAACGCAACCGGAGCGCACAATGAAGTTTGAACATAAAAATTTCAAAGGCAAAATTTTGAATGTTTCTGTAAAAAAAATCCGCCTTCCTAACGGATATCTTGCGCGCTTTGAAATTGTAAAGCATCCCGGAGCGGTATTAGTTGTGCCTTTGCTTGGCAAAAACAAAGTAATAATGCTGAGGCAACTCAGGCCGGTAATTAATTCCTACATTTACGAACTTCCCGCAGGGACCCTTGAGAAAGGGGAACGTCCGGAAGCCTGCGCGCGCAGAGAAATAGTTGAAGAAACAGGCTATAAAAGTAATAAATTTATTAAGTTAGGTTTAATTTTTCCCGTTCCAGGGTATTCCACAGAAAAAATTTTTATTTATAAAGCGCAAAATCTAGTTAAAACAAAACCACTTCACCAGAAAGATGAGGTTATAGAAACATTCGTATTTACTAAAAGAGAAATTCAAAAAATGTTCAAGGAAGGCAAAATAATAGATGCAAAAACAATTTGTGGTTTTGCGTTATGTGGGTGGCTTAAGGAGGCAAGCTAAAAAATGAGTAAGAATAAAAGCATAAAAGATATCCTGATTTTGATTGTTGTTTCGGGTTTGTTGTTTCTGTTAGGAAATAACATAATAAGCCTGACTAATGATAACGAAGTTTTTTATGCTCAGACTGCCAAGGAAATGATTCAGCAAAATACCTGGTCAACGCCTTATTTATTCGGCCAGCCGCAATTTGAGAAGCCGATTTTTATATATTGGCTTCTTAGGTTTAGCTTCATGATTTTTGGGGTCAATGCAGCTGCCGCGCGTTTTTTTCCCGCAATTTTTGGAGTGTTAGGTGTAATTACACTTTATTTTCTTGGTTTGCTTGGATTCAAAGACCGCTCAAAGGCATTCCTTTCAAGTATTATTCTAATGTCCTGCGGTATGTATATCGGGCTAGCCAAAACAGTGTTTACCGATATGTTTTTTTCGGTACTTATTATGATGTCGCTTTCATTTTTCTTTTTCGCCTATGTAAATCAAAAGAAAAAGTTAATCGGATTATTATTGTCGGCAATCTGCATGGGTTTTGCAGTTTTGACCAAGGGCCCGCTCGGCATATTAATACCGTGTTTCGCCATAATTGCCTTTTTGTTGATTAAGAAAGATTTAAGATTTCTATTTTGCAAAGAGACAATATGGTCATTTTTTGTTTTATTTTTAACAATTGCCCCTTGGTATATACTTATGATTCAAAAGTACGGAAATACTTTCGTGAATGAATTTATTTTAAATGATAATTTAAGAAGAGCAGTAGAAGCTCAACACGGCGGGCACGATACCTGGTATTACTATCCTTCCCTGATTGTTTCCGGCATGCTTCCTTGGAGTTTGTTTGTTTTGGGGGCTTTAGCTTTTTTATATAAGGGGCTAAGGCAAAAAGAGAATTCATTCTATATTTTTCTGGTTTGCTGGATAGGTTCGGTATTTTTGATATTTCAGGTTGCGCATTCTAAAGTAGCAAATTATATTTTTCCTGCCTTTGCGCCAATGGCTTTGCTTACTGGAGGCTTCATACGTGATATTTTAAGCAACAACAAATATAAAAGCATTTTATATGTAGTTTTATCTGTAATATCATTTTTTGTTTTGTCTATTCCAATTGCTTTGTTTTTTAGTTCCAAAAAATACGCAAACTACATAGGAAATTCTGCCGGGGTATACTTTTTAATTGCCGGGTTTTTATTGTTAGCCGCGGCAATTTTATTTTGTATATACAGGAAAAAACTATCAGCAGCGATTTATCTGGTGGGAGCAATAGTCCCGATATTTTTATGCAGCCTGCCGCTTATCCATAATAATTTTGAACCCTATATTTCTTCAAAAGCTGCTTCAGAATATTTATTAAAGAATGCAGAAATAAACAACACTATAATTTGCTCAAAAACTTTTGTCCGCGGGGTGAAGTATTATACCGACAAAGATGTCGCAGTGTTAGATATACCGGGTAAGCAGTTTTTTAGCAAGCACCCTTTAATCTTCCTATCTTCGGACCGGGAATTGAAGGAATTTTTGTTTAAACAGGTAACGACTTATTGCGTAGTGGGCAAATCATTAGCCGCAGACATAAAACGCATAGCAAACAATGATTTTAAAGTTACTGTTTTAAAAATAATAGGCAACGAATATATTATAGAGGTTCAGCGTCTTTAGGCGCAGGTTCATTGCTTGAAGTGTTTTTGAATATTTTTGAAGCAAAAACCAGCCAGCCGGTATGTGACGGCATATGTTGTTCGGGTCGGGTTTTACCGCGGCGAACAAGTATATTTCGAATAAAAACTTCTATACTGTCAATATTAATAAACCCTTTTTCTTCAAGCGCGAATACTGTTTTTGTAAGTTGTTCAAAGGTGGGGCATATTGTTGCAAGGCGCGAGCCGCCTTTTAGCGCTTTATAGGCAGCGTCAATTAAGTCCCACTGGCTTCCAATGTCAATCATTACAAAATCAACTTCGCTTTCATCGTAACTGTCAGTTACTTCACGAAGTTTAAACTCAACATACTCGCTAAGCCCGTATTTTTCAATATTCTTTTTGGCGTTTTCAAGAAACTCTTTATTCCTGTCATAGCTGTAAACTTTTCCGCCGGGCCTTACGAAATTTGCTAATGCCGTTGTGAGCGCTCCGCTTCCAGCGCCTGATTCAATTACCCGTGCTCCGGGAAATATATTTGCTCTCGTAAGTATTATTCCGATATCTTTAGGATAAAGAATCTGGGTTTTCCTTTTTACTTTCATTACCATTTCATGCAGGTATGGCCGCAAAATATAGAAGGTATGCTTAAGGTTGGTTTCAATTTTTTGCCCGAATTCTTTGCCGATTATATCTTTTAATTCAAGGAAGCCTAAATCGGTGTGAAGCCTGCCGCCCTGTATTTTTATAAGATAATTGCGTTTTTCGTCTTTATAAAGAAATACCAGCTCTCCTTCGTTAATCATAATAGTTATAATAATACAGTTTGGAGATTATTTTGCAATAGAAATATACAGCTGTCAGCCTTCAGCCGTCAGCTTTCAGTTCTATTTTTTTGCTGAAAGCCCCGCCACCTTATAAAAACATTTAAGCGGGTCAACCTGTTGGTTGAGAAGACTGATAGCTGACAGCTAGCCCAGAAAACCCTTGCAAAATAAAGGGGATTGTAATAAACTTTTGATACGCAGATGAGCACAGATTGGAAAGCGGACGATTACAGATTTATTATTATCGTTTATGTACCACGTATCAGGTAACACGTAACAGGCCTTTACGGCGTGATACGTGTTACCTGATACGTGATACAGAATCTATGCTATCTGTGATCATCTGTGTAAGCCGAACGGAGTGAGGCAAATGAAATATATATTCATAGTTCCCGACGGAGCAGCGGATTATCCCAATGAAATTCTCGGCGGCAAAACTCCGCTGGAAGCTGCGGATAAACCTTTTATGAACCAACTAGCAAAAGAAGGGGTATTAGGAAGAGTAAAAACTGTTCCTTCAGGATTTCAGCCGGCGAGTGATGTGGCAAATCTTTCGCTTCTTGGCTATGAACCGGAAAAGTATTATTGCGGCCGCGGCCCGCTCGAAGCCGCTAATTTCGGCATAACACTGGGGGAAGATGATTTGGCTTTTCGTTGTAACCTCATTAGCGAGTCAGAAGGAAAACTTCTTGATTATAGCGCGGGGCACATCAGCGACAGAGAAGCCCGTATCCTCATAGAACATCTCGATAAAAATCTTGGAACAGAAGATATAAAATTTTATGCCGGAAAAAGTTACCGCCATCTTATGGTTTATAAAAAGGGAGTTAAGCTTTTATTGGAGAAGCTTAATTTCTTCGCTCCGCACGATATTATGGGTAGAGGTATTAAGAAGCATCTACCGTCCGGCCGTGGAAGCGAACATATAATTACGCTTATGAACCGTTCAAGAGAGCTTCTAAAAGACCACGAAATAAATAAAGTGCGTATAGATTTAGGAGAAAATCCTGCTAATATGATTTGGCTTTGGGGCGCGGGGCGCCGGCTCGCGATTCCTGCATTTAAAGAAAAGTTTGCAATCTCCGGTGCAGTAATTTCCGCAGTTGACCTTATAAATGGCATTGGCAAAATCATAGGCTTAAAAGTTATTGAAGTTTCCGGCGCCAATGGTTATTATGATACGAATTATAAAGGCAAAGCTGAGGCAGCAATAAAGGCGCTGGATGATTGTGATTTCGTATTTATTCATATAGAAGCAACAGATGAAGCCGGCCACAACAATGATTTAAGGATGAAAATTACCTGTATTGAACGGATAGACAAGCTTGTTGTAGGGACTATTGTGGAGAGAATGAAAGGCAAAGATTACCGGATTATAATTACACCTGATCATCCCACACCTGTTTCAAAACGCACGCATACAGATGAGCCTGTTCCGTTTGTTTTAGCCGGCCCCGGCATAAATAGGCAGAATTTTTCCTCGTATTGTGAAGCAGAAGCCGCAAATTCAAGCCTCTACTTTGCAAGCGGGCCAGACCTGATGAATTATTTTCTAGGTAGTTTTCGCTGAATAACCTTTCAGCGAAAACTAGATAAAATATGCAGCAAATAAATTTAACGTTTAAAACAAAACATCTACTTGCTCAAGAAAAATTAAAGTTGTAAAATTGTATTTATTGAATAAGGCATATCCGGTATATTTATTTTTTCTAACGGCGGGAAAGAAAAATTATGCAAAATAAATTAATAGTACAAAAATACGGCGGTTCATCAGTTGCCGATGTAAGCAGAATTGAGAAGGTTTGCGAGAGAATAATTTCTTACGCAAAAAAAGGAAACAAGCTCGCTATTGTAGTCTCCGCAATGGGAGATACGACTGATGAGCTTATAACGCTGGCCAGAAAGATAAACCCCGACCCGGAAGAACGGGAAATGGATATGCTTATATCAACAGGCGAGCAAATATCATCCGCGCTTTTGGCCATGGCTATACACAGGCAGGGCTACGAGGCAATTTCTTTTACCGGTTCCCAGGTAGGGATAATTACGGATAAGTATCATACCAAAGCAAAGATTTTAAAAATTGAAACCGACAGGATAAAAAAAGAATTATCCGCGGGTAAAATCGTAATTATCGCTGGCTTCCAGGGTAAAAGCACAAAATCAGAAATTACTACCTTAGGCCGCGGTGGCTCGGATTTAAGCGCGGTAGCTTTGGCGGTTGCACTTTCTGCCGATATGTGCGAAATTTATACCGACGTAGAAGGTATTTATACTGCAGACCCGCGCATTATCAAAAATGCAAAAAAACTAAACTATATAACTTTTGATGAGATGCTGGAGTTAGCCGCAAGGGGTGCGCAGGTAATGCAAACAAGGGCTGTTGAGGTAGGTAAAAAATTTAATATGCCAATATATGTTAAGTCGAGTTTTTCCAAAAAGGAGGGAACTGTAATCATGGATAAGCTTCCGCATATTGAGGAATCTGTTGTAAGAGGAGTGGCCTTAACCGAAAACGAAGCTAAAATTACCGTTTGCGATGTTCCGGATAAGCCGGGCATTGCCGCAAGAATATTCAATGACCTTGCCAAACAAAATGTCAA
>JALOCC010000098.1 GCA_023227945.1 Candidatus Omnitrophota bacterium
GAATCTGGTCTTGGACGGAGAATCTGAAAATGTTTCCGACATACGTGTCGATTTTGTCGGGAAACAACCGATTGACAGCGAAAGCCAGTGGTTTATCCCTTGCACATTTTACCCCACGGCGATTTATGATGATACCAAATATATACTTGTTTCCATCGGATGGGAGGATAACCTCTCAAACAGCGGAACCATTACGAACGGGCAATCCTTTGGAATTACAGAAGGACAAACTCAGATTGATTTTACATTTACTTTTAAAACTGCCGCCGTCGTTATCTTCACCACCAACCAAACATCGATTCCTGACGGATATAGCTTCCACACGCAGCCCATCGCATATACCCTTAGCGGAAACACCTATATCCCTTCCAATGCCGTAGGAGACGTTGTAGATATCAAAGCATGGCTTGTAGAGTCCTTACCAGCTTCTTTTTACGTTTTTAACAGGTGGACAGATTCCCCTTCTGCCGATTACTCAGCGATAAAACCCTCTACAACTCTGACAACAATGAACAGCTTTCAAGTAGAACTAGTTAACCTCGGACCAAACCCTATAGAGCATTCTATCTTTTTAACGTCAGAATATGCCTATCCGAATTTGAAAGTTTATGATTTTACGAACCTAGACAGTAACGGAGATCCGAAAGAATTGCCCAAAACGATAGTAGGAAATCCCGATGTTCCTTATGTTCTTTATCACGGAACCAACACTCTTTTACGTGTAGTTCAATCTATTTCTGGGTTAACGACCCTGAAGTATACGATCAGTTTTGATGGGAATATCGTTCATACGGATTCAGGAAATCCGAATTCCTGGACTTATGATATCGTCATTACGAACCTTTCTGAAGATCACACAATCGGCTTGCTCATTGAAACCATTTAATTAGAGATAAAATATGGCAACGACACTTACAAAACAGAATTTGGCGAATATCTTTGACAGGGTGGAAGAAATTTATGATACGTTGAAATCTGAACAAGATTCCTTGTATTCTTCATTCCGATCATATAACATTGACCTCTCAAGTCATTTTTTCTTTCGCGGTAATTCAGATGTGGAATATCCATTGATGCTTGCTTTGCAAAATTATAGGGAATACATTAAGACGGTTTCCACAGAATATTCATGCCTTTCAAGATATGTCGAATTTAAAAGGATGTTCAATGCTTTCAATACCTATTTCCTGACGGAAAGTGAATTAACAGATAAAACCATCAACGGCTTTCTCGCTTATAATGATCTTAAGGTTTCTGATAAGGTAAATAAGATTTATCATGGAATAACCGGGAATTATCTTCAGTCAAGAAATGTCCTTCCTCCGGAAAATATGATTTTCGCTTCTGCCATTCCCGTAATCCCTTCTGTCGGGGCTGATCCGATATGGCAAATATCTCTTCCTGAAACTTCCGTAATTAACAATACGAGTTATGTGTCCACTTCCGTAACCGGAAACACATATACCCCTTTCCCGATAAAGATTGTACCGTCTTCAGAAATTACGGGTGTTGTCTTTGTTTTAACATGGAGCGATGACAGCCAGACTTCTTTCGATTTTTCTTCAACACCTCTAACGACTGCCGGGTATTGTGTTCCCGTCTATCATTCCGGGATAAAATCAATTTCTTTGGTTTCAGGAAGTATCGGCACCACAAGTTTGACATTCTATACGAATTTCACCTATATTAAATTCCTATCTCCTCTCGGATGGTGCAATCCCGGAGAAGAAGCGATTCAGGCATATATAACAGATATCAACGGAACCCGCCTGTTTTTCGGGAACGCACAATTTGTTCCGAAATCTGTTGAATTTCAATTGTATCTCAGAATAAAACCTTCTCTTTTGGGTGACGAAAACGGCACTTTTTTCATAAATGATACCCAACAGGATTTGGGGACTGTTGACGGAGAAGGTTGGTTTGTAAATACCGTTCAAGTTACACCAACAACAAATATCATAGTCCAGGCAAAATCTATCAGTATCGCGCCGATACAAGAAGGTCCGGTTTCATATGTATTTTCAGGAATTATCGACGGAGACATGGATAAAATCGGAAACTATTCACCTTCTGGTATTCCTACTTCTGTGGACAGCGTGGATTTTACCGGGAAAACCATTACTACAGGAAGCTTGATTTGTGATTCAGCAGTGTTCTCCGGAACGACAATAAATGGAGGGTCTTTCACAATTACGCAAGGACTCACATTGACTAATGGAAGCCAAACAGGTGATAGTGCCGTTTTGGGAACCGTAACCTTTGTTGATTCTATCAACTATGGAACCGTTACAACCGCGATTTTTCAGTCAGATGCCGCACAGTCCTACAATTTCGGAACCTGTGTCTCTGCTGTCTTTAATGACGGAACATTTAACGGGACTACAGAAGATCAAACAGCGACTTGCGAAAACGCTTCATTCTATAACGGAATAAACTACAGTACAGTTTCAGCGACAGCGAGATTTTACTATTCTTCACAAAACGCGGATTCCGGCACCTGTCACCACGGAATTTTTCAAGAGACTTCTTCAAATACCGGAACCTGCGATATCGCAAGTTTTTACCCGGGTGGAGGATCAGGATCTTGGACGTATCCTCAAAATACAGGAACTTGTACTACAGCGCAATGTTTTTGGCTTCAGGCAGATAATGATTTGGGCGGAACAGTTACTAATGAATATTATTGGGGATATCTTGATAATCCCAATCCGTCAACAGATTTCGTATATACAGATAACGGAAGCGACATTACCATTACGGGATTTAATTATAGTTTAGGAAAAGAATTCGTTATCATTCCTTCGACTATTAACAGTAAACCTGTCATCGCAATTGCTGAAAATGTCTTTGGGAACACAGATGATATCGTTTCTGTTTATATTCCTGATTCCATAACTTCCATCGGAACAGCTTGCTTCACGGGAGAAGACACATTGAAAAACATAAGATTCTCAAGCGGAATATCTCATATCCCTGATGCAACTTGTTATCTGTCATTCCCTACCGCCTGTTTCTTTGAAGGAAACGCTCCAACGATAGGAACTGCGGATGTTTTTGGAACGGCAACACCGACTTTGTATTATCGTTTAGGAACCACAGGATGGACAAATCCTTGGAATGGTTTCACGACGATAGGGTACTAATTCCTTTCTACAGTCCCTGTTCCTTCATGATTATATAAAATATAACGGCGAACATAACAGATAGAGGTAAGAAAGTCATAGATAGGATTTCTACTTCTTTCGAACATCTTTCGGAACCATATCTCTTAGATA